>CAYVNI010000046.1:0-5983 GCA_964452815.1 uncultured Sulfurovum sp.
AGGGTGATAATCGCAAAATCTGCATCTTTTCCTATCTCTATGCTTCCACTGTTGAGACCAAATATTTTAGCAGGGGTGGAGGTGATGCCTTTGATGAGCATATTTGAGAGTTTATCAAGAGGTCCTTGGTGGTGAAGCATGAGTCCTGCTCTAAGCTCATCAAAGATATTTAGTGAGTTATTGGAGCTAAGACCATCGGTTGCGACACTAAAGGGCATCTCTAAAACGATTAATTCCTCGATGGGAAGTCTACCACAGCCTAAGAGACGGTTTGAGCGTGGGCAGTGGGCGATGGAGTGGTTTTTTTGGGCGAGATAGGCTAACTCCTCTTTTGTGGCTTGTACGGCGTGAGTAAAGTGGGTCGGAACAGTATCAAAGTTTTGCATGAATTCTGAAATATTGGTCACAGCTCGTGAGGTAGAGAAGAACTTTTTGAAGAACTCTAAAAACGCTCCTGACTCTTTCTCTAGCCACTCTCGCTCTGCTTGGGATTCTAAAAAATGGGCAGAGAGGGGTAGACTCTCATTTTTGGCTACTTCAATCGCACGTTTTAGCACAATAGGGTGAACAGAGTAGGGGGAGTGAATGGCAATGGCAGGGATGATTCCTTCATTTTTAGAGCGTTTTGATGCGTCAAGACGCTCTAAAAAATCGGCGTAAAGCATGTCAGCTGTGGTGGCATTTGAGCCTATTAACTCATTAAAAAAGATGACTTTTTGAGGGGTTTGTCTACAGACCTCTAGCTCTGCTCCAAAAGAGGAGATAGCCCCAAAGGTGGTGACTCCTGAAGCCAACATATCGTCACACGCCTGTTTCATGACGCTATTATCACAGTTGGCTACCAAATCTTCTCGGTTTTCTATGACAGAGTCTAGCCACGGCATAAACTCTCCATATTGTAGCGTGGTTTTGTTGGATGAGAACTCTAGGTGTACGTGGGTATTGATAAATCCAGGGTAGAGAACTGAATTTTTCTCTTTTACCTTTATCTCTGCATTTGGAAATTTTATTTTCAAGTTATCTAAGGAGTCTATTGCTTCAATTTTATCACTGTAGGCAATGGCTATATTTTTATAAAAAGCCTCATTAATATAGGTGTAGGTGGTATTTAATATGGTCATGTGATTACTTTTTTTAAATTCTAACATATTTTTTTAATTTGAATACAGAAAGAAATATTTTTATTGAGTTTTTTAACATATTTTTTGGCTATAATACGCTACAATAAATTTTAAATATAATAAAAAAGAACATTAAATGTTTAAAAAGGGAAAAGATGAAGCAGTCAACAAAAATTATTTTTTTTGGTCTATTAAGCTCATTTGCACTCATTATCACCTGTGTCTATTTTAACTATGATATGGTTATTGAGGATATAGGTAAAAGTACAGATAGCAAACTTATTGCGGATACAAGTAGTGAAAAAACTAATATTGTTGAAGTATTTCAAGTTGATAGCACACCTCAAGTAATTAAGTCTAAAATTAGGGATTTTCAAACGCTACCTATTGAAAAGGTTGAACAAGAGCAAAAAGTACAAGAGATAAATAAAAAAATAAAAACCCTAAAGGTATCCTCTTTAGATTATAAAATAGAAAAAGAGTTAATCACCATAGATGGTGAAATGCCCATTCTTGAGAATAGTGATATTTTAAAATTAGTCTTAATGAGCCAATGTGAAAAGCTTAAATGTGATAAGAAAATACATTTTTCTTCAGAGCAGGTGATGCCAAAGTGGAAAGCGTTGGCAACTGAGACGATTGAGCTATTTCATCGTGAAAATATGAAAATGGCAAATTTAAAAGTTGATGGAAACTCTATTCGTATTACTGGAGAGTTTAATGAGAAAGGGTCTATGGCTAAACTGGAAAGGATATTAACACCCTATTTGGCTATTTACAATATAAAAAATGAAACTCGCCTAAAAGATAGAGAAGTTGTATCCTCAAAGGTAGAGACTCATCAAGTAAATGCAGATAACAGTTCTCTGAAAATAGTGGAGGAGAAAATTTCTGATATTTTAAAAAAGAAGCATATCAACTTTTATAAAAATCGTGCAAAAATCACTAAAAAAGGTAAAAAAACACTTGATAAAATTATTGTTATTTTAAAAAAACAGAAGGATATTTATATTGAAGTAGAGGGTCACACAGATGCGAGTGGAAAGGCAAAAACAAATCAATGGATTAGCACACAACGTGCAAAGAGTGTTAAGAACTATCTAGGGAGCAGGGGGTTGAATCCCAAAAATATTGTTGCAAAAGGTTTTGGTGAGACAAGATTACTACTTAAAAATAGACCAAACAGTGCAATCAATAGACGTGTTGAAATTAAAATCAAAGGAAGATAAATTATGTATGAAATTATAGGACAAATGGTACTTTGTTTAGTTTTAGCATTATTACTGGGTGCTATTATTGGATGGCTATTATCACGGGCATTACGTTCAGAAGAGTTTATGGAGGAGAGTCTTGAAGATGAATATGTAGATAGCGAAGCAGTGATTCGTATGAAGCAGTTGGAGAAGCTTTATGAAAATGAAAAATCCCTCTCTACAGAATATCTTAAAACAAATAAAGATTTAAAAGGTCAATTAATGCAGAAGAATACATTACTAAGTAATACCTCAGAGACATTAAGGAGGCTTCAAACAGAAAAAAATAAGACAAGCAATAATGCACTCATTAGAACTCTTGAAGAGAAATTATCAAATAAAGATAAAGAGATGTTAGAGTTTGAACAAGTTTTGCTTAAAGCAGAAGAGACCATAGAGATAAAAGAGAATGAAATTAAAAAATTAGAATCAGGTAGATAAGACCAAATGAAAAAATCTTTTACCGATATATTATATTGGTTCGTACTTATAGTTATGTTGGCTTATTTTTCCTATCAGAAGGGATGGATTTTGACCAACTTCCCCAGTATCAATGCACAAGAGGCATATGTTTTATTGGAGAGTGATGATAATGTTACACTTTTAGATGTCAGAACCCCAAAAGAGTTCAAAGAGGATGGTTATATTCAAAGTGCAAAACTTATTCCATTGGGAGTTTTAGCTCAAAATATTGAAATGATAAATAAATCTAAAAAAATTTTAATCTACTGTCGAAGTGGAAATCGAAGTCTCTCTGCTTCTCGAATGTTAGAAAAGAGTGGTTTTGAGGTTATTAATCTCTCTGGTGGTATGGTTGAGTGGAAAAAATCTGGGTTTAGTGTTCAGAAAAATTAATCTTTTGCTATTTTTATTCTAAAACCAACCCCACGAACGGTCTCAATTACTTTAGAGGCACAGCCCAATTTTTTACGAAGGTTTTTGATGTGGGCATCCACGATATTACTGGAGGGAAATGAGTCGAAATCACGGTTGAGGTGTTCACTAATTTGATATCTGGTTAAGACCACATTATCATTTAAAAGAAGAAACTCCAAGAGTTCAAACTCCTTTTTTGAGAGGATAATTGCTACTTCATCTACAAATACCTCTCTGGTAGATAATTCTACCTTTAGATTATTGATAATAATGGCTGACTGCTTCTGTCGACTGTTTCGGCGTAAGAGAACTCGAATCCTTGCTAAAAGCTCAATATTTGAAAAGGGTTTTTGCATATAATCATCTGCTCCTGCATCAAGGGCTTCTACTTTTTGGATAGATTCTCCTTTTGAAGAGAGAATCAGAACAGGTGTCTCTAGGTAGGTATTGCGTTGCTCTTTTAAAAACTCTACACCACTACCATCAGGTAGCATCCAATCTAGGATAATCAAATCATAACTCTGTTTATAAATAACTTCGTTTGCTTCCTCTAGATTATACGCCGAGTAGGTCTCGAAATTTGACTCTTTTAGTAGTTTTGTAAGTCCAAAAACAATCTCTTTGTTATCATCAATAATGAGTATGTGCATTCTGTTTGCCTCTACTTTTTCATAAAATATTCATAAAACTATAGTAATATTTTATAATAATAAATTAATAATAAGGTAAACAATTATGAAAATATTAACACCATTTTTTCTTATGCTCATACTCTCCTTTGGATTTGCGGAGATTCCCCCTAAACATCTTAGTCCAAAAGAGGCATTTAATCTTTCTGTTACAGAAAATGGCGAGATGCTTGAGACCAAAATTATTTTGGCAAAAGGGATTCATCTTTATGCTAAAAGCTTAAACTATAGTGTTATTAAGCCAAAAGATTTTGAGGTGAAGTTTGATGCACCAATAGCTCATGAGATTGACGGTGATATGGTCTATACAAATGAAGTACGTGTGGCTATTCCTATTGCACAGATAACTTCAAAAATAGAGAGTAGTAGATATACGCTTCTTCTTGAATTTCAGGGATGTTCCGATAATGGTCTTTGCTATAATCCAATAGAAAAAGAGTTTACATTTGATGTCCCATCTGGTGCATCTAATGGGTTTTTGGATAAGATTATAAGCCTAACCTCAGCATCAAATACAGGAAGTATAGTAGATGTATTAAAAGCAGAAAGCTCTTTTTTTGTGGTGCTTCTCTTTTTTATCTTGGGGCTACTTTTGGCACTAACTCCCTGTATTTTTCCCATGATACCTATTCTCTCTAGTATTTTGGTTGCCCAATCAGAAGGTAAAAGCCAGAGTGCAATCCACGGATTTTTTACCTCTTTAATCTACGTTTTATCCATGGCGATTACCTACACTACAGTAGGAGTTCTTTCAGGTCTTTTAGGAGCAGATATTCAAGCAATCATGCAAAACCCTTGGGTATTGATAACATTTGCTCTGATATTTTTAGCATTGGCTTTTTCGCTCTTTGGCTACTATCAGATACAACTTCCCTCAAAGTGGCAATCTAAAATTAACACCGCAAGTGACAGTGCCAAGGGAAAAGGGATAGTAGGAACAGTAGTAATGGGCTTCCTGTCAGCATTTATTATCGGTCCCTGTGTCGCTCCCCCTTTGGCAGGAGCTGTTATTTTTATCTCTCAAACAGGTGATGCCCTTTTGGGTGGATTGGCACTGTTTATGATGAGTATGGGTATGGGATTTCCTCTGCTTCTTATCGGCTTAGGAGCAGGTAGGTTTATGCCAAAAGCAGGGGGATGGATGGACAGAGTCTCTCAGGTTTTTGGAGTTATTATGTTAGGGCTTTCCATCTTTATGCTCTCAAAAGTGGTTTCTGTAGAGATTACCATTTTATTATGGGCTTTGCTCTTTATGGGTATCTCACTCTTTATGGGGGTTTTTAGTAGTAATAGTAAAAGAAAATTGCTACAACTTACAGGTTTAGTTTCGCTTGTTTATGGTATCTCTCTGTTGGTTGGATTTTTAAGTGGTACAACTTCCATGCTTCATCCGTTTGAGAAGTTTACCTCTTCAGGCACTCAAAGCCATCTCACTCAAAAAATAGAAGAGCATCAAGGCTATTCTTTAGCACGACTAAAAAAAGAGATAGCATCAAGTAATCTACCTGTTGTGGTGGATTTTTCCAAAAAATCCTGTTCTGCGTGTCGCGAACTGGAGGAATTCACATTTGCCAATCAAGAGGTAAAAGATGAGTTAAAACGCTTCACATTTATTACCGTTGATATTAGCAATCAAACGGAAGAGGAGATCGCGATACTTAAAAAGTATAACCTCTTTGGCACACCTAATATTATATTTTTTGATACCAATAATAACTATTTAGAGAATAAAAGTATCACTGGATTTGTGGATGCAAAGAGATTTACAGTACATCTAAAATTAATAAAGTAGAAGTTTAGAATAAGATTGTGAAGTGGTGGGTCGGGGGTCTACCACATTGTTACCTTTAGTAGCCTATATTTAGGGGTTTAGTGAAAAACAATAATAAAAATGACTACTAATATGACTACTCTTTCAATTCTTAAGAGGTATTTTTGATAAATTTGAGGATTTTTATAACTGTTTGTGGAGTGCCATTATAGCATAAAAGAAGAAAAAGCCCTTTTAATAGAAAAGGACTAAAATTAAAACTATTTAAAAAGT
>CAYVNI010000047.1:0-5984 GCA_964452815.1 uncultured Sulfurovum sp.
TCTGAATATACCAATATCTCCACCCACGCATTTGATAAACTCTATAATAGCAAAAAACCATTTTTTTTCTATCTGGGAAGAAAATCAGGAGCTAAAAACTATGATGTTATTGTAGAAGCTATTGAGAAGATAAACCAAAAAGAGCATCGCTGTAACTTGGTGATGATAGGTCGTGAGGAAGACAACAGAACCATAAATTCAAAATTTACCCATTATCTCGGAGAACAGCCCAGAGAGGTGGTCTTGGGGGCATTAAAAAAATCACTAGCCCTTGTCAATATGAGCGAGAGTGAAAGCTTTGGTATTGTTATTGTTGAGGCGTGGATGTTACAAAAACCTGTTATTATCAATGAGCAATGTCCTGCCTTTACCGAACTGGTCAAAGATGGGCTGTCGGGTCTCTATGCCAATAAGAAAAATCTAGATATTCAACTGGGTAAACTTCTCGAAGATAATAGACTCGCCACAACCCTTGGTCACAATGGACACCAAGAGAGCAGCAACTATCTCTGGTCAAAAATCGCCTCTCATATCAATAATCAGCTCCTAAGTACCTGTAAATGAAGCGATATCTATTACCAATTTCAGTACTCCTGCTACTGCTTCTAGTGGTAGCACTGCAGTATCCCATACGGGCATTGTCCACCTATGCTGTTTACAAAAACAAGGTCAATGAAGAGCTAGAGTTTAACACTGAACTGTTCTATTTTTTGCTCAAAAATGAGATTGAAAAAGATAAAATAAATTTTTTGGCATCCAAGCCCCAAAAAGACACCTCTTCTAAGCTAAAAACATTTCGTTTCACCATTGACCCCAAAGATATAAAAAGCCTAAATGTCAATCTGCCTGAAAGTGGCAGAGACCACTATGTGAATGCCTATATGCAAGTCAGTGACCATCCCAAAAAGATACAAAAAGTAAGTTTAAGATACAGAGGAGACAACAACTTTCACTGGCTCTACCCCCAAAAGTCCCTACGAATCAAGCTCTCCTCAAAAGATACCTATAATATGGAAAAAAAATTTAACCTTATCAACCCTCCCTACGACTATACCGTCGTAGATATTATCAATTATCAAATTTCTTCAAAACTGGGGATTATCTCACCTGACTATTTTCCTGCCAGAGTTTTTATAAATGGTAATTATGCAGGGGTCTATTTTTATCTTAGTCAAGCAGATGAGAGTATGCTTAGAAAACACAAACTCATGCCAGGAAGTATCTATTATGGAGACAACTATGGTAAGAATGCACCCACTACCAAAGAGGGGGTCTCAAACCTCTGGTACAATACAAAATATTGGGACAAAAAAGCAGCCAGAAATGCTGAACAGAAAAATAACAGAGAGGATATAGAGTACTTTATCAATGCCATACAGAAGATGAAGCACAAAGAGTTTTACACGTTTGTAAACACCATGCTTGACAAAGATAAGTATTATAAATATTTTGCACTCGATGTCATATTTGGGAGTGAACACCATGACTATCATCATAACCACAAGATATATTTTGACCCCTACAGAGGAAAGTTTCAACCCATTCAATGGGATTTAAGATTTTGGCATCCCTACGGTACAAAAGATGTATCGGTTTATCCTCTACTCCAAAAAATTAGTCAAAACCCACTGCTAGAGTACCAAAGAGACAAGATAACTTATGAGTTAATGCAACAAGATATATTTAAGCACTCAACGCTAAAAGCCTCGTTAAGCAAAATATTTAAAGAGCAACAAGCTGATTTGGAGGCTGACCCTTATAAAGATAGAGCGTTATATAATAACAGACTTCTTAAAGGTTGGTTCTCTCAACCTTTTACAGTCGAAGATATGAACAAAACGCTCAGAGACAAACTCTATCATTATAGCATGAGACAAAAAAAGCTAAAGAGAGTATTTGAAAATGCAACACTCTCTTATAGCTTAAAAAAAGACCCCACCACCCATATCTATCTACTAGAGGTACTAAGTGGGGGTAACTCTCCTATAGAAATAGAACTAAGAGATAAAAATCTTTCTATCTATAAAGACATAAACTTCAATAAAAAACTAGACAACTCAGATATATTGGTTCAGGGCAAACTCTCGGTCTACCCTGCCAGACTGGCACTCAAAAAAAGAGTAGAGCATTTCAGCCTACTGCTATCAGGCAATATGGATGTTGTTCCTGCCAAAGAGTATTATTCCTTTCTTATATATAGTAACAACGATTTAAGAGCCAAAGATTTTAAATTTCTTAACAAAATTACAGGAAAAAATATTACCGTAGAAAAAGTACACACCATAAACCCAAAGCATATCAAAAAAACCTCCATTCATCCGTGGCAACTAATCCCACCCAAGAAGAGCCTAAAAATCTTAGAGGGAAATATCTCCGTTAGTAAAACATTGGTGTTTGACCAACAAACCTCCGTCATCATCAAACCCAATACCACCTTTAGCATGGAAGCAAACTGCTCTATCTTCTTTTATGGTAAAGTAGAAGCCATGGGAAGAGAAGATAAAACCATAAGATTTATAGCAAAAGATAAAACCAAGCCATGGGGCATCGTCGCCGTGCAAGGTCAAGCCACTTCAAATTCACATTTTGAGTACTGTATGTTTGAAAATGGCTCAGTAGACAGCAGAAACCTCATCCACTACACCAGTCCCTTTAATATTCACGATACCAAAAATTTTACCGTCAAACACTGTACCATTGGCAGAAATTTTATCGGTGATGATGCGATGCACATCGCTTATGCCAACGGGACAGTGGACAGCTCTCTGTTTAAAGATGCACGAAGTGATGGACTGGACATTGATATCTCAGAGGTGACCATCACCAACTCTATTTTTAAAAATTCGGGGAATGATGGGTTGGACATTATGACCACCCAACTAAAAGCCATGAACAACACATTTATCGACACAGGAGACAAAGGCATCTCCGTGGGAGAGTGGTCAACAGCAGAGATTGACAATGCCACCTTCACAAGAACCAATATCGGACTAGAGATAAAAGACAAATCCAAAGTCACCGCATCCAACCTAACCTTTATAGACAGCAAAGAGAAAGCGATAAACCTCTACCATAAAAACAAGCGATATGATGAGGGTGGATTTCTACACGCCAAAAATCTCTCATTTATAGGAAACCATACCGTCACCGTGGACAAAGAATCAAAGGTAAACTATGAGTAATCTACACGTCAAACGACATGAGTTAAAATACTACATCTCCACCATCGAGTATCTAGCCTTGGTCAGTCGTCTCAAACATATCCTAAAAGCAGACGCACACAGTACCCCTACGAAAGGTTACTTCATCCGAAGCCTCTATTTTGACTCTTTTGATGATGAGTGCCTCTATGAAAAACAGTCGGGTGACATGATACGCGCCAAATATCGCATGAGAATCTACGACACCAACACCAATAGCGTCAAATTTGAGATAAAAAATAAGCTCAACAATCAGATATTTAAAGAGACTGCCACCATCACCAAAGAGAGTGCAAAAAAGATAATCGCAGGAGAGTATGGTGAACTTTTGACCTATAACAACCCTGTGCTTAATAAGATATATAGGAAGTTTACCACCAAACACTACCGACCAAAAGTTATTATAGACTACACACGTGATGCCTTTATTTTTGATTTTTTCAATATTCGTATCACTTTTGATAAAAATTTACATTCATGTAATACAGATTTTGATATATTTAGCACCAATTTACATACCATACCCGTGATACTAGAAGGAAAACAGATAATGGAGATAAAATATGAGACCGTACTCCCTGAGTTTATACACCGAACACTACAGATTGATGCTGTTGAGCGAATGGCGATAAGCAAATATACTTTGGGCAGACGATTTTTCAAAATAGAGCAATGGGAGGACAACTAACATGGAAGCGATAACCATCAACGATGTCTTTAGTAAAAGCTTCATCGCCATGAACAGTGGGATGGAGAGATTTGGAACCATAGAGATTATTGTTAACCTAACGGTCTCTTTTCTCATAGGACTTTTTATATTTTTTGTCTACAAAAAAACATTCCAAGGGGTGCTTTACCAAAGAAGTTTCAACGTCTCGTTGGTCGCCATCACCATGGTTATCACGCTTATTATCATGACCATTAGTGGTAACCTCATACTATCGCTTGGAATGGTAGGAGCGTTGTCCATCGTCAGGTTTAGAACCCCCATCAAAGACCCAGTGGACTTGGTTTTTATCTTTTGGGCAATCACCGTAGGCATCGCCAACGGGGTAGGATATTTCAATATCTCACTCATAGGCTCTGTGCTACTCACCACCGTCCTGCTCTTTATGAGCCAACAGACCCAACAGACCCACCCCTATCTGCTGGTACTGCATCTCTCCAAAACAGCCAACTCCAGCGAAGTGATAAAATCAGTCAAAGCCTCTGTCGATAAGTTTTCACTCAAATCAAAAACCATCACCTCCGAGTATGAAGAGATTACTGCCGAAGTTAGACTCAATGCAGAAGAGACAAATTTTCTCAATCAACTAGAAGAGAGTGGCAACGTCACAAAAGCCACCCTCATAACCTATTCAGGTGATTTAGCCGCCACATGATTTTTTTGATACTCTTATTGGTTTTTAATATCTCACTCCACAGTGCCTCTGGGGAGTTCTATTTTTCAGAAAAAAATAGCACTGCCATCGACAAAAAGATTAGAGCCTTTGCACACGAGCATAACTACACCATAGAGTTAAAAAAAGAGAACAGCATCGAGGTTTATTTTGATACCCCAACATTAACACTCTCTACCCAAAATAAATTTATAAAATATCAAATAAAGAGTTTACAACACCCATGGGAGTCGAAAGCTTCAGCCCCCAATAAAACAAAACAAAAATCCTATCAAGAGTCCATTCTCTATCTCACCAAAGAAAACACCCTCTTAACCTACCCCATCAAACACTATCATACCCTCAAATCACTCCAAGAGAAACACCCCCTACTCTCACTCATCAAAAGAGAAAACAGAGAGGATTTTTTGAAAAAACTCAAAGAAAATGGCATCAAATACCCTTTAAACTTAAAATATATAATTAAACTTAAAACATCAATAAATCATTATAAACTACATAACAGCCGACAAGATAAGCTATCCATTTTAGTTAATATAGTTAATATAGAAAAGAATCTAACCACAATAGAGATAAAAACCTTTGGCAAAGAGAAAAATAGTAAATTAATAAAATTGAACAGAGAACTAAATTTAACAGAAATAAAAACTAACCCCTATATTTTTCATCTAAATAGAGTAAAAAGAGATAATTTTTACTTTACTATAAAAGTAAAATATCCTTATCTTTTTAGATTGTTCAATACAGTTTTTATATCACTATTTTTAGTATTATTTTTCTACATTTTTTCTACACTTTTTCTACACTTTTTTTCACGATTTTTTTCAAAAAAACATCATATTTTGATTGAATTATTATCAGAACACTCCCCTTTAAGAATATTTTAAAATTTTACATGATATTATTGGGGATAGTTTTATCTATGATGTAGCGACGTTTTTAAATATTAAAATAAACTCAAACACTAATACTAGAAATGGTCGCAAGAAATACCTTAGATAACTTAAACTAGATTTCTAAAGGAGAAAATATGGCATTTACAAAAACTCAGGTCTCAGAACTATATGTTACACTTATGGGGAGAGCATCAGAAGCCAAAGGTAATCAGTGGTGGCAAGATAACTTTAATGATCAAACAAAAGCAGCCGCGGCAATGCTAGGTTCAGATGCAGTTAAAGCTTATTTTGGTGATGCTATCACAGCAGATGCAGATTTCATTGCAAATATCTATAAAAATACATTAAATAAAAGTGCTGATGGTGCTGATGGGACAATAAAAGATCCAGCAGGTATCGAATACTGGACTGCAAGATTGACAGGTACAACTGAAGGTCCTCAATTAAGCAGAGCAGAGATGATTGTTGAGTTTATTAAAGTAGCCAAC
>CAYVNI010000048.1:0-1521 GCA_964452815.1 uncultured Sulfurovum sp.
ATTATGAGATAAAAGATGTTGAGGCTTTTTATAACAAATTCTTTTTGGATAAAAAGAGTGCCAATGATAAGATTAAGTTCATTTTACCCAAAGGGATAGGTGATTTTGAGATGCGAGATGATATTGACAAGTCGGTAGTGATTAAAGTATTGGAGCGATTTTCTACACATAAAGAAGAGGTGTTATGAGGTTTTATGTTTTAATAATAGTGTTGTTCTTACAGTTAGCTTATGCTGATTTAAATATATCTCAAAGAGTGGGGAGTTTAATTTCTAACTTTACGGAGAGAAATAGCTCTGATGTACAAGATGAGAGACGTATAAAGATTGAAAACTCTATTAAGAAGATAGAGGAGCTTCAGTCTAAAGCGAATCTAAATGATAGCAATAGTAGTAATGATACAAATGAGAGTAATATTAGTATCATCAATGAAAAACTACGACTTGAAAAAGAGAAGGAGGAGTTGAAGTTACGAACCTTAAATCTAAAAAAGAACATGATACTTTTAAAAATAGAGGAGGTCAATAAATCTTTAAATGAAGCCAATATCTGGTCAAAGGTATACTCAAATTATGAAATTTATAATGATTTAAAAGAGAAATTGATTGAGATAAAAAAAGAGATTATTCTACTGAAAAATCGACAATCTTTGAGTAATACAAAAGAGGCAGAGAAGTATCGTGCGAAGTTAAAGATGTATGAGGATGAAAGAGCAACCATAAGGGGGAAGCTAACACAGTTAGAGGAGTACAAAAGTGACCCGTTTAAGAAGATGCTAGTGCCTAATGAGATAGGGGAGATGCCTATTGTTTTGAGTCCTTTGGATATTGTTAAGGCAATCTCTTTTAAAAAACAGTTAAGTAGTGTGGAAGAGGATTATAATAGAAAATATATATCATTAACAGAGAATGTCAATAAACTACATCAGAAAAAAGATCTTTTAATCTCTATATTGGATTTAAATGTTAGCTCAAAAGCATATAAAAATGAGCTTCTTTATGTCTCTAATAAGATAAAAAAATATGACAGAACATTAGAGATATTTAAGACCAGTCAAATTGCATTGGAGCAGAAAATTGTTGAGTTGAAATTAAAGATAGATGAGGCGATTGGAAAAGAGATTGAAAAGGGTATTATTATCGCTTCAACAATACTGTTTTTACTGCTTATCTTTTTTGTGATTAAATTATTGGTTAAGAAGTATATGTCTGAAAATGAGCTTTTTTATAGTACCAATAAGGCATTAAATTTTACCTTTATTACCATTATATTTTTTATTTTACTCTTCTCTTATTTAGAAAATGTGGGTCACTTGGTGACTATTTTAAGCTTTGCCTCTGCAGGTATTGCGATTGCTCTAAAAGATTGGTTTATGAGCATGATGGGATGGCTTGTGATTATCTTTTCAGGCTCTATTCATGTGGGAGACCGTATAAAAGTGAGTAAAAATGGAAAAGAGTATGTGGGGGATGTGGTTGATATCTCTCTGCTTCGTATGACCATTCATGAGGATGTTACGCT
>CAYVNI010000049.1:0-13254 GCA_964452815.1 uncultured Sulfurovum sp.
TAGACTGAATGTTTATTTGTATCGTAAATACTCTTCATGTAGGAATCTTAGCTTAAAATTACTGAATTATTACTTTATCCACCCCTTTTCAATTCATCCCCGTCTTAGAGAACGGGGTTTTCTTGAAGTTTTTAGATAAACCACAAGTCCCAAACATAAAAACTGAAAGATATTAAGCCCCAATGCTATGCTCTCATAGGGTTTTAGAAACTCCCAAATAAAGCGTTGGATGGCATAGACCAAAATGAACTGATAGAAGATGTTTTTCTCAAAATAGTCTCTGTCTCTACCATAAATCCAAAGTAGATAGCCAAAAAAGAGTAGCATGGTGGCTGACTCATAGAGCTGTACGGGGTGACGGAGAACGCCATCTCCAAAATCATAGCCCAAGATAAAATTGGTCTCGACTCCATAGGTGTAATCCTCTAGTCCTGATAAAAAACAGCCAATACGACCAATGGCGATACCTATTACCAATGATGGCACAAAGTATGCTCCTGTAGAGCCTTTTATCTTCATAATTTTTTTGAAACTCTCCACGGCGATGGTTGCCCCAATAATCGCTCCAAGTATGGATTTCCCAATGATAATGGAGTTTTCTGTTTTTATAGAGAGATAGGTGTTGAGTGAGCCTATTATAAATGCTCCAAAAAATGCCCCAACAATGATAACCGTGTAGTAGATATAGCGTAAGTTTTCATCTGCTATAAGTTGGGTTCTGCTTTTAAAGACTTTTAGAACCAAAAGTGTACCTATGGCATACGCCAATAGGTCAAAGAGAAAGTGTTGTAGCATTTATGGATTTTTTATCTCAAAAAATTTAAACTTCTCAGTTTTGGTTTGTGAAAACTCAATCCCCATATTATAAGTACTAAAAGGGATAATCCGTGTAGGCTCTATCATAAAGTTACACTCTCTTTTGATATTAATCGCATCAAAATTGACGATATCGGAAAACTCTGATATGACCAGTCGGTAGACATTCTCATAACCCATATCGTCAGGGGTCAAGAAATCAGGCCAACAGCAAAAAAGCTTCTGTTTAATCTTGTCTTTTAGGATACTCTCCCCCATCGCTGTATCTAGGCTCACGGTCTCTATCACGGTTTTGACAAACTCTTTGTCTCGTTCAAAGGTTACAGTGCCTCGATGCTCGGTGATAAGCTCTTTTGGTAGTTGTCCTGTGACGGGTTTTAGCTCTGCTAGAGGATTATTGTTTGCATCTACTCCCATACTTTTGGCACTGTAGCCCACGGAGATTTTGTGAGGGTCACAGGGTAGGGGAATCATATCCTCATCATTAAAGGGGTTGCCTTTATCCTCTATAATAATCTTACGAATCTCTGAGAGTGTAATCTTGAAATCTCCTGTGGCATTAATTCGTCCTACCTCTTCTACGGGTTGAAATACGATACCTCGTACACATCTATAACCTCTTGAAAACTGAATAACATCAGGAATCTCATGCTCGTTTAGCCCTTTTTTTACAACGACTACCAGTGTGGTAGAGATGCTATACTTCTCTAGCATGGCTAGGGCTTTGAGGCGAATATCTGCCATGTCTTTGGCTCGTAAATCTTTTAAAACATTGGCATCAAGAGAGTCAAACTGTAGATAGACCTCAAATCCACCACCTAATTTTTTTAACTCTTTTACAAACGCTTCATCTTCGGCTATTTTGATACCATTGGTGTTGAGCATAAGGTGACGGACAGGGGATTTTTTGAGATATTGGAGTATCTCTACTATCCGTGGGTGGGTGGTTGGCTCTCCTCCTGTGACTTGAATGAGGTCAGGTTCGCTCTCGGTCTCTAGGAGTGTGGCTAACATCTGCTCGATATCCTCCATGCTCCTATGGTTACCAAGCCCAGGTTCGGCAGCATAGTAGCAGATGTTGCATTTCATGTTACACTCATCGGTGATATTAAAGAGTGCCAAGCAGGGGTGGTTCTGATGTTGGGGGCAGACACCACAATCAAACGGACACCCTTTTAGAACTTGGGTAAGTGCTTTTTCAGGGAGGTCAGGCTGTTTTAGGTACTCATTACATTTTTTGTAGTACTCATAATCGGTTGATATTTTCACCATAGATTCGCCACATTTGGGGCAGAACTTTCGTAAAAACACCTCGTTGTCTTTGGTGACGATATGGGCATCAATAAGATTTTTAAGGTCATTACACTGATGACAAAAGCTCTGTGTTGCTGTTAGAAATAGGTCGTACTTTTCGGAGTAGTATGCCATTTGGGTTTTCCTTTTTTATTATAATATTTTTTTATAATATTTTTTATGCTTATATTTTTACTGTGTAATTCTCTCATAAAGCCAAATAGGAGACATCACCACCACAGCACCCAACATCAATACCCCACCAAGGGCATCTCCTGTTAAGGATATCGGGGTCATGGCTATTTTGTAGAGGGTACTTTTCTCTTTTGTCTTATAATCATCTATGGTAATTTTAATGGGGGTGCGTAGTTTTAGAGCCTTTTGATTGACCTCTTTATTGGAGAGGTATCGTGTGCCTTGTAGGGCATAGTGTTTTGAGTAGTTCTCTATCTTTTTTTCTGATTGAGAATGGGGAAAATCATGTTTGAAAAAACCATGTTTTTCAAGCCATGTCATCTGTTGGGAATTGCTTCCCTTTATGGGATACCTAACATAAATCGAAGTGTGAACTATGCGATTATCGGTTCTGTCTATAAAGGCATTAACTTTAAGATGGCTCTGTTTTAAATTTAGAAATTTTTTATTGTTGAGTAGGATGCTAAATGCTTCTGTTTTATTGTTAAAGATGTAGTGGTACTGCTCTCCAATAAATGCCAATTCACTGCTTTTTGGGTTGGTGTAAAATGCCATAATGGTCTCATTATAAGGGTTAGATACCGTCTGGTCTCTCCACATCTGTTTGGTGATACAGCCCATAGAGCTAAAGATGCCAATAGCGATAATGATGATGAGTAGAAAAATTTTTTTCACAAGTTTCCCCCTAAAATATACTGTTTTTATATTATAGGAGAAACTTTGCTGTTAAAAAATATCTTTTAAAAATAGATTTTATTTTTTAGATAAGGTTAATCTTCTTTTCTATGCCTCTTTATCGAGTATTTCTAGTGCTTCTGAAAAGTTATACTCTTTGACCAATTTTTCTATTTGGATAAAGAGTATCTTGTCATCTTCTTCTAATCCATACTCTTTTATCTCAGATATCATGGTATTACAATTTTTAGGGCGTTTGCTCTTTATTGCCTCTTTTAACTTATCAAACAGTTTGGCACGTACCTTCTCATATTTCTCTTGAGATGTCTGCTTTGGGATGTACTTAAAGATGGTGGCATAGAGTTTCTCTACATCTATGGGTTTATTGATGTGGTCATTCATCCCATGTTTGGCACTTTTGAGAATATCCTCTTTCATCGCATTGGCTGTTATAGCAATGATTGGAATATCTTTATCCTCTTTTCTGATAATGGTCGTGGCTTGGTATCCATCCATAATGGGCATCTGAATATCCATGAGAATGAGTGAGTATCTATTTTTTTGAAACATATCCACCGCCTCTTGTCCATTGGAAGCTATCTCCAACTCTATTTGCGAGTTTTCAAGCAGTCCAATAACAATCTCTTGGTTTATCTCATTATCATCGACAAGCAGTATGGTCTGCCCCTCTAACTGGTCGATACTCTGTTTTATATTGATATTTTTATCTTGAGATTGATGAACAATGGTTCTCTCCCCTTTTGGCTCTTCAATCTCTTGAATATCAATCTCAAATATAAATTTGCTTCCCTCTCCTGATTGGCTCTCTACCCATATCTTCCCACCCATCAGTTCAACAAGCTGTTTGGAGATAACAAGCCCTAGCCCTGTCCCTCCAAAGTTTCTGGTGGTACTTCCATCTGCTTGAGAGAATGCTTTAAAGAGTTTTGTCTGCTCATTTTGCGTAAGTCCTATACCTGTATCTCTCACCTCAAATCTAAATCTATTATTTTTAATCTTTGAGATAAACAGAGAGACTTTACCGTGGTTTGTGAACTTAACCGCATTTCCTAATAAGTTGGTTAAGATTTGTGAAATCCGAAGAGAGTCACCATAGAGTTTTTTTGGAACCTCTCTGGCGTAAGTTACAGTGAATTCTAAGCCTTTCTTTTTGGCTTTAAATCCTATTAAATCCATAGAACCCTCCACCATTTTATGTATATTAAAATCCACATTATCAATAATAAGTTTCCCTGACTCTATTTTGGACAAATCTAAAATATCATTGATAATTGCCAAAAGTCTTTTTGCTGAGTTGTCAATCTTCTCAATATAGTTTCTCTGTTTGCTACTTAAATTGGTCTGTAGTGTTAAATAGCTCATCCCCACAATACCATTCATTGGGGTGCGTATCTCATGCGACATATTGGCTAAAAACTCAGACTTTAAGTTGGCATTCTCTTCTGCTTTTATTTTTAACTCATTGAGTTTGTTGTAATCTTTTTCAAGTTTAGATTGAAGCTTGTTAAACCCATCGACGAGCTTTCCTATCTCATCTTGTTTATCGCTTTGCATTTTTTTAGAGAAATCAGGTCGCTTTTTAACCAAGTTGTCCAACGAGTGGTAGACTTGATTAAATCTGCTTTTGATGGTGTAGTGCATATAGATATAGACAATAATGATCACTAAAACTCCAAAAAGAGAGAGTATCAATACTATATTGGACTGTCTACTGGTATCCTCCATCACTTTTTTAAACGCTTCTCGTAATCTCTTCTCTGATTTATACTTTTTATCTTGATAGACCTCTACAATGGTGTCTTTTCTTAGTTGGATATTGTCCATGGTGGCTTTATCTGGAATATCATCTAACGCTTTGGTATCATTGGCTTGTTGTATAAAAAAGAGTTCTAGTGTCTCTTTGTCCTCTTCTATTTTTTCAGCATTCTCTTCTGTTTTTAGTCTCTCTAAGTTTTTTATAATTTTTGTTTTAATCAATTTAGCTTTTTCGATAAAAAGATTCTCTCCTGCTAAAAAAGCCGTATCAAAATTATCATTCATTTTTTCAATAAGTCTTAGGTTGTCTTTATGTATAGACGCAGTAATAGATGTTCTATTTTCAAGATTAATAAGCTCTTGTTTATGGTTAATAGAGAAGTGATTACTAATAGCAATATAGATGCCAAAGAACATTAAAATAATAAAAAATATAATACGAAGTTTGGTAAGGATAGTCAGATTGAACATGGTAGGTAGTTTCCCATTAATATATTTTTAAATAAGATAGTATCATATTTTATGAAAGAGGATTTTTGAGTAATTATCTAAAACAAGAAGATAGAGGGAATTAATCTATTTAGTAACATCTAATCAATTCTAAATAAAATCTTTCCTGATAAACTGTTCTTTGCATAGGAGATTATTTTTGAATTTTTTTTCATCTCTTTATTAATTTCAGCAGTAGATAATCTTTTAGGGGGTCTTTTTTTATTAGACTTTATCCAATAGGCTCGTAGCTGTTTTGGTGTTTTTTTTATAAATTTACGATAAAACTCTTTGTAGGAACTTTTGTTGTCTATGGGGACAACTTTTACTCCTTGAATATTATCAATCTTTTTTAGATACAAATCTATAATCTCACTCTTTTTTACTTTTACAAGTTTATTCTCCTTAGAAGTAATAATTGTAATATCTGAAAATCCTAAGCTTAACAATAGATTTAAAAATAATAATACTCTCATGGTTGACTCCTTTTTACTTTTTTGTTTTTACTCACGCTAAATGCTCTTTTAGACATTTAGTTAATTCATCTTTATTAAACGGTTTTTGGATATAGTTCATGTACTCCAAGAGATGATAATCTATATGATCAAGCATAAAAACAACAGGGGTTGCTTTTCTTTTCAATGTTTTATAGATACTTGATAAGTCTTTATCTATATGTGGATAGAGAAGCACCAAAGAGATATCTTCATTATGAATGCTTTCAAGCGTATCTATCTCATTTTGGGTCACAATAATATCATTTTTATCATCCAAAAAACCAATTAATTTATCAATATCTTTACTACTGTTTTCAACAATTAAAATGGTAGAGATAGACTCACTATTGAACTCTGTTTGCAACTCATCAATAACCAATATCAATGTTCTGTAGAACTCAAACAACTCCTCCTTGCTAGAGCTTTTAGATATATTTTTTGCAACCCTGCTGAGTGTTGACATTCCTAAGGTAGAAGATAGATTTACTATAATCTCCATACTCTCTCCTAATTGCTCATTGTCAAACTCCTCTAAACTTAAGTTCTCATAGTGTTCTAGAAAATTTTTTAAAAATCTAAGATACAACTGTGTATCTCCATTAAGATACTTTAATCCTAGTGTAGTATTAATATGTTGAAAATATGGTAAATGAACAGTATCACTCATCTTACTCCTTTTACTTTAATTATTATACTTAATTTATATATTTTATAGAGCATGAAATTATAACCATAGAGTTAGTAATAAGAGTGAAAAATCTTATAGAAATAATTTAATAAGAGAGTTATATGTCACTTCTGTTACTTTTTCTACTTTTTCTACTTTTTCATCTAACATCTACTTATTAACACTATTAGTGTAAGATTTCACAAATTATAAATAACAGGAGATATCATGCAAAAAGCAGAACTACTTGCCCCAGCAGGAAATTTAGAAAAGCTAAAAATAGCATTGGGTTATGGAGCAGATGCTGTCTATGGTGGGACAAGTACCTTCTCATTGCGTATTCGTTCAGGAAAAGAGTTTGATATTGACTCTTATGCCAAAGGGATTGAGTATGCTCACTCTTTGGGAAAAAAGGTCTACACCACTATTAATAGCTTTCCTTTTAACTCCCAACTTAAACTCTATGAGAACCATATCGCCAAGATGGCAGAGCTTCATCCCGATGCCCTCATTGTATCTAGCCCTGGGGTGGTCAAAATGGCACGGCGTATCGCCCCTCAAATTCCTATCCATCTCTCGACCCAAGCCAATGTGATGAATGTACTTGATGCAGAGGTCTACTATGATATGGGTGTAGAGAGAATTATCGTGGCTCGTGAAATATCGCTTAAAGATTGTGAAGCGATAAAAAGGGTTATTCCTGACTTGGAGTTGGAGATTTTTGTGCATGGGTCGATGTGTTTTGCTTATAGTGGTCGGTGTTTGGTCTCTGCCTTGCAGACAGGGCGTGTGCCAAATCGTGGGTCATGTGCCAATGATTGTCGTTTCCCCTATGACATCTATGCCCATAACCGTGAGACAAACACCACCTTTAGACTCGATGAAGAGCCTGATATTGGAACCTATATCATGAATGCCAAAGATATGAATATGGCTTCTCATGTGGATGAGATTTTAAAATCAGGAGTAATAGACTCCCTAAAAATAGAGGGACGTACCAAGTCGCCGTATTATGCAGGAGTGGTAACCAAAGCCTATCGTCATGCCATAGATGACTTTTATGCAGGTGATTTTCAAAAGGAGCGATATCAAAAAGAGCTACACACCACCCAAAATAGAGGGTTTAGTGATGCCTATTTGGTCTCCAAACCATTTGAGCGAAACAATACGCAATCTCATAGCTTTACCATCCAAGATGGAACGCACCAAGTGGCAGGATTGGTCAGTGAAGATGGATTGACATGGCGATGTAAAGACAAAACCTGTGTGGGTGAAAGTGTTGAAATAGTCTTACCTGTGGGGATGACACTAAAGGAGATGGAAAATGATGCGTGTAAGATAGAGCAGATAGAGGACTCTTTTTATATTACTTTTAAGAAGATGCTCTCCACCACAGGAAAAGAGTTTAAGTGTATTCACAGTGGGGATTTGAATGATATTATTCTGCCAATTAAGCTACCTAGCTATACCATTTTAAGACGAGGGATAGCAGAAGCTCGGGAGAGTAAAGGATTAGTGTAGAGGGTGATGCCTCACCATGGATACACTGTGTGATTTATGTCCATAAAGCTCGATATAAACGCGATAGATAGCAATCAGAAATGAGGTAATGGCAGGACCTAAAATCATTCCCCAAAAACCATATGAACTCATACCTGCCAAGATAGAAAAGAAGATAAGAAGTTCATTAATTTTTACAGAACTATGAAGTACATCATCTTTGATGTACTTGATAATCATCGGTTTAATAAAAGTATCCGCAATGATAGAGATAATGATAATTGAGTAAGAGGCGATAAAAATAGCCGTATTGGCATTAAGGGTACTCCACGTGTAGAGCGATACAGGTATCCAAACAATGGCTCCACCAACAATGGGAATAAGGGAAGCAAAGCCATATATCATGCCAAATAGTAGCCCATTAAAGCCAAAGAAACTCGCCATAATCCCAAAGAGCATTCCCTCAAAAATAGCAGTAACCACAATGGAGTAAAATACTATCTCCATGGTGGATGATATCTCTGTAAGCATTTGGTTTCCCTCCTCATCACTCACAGGCAGAAGCTGTTTCATCAAGACAAAAAGTGGTTCAGCATAACGGTTTAAGATATAATAAAAGACAATCACAAAAAATACATTTTTTACAAAATCAACCCCTATCGTTCCTGCTTTTGTCCATGTTGCCATTGAGGTTTTTATGGTATCTAAAATCTTATCATTATTGATATGCTCTTGCACCCAACCATCCAAGAGAGGAACCCCATCGACGGCATAGTTTATCTTGATGGTGGTTTTTGTAATGGTCTCTTTGTCGATAAGCGAAATGGATTGAAATCCTATGGTGGTAAAATAGATAATAGGCACAAACAGTATAGTAAACAGTAACAGTGTCAATATCGCAGAAGAGAGACTGTCCGAGTTGATATGCCTCGAAATTTTCTGATGTAAATTTGCTGTAGCCATGGTAAGAAGCAGGGCAACTATCATAGAGAGTAGAAATGGCTGATAGATGGTATACGCACCAAAAAGTGCCAAACCAAAAAGAATGGCGATAATAGAGTCAGACCTTCGTATCATAATTTATTGGTCGTTTCAGGTGTTAATCTAAAGTGGATATAAGACTTTTCAGTGGCGACTCTTCCTCGTGCCGTTCTCTCTATGTATCCATTGGCAAGAAGATAGGGTTCAAGAACATCCTCTATTGTTCCTTCATCTTCACTCAACGCAGCAGCAATGGTACTTAACCCCATGGGTCGTCCTTTGGCTGAGAGTAGAAACTCCAAAAGTCGTATGTCCTCCTCATCAAATCCTATCTCATTGACACCCAGTTGGTCAAGGGCATACTGAGTAGTCTTAACATTGATTCCTGTCTCATTGGCAACCTCTGAGAAATCTCGTACCCGTCGCAAAAGTCTAAGGGCAAGTCGGGGAGTTCCTCTGCTTCGTTTGGCTATCTCATATGAGGCACTCTCTTCAGAAATTTTATCCAGTTTAATTGAAGCCAAATAGACAATTTGTGCTAACTCTTCAGAAGTATAAAACTGCATTCTAAAGTGCATTCCAAATCGTTCACGCAGAGGGTGAGAGAGCATTCCTGCCCGTGTGGTCGCCCCAATAAGAGTAAAACGTGGTAAATCTATCTTGACCGTCTGTGCGGCAGGACCCGAACCGATAATAATATCAAGTCTAAAATCCTCCATCGCAGAGTATAAAATCTCCTCAATGGCTGGAGACATTCGGTGAATCTCATCAATAAAGAGAATATCCCCCTCTTCGATATTGGTTAAAATTGCTGCCAAATCACCCGATTTCTCTATCATTGGAGCTGATGTGGTTTTGATATTAGTCGCCATCTCTGTAGCAATAAGATTGGCAATGGTGGTCTTTCCTAGCCCAGGAGGTCCAAAAAAGAGAACATGGTCAAGTGCCTCATCTCTTCTTTTACTTGCCTCTATAAATACTTTTAAATTCTTTTTTATCTGCTCTTGACCGATATACTCATCCCAAGATGAGGGACGCAGTGATATCTCTTCGATATACTCATTGTCAAACTTCTCTATCTCTACAATTCTTTCCATAATTTAGTACGTAAACTCCTTACTTGGAAATTCCCTATTTTTTACTTCATTGCTATAGTTATCAAGATGCTCACGAATCAGACCTGCTCCATCACAATACTTCTTAACAAACTTTGGTTTAAACTCCTCAAAAAACCCAAACATATCCGACCAGACCAAAACTTGACCATCCGTATCAACTCCTGCACCTATCCCAATGGTTGGGATATTTATCGCCTCAGTTATCGCTTTTGCTGCTTCACTTTTAACCCCCTCAATCACAATGGCAAACGCCCCTGCTGATTCCAAGGCTCTGGCATCTTCGATGAGGTTATCAATATCTGTTTTGTCTTTTCCTCGGATTTTATACCCTCCATCAGAGCGTAAAAACTGTGGCATAAGCCCGATATGTCCCAAAACAGCAATAGAGTTATTGGTCAACGCCTTTACGATGTTGGCTCTCTCTTTTCCTCCCTCTATTTTGACTGCTTGTGCATTGGTCTCTTGATAGGCTCGTGTGGCATTTTTGACAGCGTCTATTTCATTGGTATAAGAACCAAATGGCATGTCTAAAACAATAAGTGGTAGTGTAGCACCATTACACACTGCTTGGGTATGATAAATCATCTGCTCCATTGTGGCAGAAAGAGTATCTTCTTTACCCAAAAAACTCATATTAAGACTGTCGCCGACCAAAATCATATCAACATTGCCATTAAAAAGCTTGGCAAACAGTGCATCATATGCCGTGACCATGGTTATAGGCTCCACGCCTTTCATTTTTGAAATGGTAGTTAGCGTTACTTTCTTAGCAACTTTATCGCTATGAATACTCATTGTTTTCACCTTCTCTATCTAATTAAATGATTTTATCTAAAAAATGTATAATATCAACATTAAATTAGAAAAGAGTAAATATTGAAAAATTTAGTAGCATATATTACCACGGGTTATCCATCTTTGGATTTTACAGTAGATATGGCATTGTCCCTCGCCGAAGCAGGGGTTGATACCTTGGAGCTTGGGCTTCCCTTCTCTGACCCTGTAGCAGATGGACCTGTTATCGAAAAAGCAAACTTAAAAGCACTTCAAAATGGTTTTAGACTACAGCATCTCTTTGACGCTTCAAAAGAGATTGCTCCCCATATAGATACCTTGTGGATGGGCTACTTCAATCCATTTTATCACAAAGGAATGGAGCATTTTATCGCCGAAGCAAAAAGCAGTGGGGTCAATGGTTTCATCATCCCAGACTTACCCTTTGAAGAGGCGTTGCCTTACAAACCCATGATAGAGAAAGCAAATCTAAGTCTTATCGACTTCATCGCCCCAACAGATGGTAAAGAGAGAATCAAGCAGATTGCTACCGATGCTCAAAAGTTCATCTATCTAGTCGCCTACGCAGGAATCACAGGAGCAGGGCAGAGCGAAGATTTGCAACCCATTATCACCGATATCAAAGAGTTCACCACCACCCCTGTCTATGTAGGGTTTGGGGTCAATGAAAAAACAGCCAAAGCCAAAGCTCAAGGGGTAGATGGGGTTATTGTCGGTTCTGCTTTTGTCTCTGTTTTACTGGATGATAGCTTAACAGATATCGCAAAAATTAAAAAAATATCAGCACTGGCAAAAGAGATTAAAGAGAAAATCAATGAGTAGTTATCTTTCTATATGTTAACCTTTTATATTAGGATTAAAAGATGAAAAATAAAATCATTTTAGAAGAGTTAAGTTCAAAGGTCTCTCTATTGCTAGAGCGATATAACAGAGAAAAAGAGAAAAACAAACAACTCTCTGAAGAGCTGTTTCTATTAAAAAATAAACTTGAAGAACAAAAAGAGAAACTCATACTTCTTGAAGAGAATGTACGGTTAAGCGATATGGAGAGAGATAATATTGCTCAAAAAACTGAGGAATTATTGAGTTGACAAAAAAACTATTTACTGTTATAATGTATGTTCTCTTGTAACTATTACAAGATTATGGGAGTGACTAGGTTTCGACTGGAGTAGTCGGAGCCATGTGCATGTCGGACTGAGCATTCCGTTATACGGCTCAAACGCGAATAAACGCAAACAATACAGACTACCGTCCAGCTTACGCAGTAGCGTAAGTCTAACCCCGCACTGCGGAGGACTGCCTCGTCGAGTGAGTTTCATCTAACTCGGACCATGGGGTATCAAATCTGATGAATATGCACGTTAAAAGCTATGTTAGCGTGTGAGAATCTTAGCTAGTCTTGCCAAGCTTGGGGTGTTGTGCTAAGTAAGATGAATTTAAACAATACCGACTAAGCATGTAGAGTCATGGTTCTATCTATTTTAGGACACGGGTTCAATTCCCGTCGCTTCCACCAAACTCAAATCAAAAAGAATTCCCCTTTCTATTTAATTCCAGTTGTCGCCTATTATCGTGAACACAAACAACTTATAAAATCAAAATCTATTGAATTAATTAAAGAGTTAGCAACCTTATCAAATGGTGTAGTTTTCCCTAAATCTCAACCTCTTAAAACTAGACTAAGAAAACTAAAAATTCTACAACGAAAACTTTCCTCAACGTTCAAAAGTTACACTATTATGTATCCCAAGCCAAAAAAGCAGTACTTCACACTTTAAAAGAGTTGCAATAGAGGATTTAAATGTTAGTGGAATGGTTAAAAAAGAGTTAAAACTAAATGAAGCAATAACAAATGCAATTATGATATAATTGTTAAGTTAAAACCTATCTTTTGGTAGGTTTTGATAAGTTTTTATGAACGGATAAAAATGAAAAAGCATATACCCATAATAATAAGTTTTATAGTTGGTGCTTTGGTAGCACTTTTAGTAATGTACTTTAGTTACTTTCAATACTGTAAAAGCAACTGGAACAAGCAAGAGTTTAACACAGGATATATAAAGGCTAAAATTGATGTTTACAATAAAACAAAAGATGAGTTTGGAGACTCCCCTTCTAAAAAAGAGGAGAAGATACTTTTTAGTGTGAAAGATGGTGATGTTATTGTAATTACTGTTGATGGGGTTAAAACAATAAGGGTAAGATGAGCCAGTTTCTTCTCGTTGTCAAAGAGACTGTGCGAATGAGAAAACGGATTGTTTTATGGGTTTTAATAATTGTTCGATAAAATCAAATCTACAGAATTAAGCTTAGGATTAAAAAATAAATAATCCCAAAAATATGCTAAAATACCAATCATGAAAAAGTACCCAAAAACAATAGAAGAACAAATGAAAAATTTTTATAATAGTCTGCCCGAGAAAGATAGAAGACGATATGCAGGAATAGA
>CAYVNI010000050.1:0-7297 GCA_964452815.1 uncultured Sulfurovum sp.
TACCATTAATATTAAAAAGTCTCAAGATAAAATCTCAGGTTCGCCATCAGTTATCTCTATCTCTTATGTAGGTACAAGCCAAGATGAAGCAAGAGCTAAATATATAGAAAAATTTGCCATCTCTGTAACGGATGAGTATGGAAATAAAGTAAACACTAGACCTTATATATCATTGGGAGCTATTATTGGTTATGCCGTAGACGGAAAAGAAAAACTAGGTATTGAAACAGAAAATACAAGAAGACTCTTTTATGGAAAAAATGATAAGGCTAATGGTAAATTAATTAAAGGAGATACTCCATCTGATACAACCTTTAGTGTAAAAAATTCTTCGAATGTCTTTCGATGGGTAAATAAAGAAGGAGACAACACAGATAAACTGGTTGTTTTTGGAGCAGGAAAAAATTATGAAGCAATGGGAAAATGGGATATTGAAGCTGGTGATGCATTTAATATACTCTCCATTCAAGATAATTATTTTGGAAAAACAAGAGATAAACTCTACTATGCAGTAGGTCATAACTACTATCAAGACCAATGCCAAGATGATGGTCGTGAGTGGCTGGGTAATACCGATTCTGAAACATATCAATTAGATGAAGAGGGTACAGTAGTTGTTTCTTATAAATATGATTATCATCTTACAGGAAAAGATGCTCTTATTTGGGTTAATTTAACTGGATACCAACCATATATTCCGAAAGATAAAAATGATACGGGAGAAGGTAAAGATACAAGAATTGGAGAGGTTGTAAAGCATACATTAAGAGGAAGAGGTTTAGTAAGCACTCCATCAGACGGGTATTTTATTGATAAAAACTTAACAAAAATTTTAACTTTTCAAGTCAAGCATGATAATGCTCCTGAATGGTACCAGAATGCTCATTTTAGTTATGACGAATTAGCCAATAAATGTCAGTCTGTGGAAGTAATAGATTCAACGAATCAATATGATGCTCGTAGTTGTAAGAATAATGGTGTTGCATATATAACATTTAAAGTGAGTTCAACAGAGGAGGCAAGTTGTAATTTTAATATAGACAATATCCTCGTTACCAATGAATTTTAATATCTAAGCTCGTGACGAATTTAAAATTCGTCACGAAAAACTACGCATGATAGTTCGGTGACTCTTTGGTTATCGTCACATCATGCACATGACTTTCACTAAGTCCTGCTGATGTAATCTCCACAAACTCTGCTTTTTCCCAAAATATTTTAATAGATTCAGAACCACAGTACCCCATAGAGGCACGAAGTCCCCCTATCATTTGGTGTACCACGGATTCGATTTTACCTCGGTAGGGTACACGCCCTTCAATTCCCTCTGGGACGAGCTTGTCAGCAGCTGTTCCCTCTTGGAAATATCTGTCGGTACTCCCTTTGGTCATCGCTCCAATGCTTCCCATACCTCGGTACTCCTTAAATTGTCTACCGTTAAAAAGTATCATCTCTCCTGGGGCTTCATAGGTTCCTGCTAGAGCAGAACCAAGCATAATAGAACTTGCACCCACCGCCAAAGCTTTTGCCACATCTCCTGAGAAGCGAATCCCACCATCAGCAATAACAGGCACACCAAGAGGGTTGGCGATCTGTGCCACCTCATCAATGGCTGAAATTTGAGGAACACCTACCCCTGTTACAATTCTGGTCGTACAGATGGAACCCGGCCCTATTCCTACTTTTACTGCGTCAGCCCCTGCGTCGATTAAATCTTTGGCTGCTGCACCACTGGCGATATTTCCTGCAATCACATCCACATCAAGCTTTGCTTTTATCTCTTTGAGTGTGTCCATAATCCCTTGTGAGTGTCCATGAGCAGAGTCAAGTACAATAACATCAACCCCTGCTTCTACCAACGCTGTTGCACGGTCAAGTTGTCCCACACCAATGGCTGCCCCCACTCTAAGTCGCCCATGCTTGTCTTTATTGGCATTGGGGAACTTCTCTTTTTTCTCAATATCTTTAATGGTAATAAGACCTTGAAGAGTATCATTTTCATCCACAATAGGAAGCTTTTCTATCTTATGCTCTTGAAGAATTTTGGCTGCCTCTTCAAGTGTTGTTCCTGCTTTGGCTGTAACCAGTGGTGCTTTGGTCATCACATCAGCAATAATTGCCGACATATCGGTAATAAAACGCATATCACGATTGGTAATAATACCGATAAGTGTCATGTCGTCATCCACCACAGGAACACCTGATATCTTATACTCATTCATTAAGATATCAGCATCCCCTACGGTTTTATCAGGAGCGATATAGATAGGGTCGATAATAATCCCACTCTCAGATTTTTTAACTTTAGAGACCTGTTTGGCTTGGGTCTCTATGTCCATATTTTTATGGATAATCCCAATGCCACCAAGGTGTGCCATTGCAATCGCAGCTTTGTACTCGGTGACCGTATCCATCGCAGCAGAGACCAATGGCGTATTTAAGGTGACTCTTTTAGTGAGGTTCGTCTTGATACAGACCTCTTTAGGAAGGACGGTTGAGTGTTGTGGTACAAGGAGTAAATCCTCAAATGTAAATGCTTTTTTCTTAATGTTCATTATCTTCCTTTAATTCGTTGTTATTTTGTATAGTTGAGAGCGTTCTCAAGGCCAAATGCCCCATCAAAAACAGTCTGTTCATCAAACGCTTTTCCAATAAGCTGTAGTCCAATTGGCATCCCCTCACCATCTTTTGCCACAGGCAGAGAGAGGGCAGGAAGCCCTGCAAGGTTAATTGCAATGGTGTACATATCACTCTTGTACATCTCTAGTGGGTCGTGAATTGAACCAATTTTGGGCGCAACCGTAGGAGCAACTGGGGAGAGAATCAAATCTGCCTCTTCAAAGATTTTATTGAACTCATCACGGATAAGGTGTCGTACCTTTTGGGCTTTGACATAGTAAGCATCATAATACCCTGCTGACAAGACAAAGTTCCCCAACATAATTCGTCTCTTCACCTCATCACCAAACTGAGCGCGTGTGTTTCTAAATGTCTTTTCAAGGTTCTCACCCTTCACACGATTACCATAACGGATACCATCATAACGTGCCAAGTTGGTGGTCGCCTCTGCTGTTGCCACAATATAATAGGTAGCGATATCATACTTGGTATTTGCCATGTTTTTATGAATAATCGTATGCCCTGCCTCTTTTAGCGTCTCAACGGTTTTCGCATACGCCTCTTGGATATCCTCACTCGCTTCTGAAACATAATTATCAATCACAGCAATGGTCAGTTTTCTATCAGGATTTAGATTGTCAGCCACCGAAGTAAGCTTTAGTGTAGAACAGGTAGAATCTTTCTCATCATGAGAAGCGATGGCATCATATAAGATAGCCGCATCCTCCACATTTTGAGTAATTGGCCCAATTTGGTCAAGTGAAGAGGCATACGCACCCAGACCAAAACGGCTCACCCGTCCATAGGTCGGCTTCATCCCCACACACCCACAATAGGCTGCTGGTTGACGAATCGAACCACCTGTGTCAGACCCCAATGCTGCAATAGCAATACCACCTGCCACCGCGGCTGCCGAACCACCTGAACTTCCCCCTGGCACTCTATCTTTACCATAAGGATTTTTGGTTACGCCATAAAAAGAACTCTCGGTGGTAGAACCCATCGCGAACTCATCCATATTGGCTCGACCAAAAGCAGAGAAACCTTTGGTTTGTAAATTTTTGATAACCGTTGCACTGTATGGGGCAACGTACCCTTGAAGTATCTGCGAACCCGAGGTGACAGACCACCCTTCGACTTGAATATTATCTTTGATAAGAATAGGGATACCCTCACCAAAAGAGCCAAAATCAATATAGGCATTAAGCCCACTCTCCTTGGCATCTTTTTCCATTTGAGCTTTTAGTAAATCAAGCTCCTCTTTGCTTTTTGTCAATGCTTCTTTTAATGTAATCACGCTGTTTTCCTAATCATCTATTACGATTGTTATAAAATTGCGTGATTATACCAAATAAAAATAGTACTTTCTCTAAAAGAGCCTCTACTACTTCTTAATAGTCGAAACAATAACCCCTCTAAAATCATGCTCTTTAAAGTCAACTGCCAAATCATTAGGATACTTCTCTTTGATAATTTTAAGCATGGATGGTGACATTGTTTTAACATCTCCATGACAGATTAAACATGGTTTATGCACAGGCAACGCTTTATAGACACGATAGTTATCACCCATCTCTACCACCAATGGCTTTTTAAAGGTGTTGTCAGCTTTTAACTTCTCCATCACCACCACATCTGTAGCATCTGGTTTGTTATTTGGATTTCTATATTTAAGTGCTGTTCTTCTTACACTTGAATCTTTTGGTAATGAAGCGTTATACTTTTTCCCCATCTCAATGGCAGATTTAGAACACATTCCCATTCCATCAATCCCTGTCTTATCACTTTTTAAAGTCGTCATCAAAGCAGGTTTTACCCCCTCGATAAGCCCTTTAATCTGCTTCATACCTTTGGCTTGTATCTCTGCATTTTCAACATATTTTACCTCAGTAGCAGTCTGCTTTTCTGTTGAGGTAGTTTTTGTCTCATTCGTCGCCGTTTCATTACACGCACTTAGCATTAAAATAGCACCCAGTGCCATTGTAGAAAGAAGTTTTTTTGTCATTTCAATATCCTTGAATATAATTTTTTGGATTATAACTAAAAACTATTAATTTTATAAGTATAGAAGCATTTTCTACTTGCCAACTGATACAGAGCCTCTTTTGTATTGTTTGATGAGGTTTTTTGATAATGCCAATTTTTATGTAAATTTTAAAGTTGGCACTATAATATGTTACTCCTGACTCTCTACTTCCTCTTCTTTCAAAGGTTTATCAACAGCTTTTGCTATTACCTCGATATAACACTCACTCCAACCTTCAGCAACCACAGAGTTTAGTTGTGTGGAAATCTCTTCAAAACTACATACGGTAGCTAAGTCGGCACTTTTTCCAAATTTGCAATCAAAATCCCAATACATTGTTTTTTTGTTTGGTAAATCTTTTTTCTTCTCTCGTTTTACATACTTACGAAGCTCATTTTTAATCGCATCAACGGCTCTATCTGGTTTGATTCTCTCTTGCTCTATTTTGAACACTTTTTTCATTTTATACCTCTGTATGTTTATTTTTGGTATTATATCCAAAAAGGCTATATTTAATGAAAATCACACTAAGTCTAAGTGGTGGTGGGTTACGTGGGGCAGCTCATGTGGGGGCGATTAAGTTTTTGGAAGAGCAAGGAGTTGAAGTGATAGCCGTGGCAGGGAGCAGTGCAGGGGCGATAGTTGGACTCTTTTTGGCGTATGGGCTAAAGAGTGAGGATATGTTGGATTTTTTAAAAAATTTGGAGAAAAAAGAGCTTTTTGTCTGGTCGGGGATGGATGCTACGGGGGTTTTTTCGATGAAAAGATTGGAAGAGAAGTTAAGAGAGCATATTAATATCTCCTCTTATGGTGAGCTGAAAATCCCCTGTTATACGTGTGTAACGGATATCAGTACGGGAGAGTATAATTATATAAATAGTGGTGACCCCATCGCCTATACCATCGCCTCTTCGACCATTACCCCTCTCTATGAAGCCAAAAAAATAGGGAAAAACTTCTATATAGATGGAGGATTTTCAGACAATTTACCTGTTAAACCATTGAAGTCATATTATGAAAAAAACTTAGCGATAAATATTAATCCCCTTCGTGGTGAAGATTTAGACAGTTTTAAATCTCTTCTTATTCGCTCGATTCTTATTATGATTCGTTCTAACTCTATGCCGTCTAAGGAGATAACGGATGCCTATTTGGAGATAAAAGGGGTTGCCAATATGCACCTGTTTGATTTCTCCGAGATAGAGATGGCCTACCAAGCAGGGTATGATGAGATAAAAACCAATTGGGGGGAGTTGTCTAAAAAGTTGGTATAATTCCACAGATTAAACAGATAGGACAAAAATGGAACGCAGAGTAAGAGTATTAATTGATTGTGAAGATGAAAAAGGATTGGTCTATAAAATCTCAAAAGTATTTTATGATAGAGATTTGAATATTGAGAATAATCGTGAGTTTGTGGATAAGGAGCAGGGAAAGTTTTTTATGCGTAGTGTGGTGACGGGTGATTTTGATATTGATGAGTTGGAAGTTGCCTTAAAAGAGATTGTTCCTCAAATGGCAAATTTACAAGTGATTGAACCTAGAAAAAAGAAAATAGTTATACTTGCAACCAAAGAGTCTCATGCTTTGGGGGATATTCTTATTCGCCATGAAGCAGGAGAGTTGGATGCGACCATTGAAGCTGTGATTGCCAATCATGATACTTTAGAGGGGTTGGTGAAACGTTTTGATATCCCATTTTTTAAGATAAGTGCTGATGGGCTAAGTAGAGAAGAGCATGAGCAAAAGGTAATGGCATTGATAGATGAGCATACGTTTGACTATATTGTCTTGGCAAAATATATGCGTATCTTGACCCCCACTTTTGTCTCACGATATAATCGAAAAATTATCAATATTCACCACTCGTTTCTACCTGCATTTATTGGTGCTAATCCTTATAAACAAGCACACAAGAGAGGGGTGAAGATTATTGGGGCTACGGCACATTTTGTAACTGATGATTTGGATGAAGGTCCAATTATTGCCCAAGAGGTAATTCCTGTAAACCACCGTTTGGAGTGGAAAGATATGCAACGAGCAGGGCGTGATGTAGAGAAGATTGTCCTCTCTCGTGCGTTGGGTTTGGTGTTGAATGACAGGGTATTTGTACATGGAAATAAGACCATCGTTTTTTAAGACTTATACCCGAAATGTCTCACTGGTACGACAATAATCGGTTAAAAAACAGCCATCACACTCAGGCTTAACAGCTTTACACTTGTAGCGTCCAAAGAGTACCATCGCTTGGTGCAAGAGGTGTAGGTTGGTTTTAAATTTCTTACTAAGTGTCTCTTCTGTTTTAATGGCTGTCTTATCATCAGAGAGTCCCAAACGGTGAGCCACTCGAAACACATGGGTATCAACAGCCATTAGATTTGCTCCTGTATACTCAATAAGCACCACATTGGCAGTCTTTTGTCCTACTCCTGCCAGTTTTACCAGCTCATCCCGTATTTGAGGAATTTCACCATTGTAATTTTCTATAACCGATTGAGCCATTTTTATAATATTTTTTGATTTGTTATTATAAAAAGAGCAAGTGTTAAGATAAGATTTTACTTTGTCCAAATCAGCATTTGCAAGTGCTGTGGGATTTGGATAGGCTTCAAAAAGAGCAGGGGTGATAATATTAACCCGTTTATCCGTACA
>CAYVNI010000051.1:0-15150 GCA_964452815.1 uncultured Sulfurovum sp.
TAAACTTAATTACCATTTTCATATATTAATGCTATAATAATCTCAAAAATTTAATAAGAGAAATAATATGTTATATAAATATAGAGGCATGACCAAAACAGGTAAAAGTGCCAAAGGTAGTATCGAAGCTTCTAATATGGATGAGGCGAAGCGTAAGTTGAAGTCTCAAGGAATTTTTTATGAACACATTGCCCCTACCAAAGAGATAACTGAGCATAACTTTTCCAAAAGAGAGATGAGTGGTCCTCAACTTAGCTCATTTGCAAAAGAACTCTCCTCCTATCTTAACTCGGGTATGGCGATACTTACTGCCATACGTCTTATCGAAGACCAGCATCAAAAAGAGAAAAAGTATGCCTCTTTTTTGGCATCTCTTCGCACCATGATTGAAGAGGGTAAATCTCTTTACCATGCACTTAATACTCAAAATATCTATGCCATGCCAGATTTCTTTTTACAGAGTATCAATGTAGCAAGTCAAGGGGGAAAAATGGTTCCTGTACTGATACAGATGGGAGATTTTTTTTCGACACAAGCAAAGGTAAAAAAACAGGTAGGAAATGCGTTGGCATACCCGATGTTTATCTTTGTTGTGGCTATTGGTATGGTTGGCTTTCTTATCACTTTTGTTGTGCCAAAGATTACAGGAATTTTTGAAGATACGGGGCAAGAGTTGCCTGGTATTACCCAGTTTGTTTTGAGTATTAGTGATTTTTTATCAGCACATTATATTCTCCTTATTCTTGGATTTGTAGGAGTGATTATTGCATTTAAACTCTCTTATAAATATCTTCATGGTTTTACTAAGTTGTATGATGCTTTTGTTCTAAAAGTTCCTATTATTGGTGAGTTGATACAGAACCATGAGTTGGGACGTTTCTCTTATATTCTCTCGTTGATGTTGGATTCAGGAGTTTCTTATGCCCACGCCGTTAAATTGGCGACGAGTACCTTTAGTAATACCTCCTTCAAAGAGACCTTTAGTGAAGCCTCCGAAAAGGTGATAGAGGGAAATAAGCTCTCTCATGCACTACAAAGAGTGAAAGGAACCAAACCCAAAAGAAACTTTATGCAGGCATTGGCATTAGGTGAGGAGTCGAGTGAAGTCTCTAATATCTTAAGTAATATTGCTACGCTTTATAGAGAAGAGAATGATGATAAATTAAAGCTCCTACTGAGTCTATTAGAGCCATTTATGATGCTCTTTATTGGTGGGGTTGTTGGGGTGATTGTATCGGCGATGCTTTTACCTATCTTCTCTATGAACTTAGGTGGATAAAAAATAGGTGGATAAAAAATAAAAAAAGGGAGTCTGAAATGGCAAAACAGCGTTTTAGAGATTTAAAACAGGGAAAAATAGTTGAACCTATGAGTAAGAATAAGAAAAATAGTCAAAAAAATAGAGATAAGCGTGATGAGAAAATCTCATTGCTGATTGCTGAAAATAAACAGAAAATAAAAGCAGCATTAACCGATGCTTTTATGCTTATGATGCCAATTATGTATATCGTTTTTTATCTTATAATGGAGGGGAGAGAAGATTTTGCATTGCATAGAATGTTGGGTTGGCTCTATATTTTAGCTCCTCTTATTTTGATTCAAACAGGATTTATGTATTGGGGAAGAGGGCAGACCCCAGGGTATCGTAACTATAAAATTAGAGTGGTAGATAGCAAGACATTGGAGCAACCACCTCTTTTTGCTCTTCTGTTTAGAAATATGCTTATGGTGCTAAGTTTAATAACTGTTGTTGGATGGTTGATGATATTTTTTAGAAAAGATAGACAAGGGCTTCATGATATATTAAGTCAAACAATGGTGATTAATGTTGGTGAAAATGAGGGTTAATCTCTCTGCGTTTTACCTCTTCTATTTTGCGATGGTAGGGGTTTATGTCATCTTTATGCCTAAAGTGCTACTTGATTTTAACTACACAAAATTAGAGGTAGGAATTGTTTATGCCGCCGCACCTTTTATGCGTTTTTTACTTCCCTATGCGTTTAAACATCTGTTTCAGTTAACCCATAACGTTTATCTGTTCGCACTGGGTATGACCTTGGTCTCTTCTCTTCTTTTTATTCAAAGTGTAGAGAGTTTTTGGCTTTATTTGGTTATCAATCTCTTTTTTGGGGCATCCATGGGAATTGTGTTGCCTTTTGTAGAGACCATATCTCTTCAAAGCGTTTCAAAAAAAGAGTATGGTAGAATTAGGCTTTGGGGTTCGATAGGGTTTGTGATGGTTGCACTGGGTTTAGGAAATAGTCATAGTAGCTCTTATGAGGTTTTGTATTATCTTGCAACCTTAACACTCTTTACGCTTCTATTTGGCTATGTTGTGTTGCAGTATGATGGTATTGGTAAGGATGAGAAACAAGAAGAGGATAAATCTTTCTCTTTGGGTAAGTTTTGGGCATTTTGGTTGAGTATATTTCTAATGCAGGTTGCTTTTGGTGGTTTCTATAACTTTTTTACTATTTATCAACTGGAGCATGGATTGGCGTTGACAACTGTTACGCTTTTGTGGACATTTGGTGTTCTATGTGAAATTATAATGCTCTATTTTCAAGGTACACTTCTTCAGAGAAAGCTTTTAACTATTTTACAGATAGCTACTTTTATTACCGCATTTAGATGGCTAACACTTTATCTATTCCCTGATAGTGTGATGGTGACATTTGCCTCTCAGTCGCTTCATGCCATAAGTTTTGCACTCTATCATACCGCTGCTATTACCTATGTATTTACGCTATATTCCCAAAAAAAATTGGCACAGCAGTTTTTTTTAGGGATAGGATTTGGATTGGGGGGAACTGTTGGCTCTCTTCTTGCAGGAAGATACTATGGTGAGTCTCTGTTTCTAATCGAGGCATTTATCACTTTTGTTGCAGGAGTAATGCTGTTGGTACATCAACAAAGAAAAGTTATTTAAAGTTATAATATCGTGCAGGATATTTTCCTTTGAGTAACACTTCATTGGTATAAAAGGTAAAAATAGGAGGACCTCCCTCTTTCATCTTGACAGGCATCTCCTCATCTTCCGTGATATTGATTTTTTTTAGTATACTCTTTAGAGCCTCTTTGCTCTTCTCATCCTTGATATTAAACTCGGTACGTACAAGGGCATAAGCATCCTTTTCATCTTTGTCATAGCGATAAGCTTGTGAGGTGAGATAGAGTGAGTTATCCAACTCATTTTTTCCACGTTCAATAATGTACATTGCCATATCTTGATTTTTGCTCTGTAAGTCCATAGAACCCATCACCACAATAGAGACAAGAACCACGGCTACAATAACTTCAATAAGGGTAAAGGCTTTTTTGGAGTGATTTAATTTTATATTGTTCATTAGTAGTAGTTTCCTTTGTCTGTTAGATCATACTTTTCTTTTATCCAAAGCTCTTTCGCCTCATCGAGACTCTCTACTTTTTTAGCTTTCCCAAAGTAGCTTGGGAGATAGTAAACCCCTTCATTATTGGCGATAATCATTTGTGAAGCACTGCCATTTTTATAGAGGTTATACCTAAATGTGATTTTATTATCTTTTATGCGTCCAAACTCCTCGATCTCCACAAGCCGATTTTTTTTATCAATCTTGTGGATTTCAATATCTTTTCCAAGATGTAAAAGTCCTGCATAGGGGATAATCTCAGAACCTTTTGCCACATAGCAGTCAGTAGATTTTGAGATACAGAAAAAGAGGATATCCTCAGTTTTACTAAACTCTTTTTGTAGAGATTTTTTTAGAGATAGAGGGCTTAGGCTCTCTATCTCCTTCTCCTGTTTCACCATACTAGAGAAGACCATAAATCCCATCAACGAAATGATAAGAATAACAATGATAAGCTCTATGAGTGTAAAGCCTCGACGAGGATTGAGGCTTTTTTTAAAATCCATTTAACTATTTTTGACAATCAGGAAAAACAACATCTTTTCCATCATCTTCGCCACCCTCTTTCTTATCACTACCAAAGCTCACGATTTTAAAGTCACTTCCATCTTTAATATAGACCAGTGGTGTGTGCCATGAGTCTTTTGCCACTTTTTCTAAATAGGGAGAACCTGAGTAATTCGGGTACTTATCTGCATCAGGGTTAGCCACCAGTGCTTCAAGTCCTTCATCGGTCTCAGGATATGTTCCATTGTCCAGTTTAAACATCTTTAGTGCTTGTTTTATGGAACCCATTTGGGTACAAGCGAGTTTTCTTTGTGCCTCTGCCCCTTGTCCAATTACTTTTGGAGCAACAAGTCCGACAAGAAGACCTAAAATTAAAATAACAACAAGTAACTCAATAAGTGAAAATGCTTTTCTATTAGGGTTTTTCTTTAAGTTTTTATTATTAGTTTTAAACAATTCCATTAGAGAGTTTGTTTTATTTTGTCTTAAAATTAGCTGTTTTATCTTGCTTATTTGGTAATCTTTATTCATGTTTTAAATTCCTTAGTTAGTTTAGGTTATAATAACAGTGATTTTACTTGAATTGAGCTTTATAATGGATAAAACAAAAAAAGGTATGGCCCTTTTTATAACACTTTTAATAATCGCCTCTATTTTATCAATAGTGGCAGTATCTTTCTCCTATTTAGAAAAGGCACAAGATGATGCCAGTGAAGCCTCTTCATTGATACAAGGAAATCTGTTATATAAAAATACAATAAATATATTAAAAAGAATTTTCCCCAGAGGGAAAGTAGATAGCAAAAAACTAGACATATTATATACCATTCCACTGATGCTTTCCGAAGAGAAAAGTGGATTTATGGTCAATCTACAGTGTACCCCTTTGATGATGGGAATTCCTATTGGATGGTTGGATGAAGAGAAAAATAAAAAGAGTCCTGAAAAATATGCGTTGGCAAGAAAAGTTTTAATACACATCTTGGAAAAATTTGAACTTAAAGAATCAAGTGAACTTGAACAGCTTATATTCTCTGAACTCTCTGGAATCAAAGAGTATGGTAGTGATTTTGAGTCAAGATTGGGTTATGCTAGAGGTATTTTCTCAAGAAGACAATTTGATAAAGTACTGCTTGAATATCGTATGAAGTATGATGATGTAAGTGTTTTCAAGGTTCCTTGGGAGAAGTATTTTGTCTTTATTCGATTGCGTGATACGGCAAAAATAGATGGAGAGTATCTAAGTCCAGAGGTTATCTCTGCTGCTTTTGATATCTCCTTGGATATTGTTAAGGATGGTTGGGTTACTGACAGTAAGCAGGAAAAAAAGCAGTCACTTCAAAGTTTTTTGAGTGAAAATGGTGCTTCCGAGGGAGCAAATAAAAAGCTTTTTTCAAAAAAAGGGTTAAATGCGATGCATTGTGAAGAGACCTATGCTTACCGTGATAACCACTATCGTTTTAGTTTTGATTACTCAGATGAAAGGAGTGCAAATTTTGAATTTTATGGGAAGCTCTAAGCTACGGGTATTGGTTCATAAAGATATGGAAGATATTAATCTTAAAGATAGCGTTGATATTGTACTTACCCCACAGTTTTATACATTTTTAAGAGAAGATTTAGAGATTAAATTTGCGTATCAGGCAAAAAAAATTGCTCCTGCATTTTTTGATGATTATCTCAATGCAGGAGTTGAGCATCAGTACCATGTCTATAAACACAGTAACGAGTGGTATTTTTTTGCCTACAGTGTTGAAGAGATTACAACATTTTTAGAAGAGAGAGGTCTCTCTTCTCATCAGATTGGTAAAATCTATTTTGTACAGGAGTTAGAAAAAAGGCTTGAATCTCCTATGGAGCTTGGTGAGACCATGGTTATGCAGACCTTGGAAGGTACAGTAACGCTACTGCCCAAAAGGTTGCTCTCCCCTGAGATAGAGTATCAATCTCTTAATCTACAAAAAGAGAAGTTTCAAAATGGGATTGCACTAAGTAGCTCTTATGATTCGATTGTTCCATTTAAAGAGACAGCACTGCTTAGTACACTGCTATTTTTTCTTGGATCTTTTTTTCTTTTTGAGGGAGAGAGGGGTCGCTCTTCTATTGAGAGCTTAGAGGTAAGCCAAACGGAACTTCTAGAACAGTATCCTAAGCTATCCTCTTCATTACAGCGAAACAGTGAGATGAAAAAATATACGAAAATAGACAGAGAGGAGAGAGTAAAGCGTGAGGCATTGATGCAGGTCTCTAAGATGATTTCTAACTCCAACCGATTAAAGAGCTTGGTACTTAATGAAAAAAGTATTACGGCAACTATTAAAATAGACTCACCAGTAGCGATGAGAAAGCTAAAGAAACTTGCAAAAAAGAGAAGTTTTACGCTCTTAAATGAGAGTGCCAAAGAGATTAGTGTGGAGAAAAAATTATGAGTTTAATGAGTCTTAAACGTTTTCAAAATGAGTTGATTATTTTTCTACTACTGCTGTTTGTTGGTTTCTCTTTTTTCTATAAGTTTTCAGCTGAAAAAAGTGTTGCCTCTAAAAAAATAGAGATAAAAGAGTCGGTCAGTGAGATTAGCAAAGTGGCTGAACTAAAAATATTTTGGGATAAGAAAAAAGTAAAAAAAGAGATTACAAAATTTAAGACAATGGTCTCAAAAGCGAAGGTGAAAAGATTTGAGAAACGTTCAGGAAAACTGGTTGCCATCTATAAGAATCTTTCGCTTAAAGAGTTAAATAAAATTAGTAAAAAGCTTGTGGCAACACATTTTAAAATTAGTAAGCTCAATATTCAAGAGAGTGGCAAAGATAGATATGATATGGAGTTCACATGCAAATGGTAAAACGTATTTTTGGTGGTTTTTTTCTACTTATTATTTTTTTATGGCTCGTCGCCCCAAAGCAGGAGCTCTATTTTCTTTTAGAAAAAGAGCTGAAGAAAAGCGATATTATTATCTCAAATGAGCATTTTGTGGACACATGGTATGGGCTTGAGATCTTTGATGCAGATATCTATGTTAAAGGGATAAAACTTGCCAAAGCGTCATCTCTAAAGCTTCATATTTTTTTCCTCTATAACAGATTAATAGTTGAAAATATAGAGACCGAGGTTGACCCAAAATCGATTGATACCATTAGTATGATATTTAATGTGATAAAGCCCTATAAAATTGCGATTAAGAGTTCAGGCTCTTTTGGTGTGATTGAGGGGGGTGTTTATATTATGGAGAGAAAACTGTTACTAAGAGTAAAAGAGAGCAAAAATATGAATGCATTTAAAAAGTTTCTTTCACATGATGAGAAAGGAGACTATTATGAAAAATATTACAAACAGTAAGCTCTTTTCAACACTGCTGTTTTTTTTAACTGTTTTGGTTATTGCTAAACTGATATGGCTTGTTCTCTCAATACAGTTTTTACCTAAAAGTGGGATTGAGTACAGTGAAAAAAATAAATTAAAGGCATTTTATTATCCTGTACGACTCTCTAACAGTAAAAAATATAAGCCCAAAGTGATAGTGGCCCCAATAAATACTAAAATCATACAACCTAAAAAAATAGTTAGAGGTATGAAAGATTATAAACTTTTAGCTCTCTATCATACAAGTGAGCTTTTGGTAGTGACAGTTGCAAAGGGTGCAAAAACGAAAGTATTGGCACAAGGGGAGCTTTTTAATGGATTTAAATTAAAATCAGCAGGAAGAGATTATGCACTTTTTAATAAAGATGGCAAAGAGTTTAAACTTCATCTAAAAAATATAAAGGTCAAAAAAGCTAAAAAAACAGCTCCTAAAAGGGTAGCCAAAGCAGTCTCTCGTTCAGTCAAGAAAAAAGGAATTATTGCCACCGATGATGGTGCGACTAAAATCGTCTCCAAAGGGCTTCTTAGCTCCTATACCAAAGATATTGATAAAGTTTGGAAAGATATTGGGATAGGAGAGCATAAGGTTAATGGTGTTTTAACAGGATTTAAAGTAAACTTTATCAAACGACACAGTGATTTTGAAAAACTGGGTCTTAAAAGAGGGGATATCCTCACTGCAATAAATGGACAAGAGTTAGACAGTTATAATGCTGCCTTCTCCTTTTATAAAGAGATGGACAGTATAGAGAATTTAACATTAAGTATAAAAAGAAACAATCAAGAGATGGAGTTAGAATATGAGATTCAGTAAAATAGTACTGGCAATCCTTTTTACTTTTGGGATACAAGCCCACGCAGAAAAGATGCACATAGAGTTTAAAAATTTAGAGATTAGTGACTGGTTAAAAATGGTTGGTAAGATTACGGGTAAAAATATATTGATAAATGGTGATATAAAAGGAAAAATAAATTTTGTTTCTAATGAGGATATAGAAAAATCTGAGCTTATCCCTTTGGCAAATGCTATTTTAGAGAGTAAAAAAATGACACTTGTTGACCGAGGCTCATATTTTCAAGTGGTAAAGAATACCGACGCACCCAATAAGGGATTAGATGTTAGAGATGATATTGGAAGAGGGGGAACAATGCAGACCGTTGTATTTCAGTTAAAGAATGCTAACGCTGCTGTTATTCGTACCAAAATCAAACCACTTCTCAATAAGAGTGCTAAGATTATCTCCTTTAAAAAAAATAATCTTTTAGCCATTACGGCTCTTCCTCATAGTTTACAATCAGTCAAAGAGTTAATTGATAAGATTGAGAACAAACAGGGAAGTGTTAGTCGAATTATTGTTTTAAATAATGCGTATGTGAAAGATGTCTTTCCCAATATTCAAAATATGGCAAAATATCTTTTTCCTCAGGATATTAGCAGTGAAAAAGTCAAAGTGATACAGAGTCAAAATAGTAACTCTATTATTTTAGTAGGAAAAGAGTCAAATATCAACAGACTTGAACCCTATATCCATCAGCTCGATGTGGCTAAACAGGTAAATGAAGATCTTCAACGTATGTATGTCATTCCCCTAGAGAACTCTAATGTGGAAGAGATGGAGAAGATACTCTCGAAACTTTTGCCTCAGATGACAGGAAATATGAAGGCATCAAGTGGTATCCATGCTGTATCGAAATCGATTACTCCAAATAATGCACCCATCTCCTCTGCACCCTCAGCCATACGTACACGTCCCATGCAGAATAAAAAGATAAAAAAAGCGGTTATTGCCAGTGATATCGAGAGAAATGCCTTGATTATCGTAGCAAATGCCATACAGATAGAGAATATTCGTGAGACCATTAGGCTATTAGATATAGAGAAATCTCAGGTCTATATTACGGCTAAGATTATTGAAGTCAATACCAATTTAGCAGAAAATATTGGTGTTAAGTATGGGTTTACAGGAGGAGGAATCACCTCTAAAGGTATCTTCTCTCTGCTTGGAAATGCAGGGGCTGCTCCGTTGGCTGTCTCTAGTGAGCTTTTAGGGTTTATGAATAATACTCAGACCAATACAGATAAAAATGGTAATGTCTATACCACTACAGATAAAGCATTTGAGTTTGAATCAGGCATTAAAGAGGTCTTTGCCCTAGGTGCAAAACTTGATTTACTCAAACAAAATGGTGCAGCTCAAATCTTGTCTGAACCTTCTGTTTTGACAACAAATAACAAAGAGTCTTCTATCTATGTGGGTAGAACACAATCCATTATCACCCAGTCACAACAAAGTACCGCAGGGTCTTCAGCTGTTTTAAATAACTACAGCCGTGAAGATATCGGTATTACATTAAAAGTGAAACCAAGACTCTCTAGTAATCACAAGGTAAACTTGGAGATTGAAACCACTATTGAAGATATTCTACCTGGTTCGGGGACAGCCGCAGACAGACCAACCACCACCAAAAGAGCGGTTAAGACCAATGCAATTGTCAATCATGGAGAGACGATTATCGTGGGGGGGCTTATTAAATCCTCTTCTGGTAAATCATCAACAAAAGTGCCTATTTTAGGAGATATTCCTATTATTGGACGATTGTTTACCTCTACAGGTGTCTCTAAAAGTAAAGTCAATGTGGTTATCTATCTGACCCCTTATATTATTAATAAGAGTTCAGACTTAACACATATCCGTAAATACCTAGCAGAGCTTGATTCGGTTCAGCATCAGTTTAATAAAATTGTACTTGATAAACTAGAAAAGAAGAGATTGGGAATTGGTGAGGAGCGACGACACGTTACCTTCTCTACACAAGCAAAACGTTCATTTCATCAAAGTTCGGCAGAGAGTGTGGTAGGAGAGATATATCACAAGCCTACAATAAAAGCAGTGGAAATAGCACCTGTAATCACTACACCATTACGAGTCACACCACCTGCTTCACAAGAACCTGCTTATGAGATTGAGACCATATCTCCTACCAATGGAGCCCCTTCTACTCATTATGATTCTACTACTATCTATGAAACTACTTATGATGAAACTACTTATGATGAGGCTACCCCTTATCCAATAGATGAGAGAGATGGAAATATTAGAAGTGAATCTATTTTAGAGAGTATTAATAACCAAAATCAGTCCATTAATTTAGATCAAATCAATACAGGTATTGAGTATAATCAAAATACCACTTTTACAGGTGAGTAGACTGTGATAGAGTTACCTTTTATAGAAGATATTGACCTTGAACCGATTTGGAATGAAGATGTAGATAACAATCTTGCGATGAAACATCATCTTCTCTTTGCAAAGATAGAAGGTAGCACCTCTATTATTGTCAAAAAAAGCACACTTGCAGGTGCATTAAATCATCTCTCTAAACTTAACTTAACCCACCCTATTATAGAGGTGGATGAGGAGAGTTTTGATCGACTTAATAATAAATTTTTGGAGATTAAAACAGGCACTGATTTTGATGCCATTGAGACAGGTAATAGTGGGGATGATATTATCGAAGTAGAGTCTGATTTGCTTGATTTTATCCGTAATTCTCAAGACCTACTCTCCAATGAAGAGTCTGCCCCCGTTGTCAAACTGGTCAACTCTCTATTTTTTCAAGCGATTAAAAAAGGGGCTTCAGATATTCACATTGAGACCTTAGAGAAAAAGGGTGAGGTGCGTCTTCGTATGGATGGTGCATTAAAAAAACACCTTGACATTGATAAAAATATTACAGGTTTGGTGATATCAAGAATCAAAGTTATCTCCAACTTGGATATCTCTGAAAAAAGAATTCCCCAAGATGGACGTACACAGGTGAGTATTGCAGGTAAAAACTTAGATATTAGGGTCTCTGTTTTGCCTACTTATTATGGTGAACGAGTGGTCATGAGACTTTTGATGACAAGTGAAAGTATTCCTACACTTAAGACGTTAGGGTTTACAGAGGACTTAACACGAGATTTACATAGACTTTTAACCCATCCTCATGGAATGATACTGGTAACAGGTCCTACAGGTTCGGGAAAATCGACAACTCTTCACGCCTGTCTGCAACATATCGCCACACCTGATAAAAATATTATCACGGTAGAAGACCCTGTGGAGTACAATGCTGAAAATGTCAATCAGATTCAGGTTAATAGTAAAGTAGGGCTAACATTTGCCGCTGGTCTGCGTTCTATTTTGAGACAAGACCCCGATATTATTATGATTGGGGAGATGAGGGATGCAGAGACAGCTGATATTGGACTACGTTCTGCCCTTACAGGTCACCTGATGCTCTCCACCTTGCATACCAATGATGCCACCTCAGCACTCTCACGTCTGATGGACATGGGGATAGAGGAGTTTCTTATCTCCTCTACGCTACTTGGTGTATTGGCTCAACGATTAACCCGACTGCTCTGTCAAGAGTGTAAAGTTGCCACCACCTTAGCTCCAAGCGTGATGAATGAGCTTAAGTTATCTAGAGATATCACTTTCTATGAGGCAAAAGGGTGTAAATCATGTGACTTTACAGGCTATGCAGGTAGACGTGCCGTTGGGGAGCTTTTTGTGATGAATGATGATGTCAAGACGATGATGAAAGAGGGGCTTAATGACCATCAGATTCGTAAAGCGATGCGAGAGGCAGGGATGAAGACCATTGCTGATAAACTTCTGGATATGTTGGTTGCAGGTGAAACCTCCTATGAAGAGGCGGTACGTATTGGGATTATGGAAGATTAATGAGAACTACTAGAGGAGCGTTTACCCTAATTGAGGTTTTAATCTCCATTACTCTGCTCTCATTGGTACTGATGGCACTCTATCGAAGCACCGATATCCTTAGACGATCTAACAAACATCTCTATGAGCATTTAGAGAAATCAAGTAAGTCGCTTAAAGGAAACAGGGTTCTCTATATGGATTTACTTCAAGCCGATTCAAATATTACAATTGATAGTGAGAAAAAATTTCATAAGATAACAATCATGAAAACAAGCAACTCTCTCTATGGTCAACCTTTGGCACAAGTAAGTTGGTTGGTCTCTAAAAGTGATAACACGCTGTTACGCATTGAGGGCAATGGCTATACACTTCCCTTAAAATCGGAGAGTTATGTAGAGGTAGACCCCATTGTAAAAAATGTGGAGCTTTTCAAGATTTATAAGAATAAAAAGAGCAATAAACTCTTGGTTTTACTACAACATAACGGTAGACCCGTGCAGAGTTTTATGATTCAAAATAGAGAAATTATTAAAACAAAAGAGGAGTTACGCCGTACTCCTGTGGATCTTAGTAAAGCAGAGTTTCTCAATACAGGTGGAAAGCCTGTTAAGTCTAAAAATGAGAATGCTACACTTTTTTAGTAAGGAATTGTAAAATAACAAATTTGATACAAAAAAGGAAATAGAGATGACCCTCACAAAATATTCAGCCAATGGCAATGATTTTATACTGTTTATAGCCCAAGAGAAAGCCAACCGCTCCCAAATAGCACTTACGCTTTGCCATCGTCAAAATGGAGTGGGTGCAGATGGTATGGTGGTGTTGCTTCCTCATGAGGAGTATGACTTTGAGTGGGAGTTCTACAATGCAGATGGGAGTTTGGCGGATATGTGTGGAAATGCCTCTCGGGCAGTGGCACACTTTGCAGTGGAAAAAGGAATATCTCCTGAGGGGAGAGCAGAGTTTCTCACGGGTGCAGGGGTGATTCGGGCAACCGTCAATGGACTCTATGTGGTCAGTGATATGACAACCCCTGATATTATAGATGATAAAATAGTAGAAGATGGTGAAGATTGGTGGTTAATCAATACAGGTGTCCCTCACTTGGTGGCTATTCGTGATGATTTAGAAGCATTTGATATTGAGCAGATGAGACGTTTACGCCATAAATATAATTGTAATGTCAACATCTGTAAACCGATGGAAGATAGACTCTATGTTAGAACCTATGAGCGAGGGGTAGAGGATGAGACCTTAGCCTGTGGCACAGGTATGGTGGCGTGTTTTGTACGATGTCATAAGGAGGGTCTGCTCAATGATTCAGTTAAAACCATTCCTACCTCAAAAGATGAACTCTATATCAGTATAGAGGAGGGCATCTACCGTTTTGGAGGCAAAGTTACCAAAACTTTTGTAGCTGAAACAATTGAGTAGCCTAATTTGATTTTATATAATTTTATGTTATCCTTGTATCCAATATACAAAAAGGATAACAGATAATGCAGAACAGACTCTTTACATTTTTATCTATTTTACTCTTAAGCAGTACACTACTCTATTCTAAAGTTTTAGTAACCGTTAATGGAAACAAGATTACCGATGATATCATCCCCAAGGGATATGAGCAACTTGACGATAGCAAACGGGCTCAACTCATGGAAGATTTAATCAAAGAGGAGTTGATTCACTCCTATATTCTTAGTCAAAACATTGTCAATACAGCCGAGTTCATAGAGGCGTTTAATCAACAAAAAACTTTGGCAGAGCAACAGTACCAAAAGGTCTCAGGAAAATCTCTTACCCCCAGTCAGATACGAAATATAAAAGGCTCTGTAGCACTTATTATGTACCAAAAACAGCAACTACAAAACAGCTTTATTTCTGATACCCAAAGCAAAAAATTTTATGACATGAACCAAGAAAAATTTAACTTTCCAGACTCCATCGAGATTGCCAATATCATTATGAAGACCCAACCAGAAGCAGAGGCAATTTTAAATCAATTGAAAAGCTCTATTAATTTGGATGAAGATTTTATCCGAGTGGCACGAGAAAACCAACAAAATGGATACATGGGATGGTTCGGTAGAGGAATGGCACCTGATAGTATCTTTAACAGTGCGTTCCAAGCCAACCCCAAAACACTTATCCCCCATGTGGTTACCTCGGAACATGGTTTTCATGTCATCTACCTGCTCAATAAAAAGAGTGCAGGAAAGCTAACCTATATGGAAGCAAAGGAGAAAATAGCCCTCATGCTAAAGCAAAAACAGGTATTAGAAGCACTTAAAAATCAAATAGATTCACTTTATAGTACGGCGAATATTCTCTATTAAACACTTTACTTAAGGCTACTCCAAGGGAATAAAGACCTACTTTCTAGGAATACCTTTCATGGGTATGCAAATATTTGGGCAACCGTAGACATCCACAATGGATGTCCCTATAAACTCAAAATATAATACCCCCACATTTAAAATATGGAGCAAACTAAATCCATTTGAGGCATAAGAGCCACCCCTAAAAAAATAGGCTCAATAACTAATTATTCTCCTAAAAAAGATTTAAACAAATCGCTTTGAAAATAATTAATTATTGTCCCTATTTTTTTAGGGTTCACCCCATAAAACCCAACATAAAAAAATTTAAATAATTAATTGTTCTCTAAGAAAGTTTGATATAGAATGTGGGAATAAAAACAAGAAAGAAACGAAGTAGAGCCAGTGAAGTCGTCAAAACCAACAACTCTACTTCTAACCTAGGCTGATAGAATTTTATCAGTCTATCGGTTAAGACTGCCTTTAAAAGGTGCTGTTTCTTTCCTGTTTATCAAGAGATGTTGGTAACTGGACTCTTGAAAATTAAATTTTTCAAGGATAAACCATGTCAACCGTACCTCAACACACCCAAATTCTCATCAAAGATTTTGATTTTCAAGCCAAATATCATCTCACTCACTCTCAAACAGATTTAATTTCATATCTGGTCAATATCATCTCTTGGGCTATCTGCATAGAGGGATATTATGTCATTGCTACTAGCAAAATTATGTCCGATTTACCCTCAATGGGGTTAAAAACCATCGAAGCCTCACTCAAAGTACTCAAAGATTTGGAGCTAATCGAGTCCAAAGTCGTCAAAGTGACCCAATGGAAAGGAATGCCCCATATTAGAGGGGT
>CAYVNI010000052.1:0-3973 GCA_964452815.1 uncultured Sulfurovum sp.
AGATATTAAACAGTGAAATTCAGGGATTAAAACAGAACCTTGATGTCAGAGAGACTGAAATTGCATCATTTAACCAAAAAATGGAATCCTTAGTTGTGGCACATACCAAACAGCTTGAAGGGATAGAGATTAATCTTGGTGAATTCATAGAAAAGAGAGAAGAGTTAATTAAGGATAAGCATAAGCAATCTGAGATGATTACAGAGTTAGAGAAGCTGATTAAAGAGTATGAAAAGAGTTTAAGAACAAAAGATGAAGAGATTCAAGAGGTTAAAACTTTAGAGAATGAGAAAAAATTTCTTTGTAGACAAATAGAAAATTACGATTCTGAAATAAAACACTATAATAGACAAATTGAACAGTTAAAAGAGGAGAACCGCTTAACCCTATCAACTACAGATTTACTAAAAGTGAGTAATAAGATGTTGGAGTCTAAAAATAGGGAGCAAGAGAAAATCAATAAACGCTTATATAAAGAGAAAAATTTATTACAAGAGGAGTTGATTCATCTTAGAGAATCAAAAGGATAAAGATGGCACTTCGAGGAAATTTTAGTCAAAGTTTTTTACGTTCAAAAGAGCTACTCTCTTTTTCAGAAATCTCTTACGATAGAGAGGGTAACAATATTCTTCAATATGGTATTCTAAAAGAAGCATTGGCTTGTAATTCTGATGGAACACTTATTAGAAATAAAGCAAATATTGCCAAAATACTCAATAGGTATGGAGTTCTCTATAGAATGATTTTTAATGCCATGAATATGGATCAATATACCTATGATGAAGTCCAAGAGGCTCTTGACTATCTTAGTGAGTATATTAATGACTTGGGGGTTTCAGGTATTATTGAGTTTCATGCTGCAGATAAAACACAAAATTCTGACCATATTCATTTTTGGATAAATTCAGAGGATACACTTATCTATAATAAAATTGCTCAAGAGATGGTGGCAATGGGATATTCAAATAAAGAAGATGTCTATATTCAGAAATATGAAGATAATAAAAAACTAGATGAAATAGAATATGTCAATGATAAAGATAGCAGATTGAGTGATAGGTTCTCTATTGAGGATAAATCCTTATCTCTTCACGAAAAATATCACTCTACTGTTGATAATATTACTAATCTTTTTCAGAAAGCTCGAATGGAGCGAGATTCTACCATAGAAAAGAAAAAGAATGCCAATTTGAACTCTTTTCTGAAAAGTTCCATTGTGAAAAATTGTACTTTACCTAAAACAGAAGAGACAAATGAGATTTTAATTAGAATTGAGGAGCTTAATGATTTACAACAGAGATACCTACTGCCATAACTATGGAGATACTCCTATATAAACGCAGAGGTAATTAAGCTTTAATCTAAATAGTGTACTATTTCTTCATGAAAAGTACAGAAAAAAATAGAGATAAAGAAAATAAAGATAGAAAAAAGATACTCATTACCATAAAAATCACCAAGACAGGAAGCCGTGTCTATAGCAATGATGCTGATGCACATACCAATCCAAGAGGTGACTTGACATGACGGCACACAATAAGATAGAGAGATTAAAATCATGGATTTAAGATACCAACGGTGTAAACTGCTCTTTGGAGAAGATGATTTTGCAAAGATACAAAAGGCAAAAATACTGATTTTGGGTGTGGGTGGGGTTGGCTCTTATGCTCTTGATTGTCTTTGGCGTACAGGGGTTAGTGATATTACCATTATTGACCATGACACCTATGATGAGACCAACCAAAATAGACAGATAGGTTCTGAGGCGATTGGTGAGCTAAAGACCGATGCACTTAAAAAACTCTATCCTTCCATTACGCCCATTAACCAGAAGATGGATATGGCATGGGTGGAGCGTTTTGATTTTGAGCCTTATGACCTTATTATTGACTCGGCTGATACCACTAAGGTTAAAATAGCGTTGGCAAAAAAGGTCTATAAAAAGCTCATTATGTCCACAGGCTCTGCCAAACGGTTTGACACCTCCAAGATAGAGGTGGCGAGTATTTGGAAGAGTGAAGGTGATGCGTTGGCACGAAAGATACGCAATGAGCTAAAAAAAGCCAAGTTTGATAGAAATTTCACGGTCGTATTTTCGCCTGAAGAGGACAGATGTAAAGAGAAAGGCTCTTGTGTGGCTGTGACGGGGGCTTTTGGGCTTACCATCTGTTCGGAAGCTATTAAGAAGATACTTAAGAGTTCCTGTTATCTATAAGGCTCTCTGCCCCTCTATACCCAAAGTGTTGATATTGATATTTTGGCTGATAGGTTGATTCATGATATAATATAAATGGAGAACAAAAAATGACAAAACAAGAACTAATTGAGCAAATTTTAAATGGAGAAGATAGCTATACACAGTTTAAAGAGCAGATAGTATCTTCTAAGGATTTAGCAAAAGAGATGGTGGCATTTTCCAATGCTAGGGGTGGGATTATTGTCTTTGGTGTAGCTGATGATAGTAGCATCAAAGGGTTAACGCTTAAAGATATAGAGAGTATTGGACAACTGGTAGGAAATGTTGGTCAAGAGAATGTAAAACCACCAATTCATCCATTGATTCAAAATAAAACCATAGATGAGAAAAGAGTGCTAATTGTAACTATCGAAAGTGGGTCAGGTAAACCATACAAGACAAGTAGTGGAATTTTTTATACCAAAAGTGGCGCTGATAAAAAAATCATGTCCGACGAGGAGTTAAAAAGACTTTTTAGTGAACCCAAAAGACTCTATGCCGATGAAGAACTTCTACCAAAAAGCGATATAAACGATATAAACAGTGAAATGTTTATGCAATTTCTAAAAAAAGACAATGAAAAAATATATGAAGAGTTAAAACTAAAAAAACTCTCATTTAAAAAGGTTTTGGAAAATAGAGAACTCTTTAGAGACCATCATCTCACCATTGCAGGAAACCTTATCTTTGGACTAGAACCTCAAAGATTTTGTCCAATGTTCTATATTGACTGTTGCTATTTTGATGGTAATGATGTTGCTGTGAACCATTATATCTCTGAAAAAAGGCTAAAAGGTACTTTCTCTTTTATGCTTGATGGTGCTATTAATTTTGTGATGAGTCAACTAAGAAATTATCAAATTCATGAAAACTTTAACTCCAATGGTCAAGCAGAGATAGAAGAGAGAGTATTGACAGAACTGATAGTTAACGCTTTAATACATAGAGACTACTACATAAACTCCTCTATCAAAATTTTTATATTTCACAATAGAGTGGAGATTGTAAGCCCAGGCAAACTTACCAACTCTTTAACCGTAGAGAAGATAAAAAGTGGTTTGTCGATTGCTAGAAATCCAATACTTGCCTCTATTTGTAAAAATGTACTACCTTACACAGGTTATGGTAGTGGCATTAGAAGGGTTATCGACATTAATCCTGATGTGGCTTTTATCAATGATATTGAGTTAGAGCAATTTAAGTGCATTATCCCTAGAAGTATAAAAGGTAAAATCTTATGAAAAATAAAAACCTATTTGAAATGGGTTCTAACTTTTCGAGTGAGTGGTCATCGGACAACAGAGAGAAACCAAACAAAAAAGTATCCATAGAGATTAAAGAGCCAAACAAGCATCAACTACATTTTTCAAAAGAGAAGCGAAGGGGAAAAACGGTTACCATTGTCAAACCTTTCCATCTCTCATCTGATAAGTTAAAGGCTCTTTTAAAAACAGTTAAAAAGAGGCTTGGGACAGGGGGAACTATCAAAGAGGAGAGTTTGGAGTTTCAGGGTGAAGTTAAGGAGAACTTGCGTGAGGTTCTTGATGGGTTGGGGTATGACTAACATGTGCTTGAAACAATAGAAAATTATTTAAAATAATATTAAACAATACTATGTTATAATGATGTTATGAAAAAATATATCCAACTTCGTGATTATGCAAAGAACCATTCAGTAACATATAGAACAGCGTGGAATAGATTTAATGCAGGTAAAATTCCAAATAGCTTTAAAAA
>CAYVNI010000053.1:0-33141 GCA_964452815.1 uncultured Sulfurovum sp.
AAGCTGGAGAGGGTGTTGTTGTTCGTGACCCTACAGCTCCATATATAGACAAGCGAACCAATAAAGCTTTAAAAGTTAAAACTTTTTTGGATAAAGAGTGTAAAGTTATGGCTTATAATGAAGGTCGTGGAAAATTTAAAGACCTATTGGGGTCAATAAGTTGTAAACTTGACAACAATGTCTCTTTTAAAATAGGAAGTGGTTTTACGCTAAAAGAGCGAAAAACTCCTCCTCCTATCGGGAGTATTATCACCTTTAAGTATAAAGAGTTTACAAAATATGGAAAACCAAGGTTTCCTGTGTTTTTGAGGAGAAGAGATGCTCAATAGATTAAAACCAAAATCAGAATTTGCTCGTAATGTTTTAACACTGATGACAGGGACAACGATTGCACAAGCGATTCCTATTGCAATCAGTCCTATTTTGACACGAATTTATACTCCTGAGGATTTTGGGATGTTTGCTTTATTTATAGCTATTGCTACAATATTTGGGTCTATTGCCAATGGAAGATATGAATTAGCTATTATGCTTCCCCAAAAAGATGAAGATGCTATTAATATAGTTGTATTAAGAATTATTATTTTCTTTTTATCAGTAATTCTATCTTTATTTATAGTATTATTTCATCATTTTTTAATAGAGTATATAAAAAATGCTTTATTATTCTATTTAAATAGGACTACTAAATAATGAGTATAAAAAAATATTTTGATAAAAATTGGAAAAATATTAACTTTTCTAAAGAAAAAAAAGAGCATATTGAAGTTATTTTATATTTTATAGAAAAATACTTAAATGAGAAAAATTTGAATTATTTTGAATTTGGATGTGGTAATTGTTATGTGACAAATTTTTTATATGATAGATTAAAAGATAAATATGAGAAAATAAATTTTGAAGTTAGTGATATTTCTAAAGTAGGTCTTTCTTGTTGTAGTAATTTGTTTAAAAAAATTTTAGTTAAAGAAAAGAAGAGATCTTTTACAGAGATATATAATAGTAAAAATCTTGTTAGTAGCTTTGAAGTCTTAGAACATTTGGAAGATGATTTAGAAGAGTTTTATTGTAATGAACTTTTAAAAATTTCAAAAGATTATATACTTATAGGTGTTCCTTATCAAGAAAGCTTGGAAAAAAGAAATGTTATTTGTAAATCTTGTGCTTATGATGGTCATATTTATGGACATCTTAGAAGTTATGATATGGATAAATTTTCTTCATTATTTGGAGATAAAGCAAAATTGTTAGAATATAAATTATGTGGTATAATAGAAAAAGATTTTAATAAAAGTAATTATCTATTAGCTAAAGAAATGAATTATAAAGTTTTAAATTTTATTTGTCCTTCTTGTACTCAAGAGCAAAATGATATTACATTTATGAATAGGATTATCAATAAAATAGTGGGGACTTTATTCTTAAATTCAAGAATTTCAAAAATAAAAGAGCATCCTTTTTGGATTGTTGGAATATTTAAAAAGGTAGATTTAAATGAAAAAAAATAAAATTCTTATGATTGTTTCACATTTCTATCCATCTGGTTCTATTGTTGAAGCTAAGAATAACTATTTAACTTTATTAGAATTAGAAAAAAATGGATTTGAAGTAGATGTTTGTACTTTTTCATCTTCTGATAGTTATCCAATAAATGTTAAATATTTAGTACCTAAAAAAAACAAGCTTTTAAGCAATAAGAATATTTACTATAACTTTTTAAGAAAAAAAATAAATTTTGCATTAATGCCTTTAGAATTCTCTTATCTTACTGATTTTTTGAATGTTTGCAAAGATATAAATTTAAATAATTATGATTATCTCTATACTGTATTTGGTAATGGACATGAACATATTGTAGGTATGGAGTTAAAAAAAGAGTATAGGCATTTAAAACATATTGCAGAATTTCGTGACCCATGGGTGCATAATGAAATTGCAAAAAAATATTTTTATGATCATAATTTTAGCTTTTATGCAGATATTCAATGGAATAAACTTAAAAAAATAGAACAGGAACTTATTAATCAAGTAGATTTACTTTTGGTTGAGTCAAATATACATGGAGAAAAGATTAAAAAAGATTTTAATTATCAAAAGGATATCTTATTTTGTAATGGGTTTTCAAATTTATTTAATGAAAAGATAGTAGAGTTAAATATTATATTTGAAAATAAACCTGTAATTGGTTTTATTGGTTATACTTATTATGGATATTATGATGTTTCTGAATTGTTTATTGAGGTATTAGAAGAGTTAGAAAAAGAAGGTTTAGAGTTTACTTTTTTATCTGTTGGAGATAATTATTTTACAAGGTTAGCAAGTAGTAGTACACTTAATAATTTCTATGCTTTTCAAAAAGTTTCATATCCTAAGGCTCTTGCTTTTATAAAAAAAATAGATATTGGTTTAGCTTTAACTCTTGAATCTTATACTCATCATATTAATAGTAAAATATTTGAATATATGCAAAATAAAAAGTTTACACTTGCTATTGCTCCTAAAAATGGAGAGATGGATAGCATACTACAGGAAAATAATAGGGGTATGGTTTTATCTTATCAAAAAGAGAGTATGAAGAGAGAGTTAAGAGAGTTATTAAGTAATAGAAAAAACTTTAAATTAAATGATAGCCAAATAAGCAAATATAATCGAAGCTTAGTTTTTCAACCGATTGTAAAAGCAATTAAAAACTTATGATACCTTTTCAAAAAATTTTTGTCTCTAATATATTTAAATTTTCTACAGTATTAGCCTTTAATCAAGGGTTAAATTTTTTATTAATTTTTATTTATCTAAAAACGATAGATATTAGTACTTATGGAATGATTGGTCTTGTGCAGAGTTATGCTATTTTAATTGGTGTTATATCAATGCTTGGTATACGAGATGGATTTTATACTCTTTATTATAAAGTAGATAAAAAGAGTTTATATAGTAATTTTTTTCTTTTCTTTATAGTTGTTTTAATAATATTTATCAGTATATCATTTTTTTTCAAAGATTTTTTGTTAGAATTTTTATCTATTCCTAATGAATTCTATAGTTTAATTTTAATTTATGCTATGAGTAATTCTCTATATGCTAATCTAGAAATTACAATGAGGTTGGAAAATTGGAATAATTTATACCTCTCTATTTCTTTACTTAGAGGTATGATAGTTTTTTTAGCAAAGTTCTACTGTGTACTACATATTGAAAATAGTACAAATTTTATTATAAATATTTTGATGATAGATATTATTTCATTTATTGTCATTAGTATAATTGTATTTATTCTTCTTAATATTAAAATATTAAAATTTAAATATCATGTTGATTTATCACTTTATCCACGACTTTTTAAGGTTGGATTACCATTTTTAGCTTCTAATGGAAGTGGATGGATTTTTAATGGTTTTGATAGAGTTTTAATAGAAAGATTTTTTTCATTAGAAATTTTGGGTATTTATCTTTATGGTACACGTATTGCTGCTGCTATTGGAAATATTGTTCATCAAATTCTTAATTTACTTTATGCCCCTAAGGCATTAAAGCTTTTATCTGAAAATAAAACGTTAGAAATGGAAAATTTGGGAGATAGGATAAGTAATTTATTAATTTGGTTAATTTTTAGTGCAATTGTATTAACTTTATTTGTTTATTTTTCATTAGACTTTTTTAATATTTTAAATTATGAAATGATAGCATACTTTTTTCTAGGAGCATTTTTAGTTGAAATAGCAAAAATAGTACCAAGAATTAATGGTCAGAAAATTCTCTTTTTAGAAAAAAGCCAAATATTATCTTCTCTATATATTGTTGGTTCAGTAGTTATCGTTGTTTTATATGATTTATTTTTAGAATATAGTGGATTGGGTATAATTTTTTTAGCTCAAATTTTAGTTTATAGTTTTATATCTTATCTTATGCATTATTATATTATATATAAAACAAGTTATAAAATAGTGTATATCAATAAGATATTTTGGCTTTTTATATATTTGCTTAGTATAATAATTTTAATTTATTTTTGGGAGACTATTTTATGAAAAAACTTCTAGTTGTAGGTAGCCATAGCATTCATGTTTTTAATTTTATTGAATTGGTTAAAGGGTATTTTGATGAGGTTTTACTCTTGACGGATAAAAACCATCGAGACTATTCTGTAAAAACTATTGCTATAGATTACTCTTTGGGATTTGGAAGCCTCTCTAGCATTAAAAAAATCAAGATGATTGTCCACGATTTTCAGCCCACAACGGTACATATGCACCAAGCCAATAGTTATTCTCTATTGACTCTGTTATCCCTTAGAAAATATAGGTGTCAAAAGATATTGACAGCATGGGGAAGTGATATCTTAATAAATCCTAAAGAGAGTATGCTTTTGAATTGGATAGTAAAGTATATTTTAAATGAAGTAGATATAGTGACAGCTGATTCAGATATAGTATTGGCTGAAGCAAATAAATTGGTAAAAAAAGATATAGAACCATATAATATTAATTTTGGAATAGAGTTAGATTTATGTATTGTGAAAAAAGAGAATATTATCTACTCGAATCGATTGCACAAACCTCTCTATAATATAGATAAAATTATTCTCTCTTTTTCTAAATTTTTTAAACAAAATAGTAATTGGAAGCTTGTTCTAGCAGGGAATGGGGAGGATACAGATAGGCTAAAGGCTTTAGTTGTGGAGCTAAACTTAAGTGATGTAGTTGAGTTTATAGGTTGGGTAGATGCCAAAACCAATTATGAGTACTATTGTAAATCTAAAATATATGTTTCTATTCCAAAAAGTGATTCTATCTCATTGAGTTTAGTAGAGGGTATTATCTGTGGATGTATTCCTTTTGTGTCAGAGTTACCTGCCAATAGAGAGATAATAAACAGTGAGATAGGCTTTGTCGTTGAAGATTTGAATACCATACCATTTCAAAAATATAAAGATATCGAGCCTTTACTTTTTGAGATAAAACGGAAAAAGATAGAACACTACTTCTCCAAATCATTTAATAGAGAGAAATATTTGAAACTATATGGAAAAACAGATGAGTCTTAAGATAACCCACCTAACCTCAGCCCACCCACGCTATGACACCCGTATTTTTTTAAAAGAGTGTTGCTCTTTGGCTAAAGTATATGAGGTAAATTTGGTGGTAGCCGATGAACTAAATGATGAGAAAAAAGATGGCGTAACGGTTTATGATGTTGGCATCTCTAAAGGGCGTTTAAATCGTATATTTAAGACCACTAAAAGAGTTTTGGATAAAGCGATTGAGCTTGATAGTGATATCTATCATCTTCATGACCCTGAGTTGATGTTGATTGGGTTAAAATTAAAAAAAATGGGGAAAAAAGTTATCTTTGATGCCCATGAAGATTTGCCAAAACAGGTGATGGCAAAGCACTATTTGGGTAGTTTTAGTAAAAAAATACTCTCGTTTATGGTGGCTAAGTTAGAGATTTTGATTCTAAAGAAATATGATATGGTTATCTCTGCTACCCCCATTATAAGGGATAAGTTTTTGGGCAATAGTATTAAGAGTGTGGATATAAATAACTTTCCTATGATTGATGAGCTTATGGAGATAGAGCCAAGCTTTCAGAGCAATACCCTTTGTTATATTGGACTTTTGTATGAGACAAGAGGCATAAGAGAGATGGTTCAAGCCATTGAGGGGTTGGATGTAAAACTAATTGTTGCAGGTAAGTTTTTTGATGGTTCATTTGAGGAAGATATCAAATCTTTAAAAGGGTGGGAAAAGGTAGATTTTCGAGGGTTTGCCTCGCGTGATGAGGTAAAAGAGATTTTAAAATCATCCATTGCAGGACTGGTAACGCTTCATCCCACCCCAAGCTATGTAGAGGCTTATCCTGTTAAAATGTTTGAGTATATGAGTGCAGGAGTTGCTGTAATTGCGAGTGATTTCCCACTCTATAGAGCGTTTGTAGAGGAGAGTGGTAGTGGGATTTGTGTGAATCCTTTGGCAGTGGATGAGATAAAAGAGGCTATCTCTATGCTATTAACAGAGAAGTCCAATTCCAAAGAGATGGGGAAAAATGGAAAAGAGGCGATTAAAAAATCCTACAATTGGCACAATGAGGAGCAAAAATTAATGAAAAGTTATAGAGGTCTATTAGATGGATAGTGTATCAATTATTATTCCTTCTCTAAATGAAGAGAGGTATATTGAGAGCTGTATAGACTCTATTTTATCGGCAAATTTAGAAGGGTATGCAAAAGAGATTATTTTTGTTGATGGGGGAAGTTTAGATAGAACTGTGGAGATTATAGAAGAGTATCAAAAAAATTACTCTTTTATAAAATTGCTTCACAATCCTAAAAAGTTTACACCCATTAGTATGAATATGGGTATAAAAGCTTCTAGTGGGGATTATATCTTTATTATATCTGCTCATGCAGAGTATGAGAGTAGTTATTTCTCTAAGTTGGTAAAATATATAAAAGAGTTAAATGCCAACTGTGTTGGGGGTGTTTTGCAAACAGAGGTAAAGAGTAGTAATAAAAAATCTAACTCTATAAAAGAGATACTTGCTCATAGATTGGGTGTTGGTAATGCTGATTTTAGAACAGGTAGTTCTGATATAAAAGAGGTGGATACGGTTGCTTTTGGTTGTTATACCAAAGCAACATTTGAGAAATATGGACTCTATGATGAACGATTAATAAGAAATCAAGACATAGAGCTTAACAAGCGTATTGTTAATGGAGGAGGAAAAATATATCTCATTCCTAAAGTGGAGTCTACCTATTATGCACGAGAAAATTTTATGGAGTTGGCAAAAAATAACCATGCCAATGGGAAGTGGAATATCTTGACAGCTTATCATACCAAAATGTTAAACTCATTAAGCCTACGACACTTTATCCCATTAATATTTCTACTGTCCCTTCTTTTACCATTACCTTTATCTGCTTTTTATTTTAAACTCCTCTATGTGGCACTCTTCTCATTAAGTAGTTATCTTGCATTGGTTATAATCACGAGTTTTCAATTAAGGGATAAATCAAATGGTCTATTTTATCTGGTTGGAAGTTTTTTAACACTACATCTCTCTTATGGTTTTGGGTCATTAATGGGAATTTTTTCTGTAATTAATAAAATATATAAAGGTAAACAATGGGTAAAAAAAGTTTAGACTTAGGTCAAGTAACCACCAATCAGATGTTAGGATTAATGCTGTTGGCATATGCGTTCTCCTTTGCCATACGACTTATTTGGGTGTGGCAGTTCCAAGGTGAAGCAAACTATATGTGGAACAATGAGCTGATGATAAATACCAATGATGGGTACTTCTTTGCCGCAGGGGCACAACAGGCTTTGGAGGGACTACATATGGAGAACCCAAGAGTTTTTGGGCTATGGGATTATGGGGTTATCTTCTTTACCACGCTATTTGTAAAAATCACCCCCTTTTCTTTAGAGACCGTAACGCTCTATATGCCTTCGGTCATCTCCTCATTGGTGGTGATACCGATGATTTTAATTGCTAGGCTTTACAAGCAGACGATGTGGGGATTTTTTGCAGCCCTCCTAGGAAGTATCACTTGGAGCTACTATAATAGAACGATGGTGGGCTACTATGACACCGATATGTTCTCCGCCATGGCACCGATGTTTATCCTCTTTTTTCTTTTAAAAAGTACCATTGATTTTAATCTTCGTTCAGCATTCTATGCTTCATTGGCAATTGTTATCTACCCCTTTCTCTATGACCAAGGATTGGCAATTGTTTATGGAATGGGGATTATCTATGCGATGTATATGGTTTGGTATCATAGAGATGAACCTCTTGTCTATGCTTCATTAATTTTAATCTTTCTATCTCTTTTGCCATTGCCAATAGAGCGACCATTTAACTACCTCTTGCACTTTGGGATATTATTTTTGGTTTTTTCAACTTTAAAAGAGGGAGAAATTAAGAAACAGTCGTTGCAGATAGGAGCAGGGATTCTCTTTTTACTTTTTCTCTATTTTGGGAATGTTTTTGGTCTGATATGGGCGAAAGTTTTTTCGTATATTATCACAGGAACAAGTGATGAAGGGTTACACTTTTATGCCGTAAACCAAACGGTGCGAGAGGCAGGAAGCATCTCTTTCGCAACATTCTCCAATCGTATTTCAGGTTCAGGTATTGGGCTTCTTTTGGCATTTGTGGGTTATATTGTTTTGGTGATACGCCATCGAGCATTTATCTTGGCACTTCCTTTGGTTGGTATTGGTATTTTTGCACTCTTTGGAGGGCTTCGATTTACTGTCTATGCTGTGCCAATTGCTGCTATGTCTGCTGTCTATCTCTTTTGGGTGATTGCACAGATTACAGTCAAAGAGAGACCCAAACAGTATCTGCTAATGGGGCTTTTAACATCAGGACTTATCTATCCAAACATTATTCATATCATCAATTATGCTGTACCTACGGTGTTTACAAAAGCAGAGGTAAAAGATTTGGTCAAGTTAAATGAGATATCAAGTCCAAAAGATTATACGTTGTCGTGGTGGGACTATGGGTATCCTATCTGGTACTACTCTGATACCTCTACGCTTATTGATGGGGGAAAACATAACAATGACAACTTTATTATCTCAAAAATAATGTTCTCAACCTCTCCAATGCAGACAGCCAATCTAAGCCGTTTAGCCGTGGAAACCTATGTGGACTCCAACTACTCTATTGTCGCCAATGAACTCTTCTCTACCAAAGAGAATCCACAAAAGCTCTTAACAGCGTTAAAAAGTCCTGACTATAAACTACCACCAAAAACACGCGATATCTATCTCTTTATGCCCTATAAGATGATGCGTATTTTTCCTACTATTGGGGTGTTTGGTAATCTTGATTTAAGAACAGGAAACAAAAAAAGAAAAATAATCTTTTATCCCACTTCTATCGCCAACCAAGTGGGTTCAAAAATAGAGTTACAAAATGGAATTGTTTATGATATGACATCAAACTCATTAAATATTGGTTCAGAGAATGCCAAAGTACATCGCTTTGATATGGTAGAGTATCGCCCTGAGGGGAAAAGTATTCATGAGTCACAGATAGGGCATATGGATGGAACGCTCTGTGTGGTCTTTCTTAAAACCTATAACAGCTTTATTGTGATGGACAAAGAGACCTATAATTCAGCATATGTGCAGATGTTTATGCTTGATAAGCATGATAAAAATCTATTTGAACTGGTGGTCTCCTCACCTTATGGTAAGACCTACAGGGTAAAGAGATAATATGAACGCTTGGGGGAGGGTTCAAAAAAGAACATTCGATATACTATTGGCACTTTTGGGTCTGTTTTTAACGGGATGGATTATTTTAGTAGCGTTTCTTATCGCTTCAATAGAAACAAAAAGTTTGGGACTTTTTATCCAAAAACGTGTGGGGAGAGATGGCAAACTTTTTAATGTTTTTAAGATTAAAACCATGAGAGCAATAGAAGGGATAGAGCATACTTATACCACCTCTCTTGACCCACGTATTACCAAAAGTGGAAAATTTTTTAGAGAGACCAAAATAGATGAACTACCACAGTTTTTCAATGTACTTTTTGGTAATATGAGCTTTGTTGGCCCTCGACCTGATGTGGAGGGGTATGCCGATAAGCTAGAGGGAGAAGATAGAGTTGTTTTAACAGTTCGTCCTGGGATTACGGGACCTGCCTCTATTAAATACCGAAAGGAAGAGGAGCTTTTAGCCCAACAAAAGAACCCACAAGCATATAATGCTGAAATAATATGGAGAGATAAAGTTCATATTAACAAAGAGTATGTTAAAAATTGGACTTTTCAAAAAGATATTTTCTATATTATCCAAACAGTAACAGGAAAAAATCTAATAGGAGCGTAGATGCAACGACTATTTTTATCTTCCCCTCATATGAGTGGTAAAGAGCAAGAGTATATCGCAGAGGTATTCCAAAGTAATTATATTGCCCCATTAGGTGCATTTGTAGAGAAGTTTGAACAGAGTATCAAAGAGCATACAGGTGCATCCCATGCCTTGGCACTCTCCTCAGCTACCGCGGGGCTTCATTTGGCATTAAGAGTGTTGGGCATTGGAAAAGATGACATAGTTTTAGCCTCTTCTTTTACCTTTATCGGTTCTGTCTCTGCCATTTTGTATCAAGGGGCTACTCCTGTTTTTATAGATTCAGATGAGAGTTGGAATCTAAGCCCACAACTGCTAAAAAGAGCGATAGGGGAGTTAGAGAAAAAACCAAAAGCCCTTATTCTCACTCATCTTTACGGTCAGATGGCAAAAATGGAGGAGATAGTGGCACTCTGTAAAGAGGAGGGAATCTATCTTATAGAGGATGCAGCTGAATCTTTGGGGGCGACCTATGAAGGTCAGCAGAGTGGAACTTTTGGTGATTTTGGGGTCTATAGCTTTAATGGCAATAAAATCTTAACTACCAGTGGAGGAGGGATGCTTGTGAGTCATAATGGAGAGTGGATTGAAAAAGCTAAGTTTTTCTCAACCCAAGCCAAAGAGAACTTTTTACACTATGAACATGAGGAGTATGGCTATAACTATCGTATGAGTAATGTTTTAGCCTCTATTGGTGTAGCACAGATGGAGGTATTAGAGGAGAGGGTGAGTCGAAAAAGAGAGATTTTTGAGCTTTATAGGCGAGAGTTATCAGGCATAGAGGAGATATCTTTTATGCCTGAAATTGAGGGAAGCAGAGGAAATAGGTGGTTGAGTACTATTTTATTTGATAAAATGGACCCATTAAAGGTCGTGAAGGCATTAGAGCGAGTTAATGCAGAGAGTCGTCCATTATGGAAACCGATGCACCTACAACCACTCTTTTCTGATGCGTTGTGCTTTCTTGATGGAAGTTCCCAAAAAATGTATAGCAAAGGGTTATGTCTACCCTCTCCTACCTCTGCTTCTAATGAAGAGCTTATGCGTGTAGTAAAGGGGATACAAACCATATGTCAATAGATAGAATTTTACAACCAAGCAACCAAAAACGAACCCTATTTTTTATAATGATAGATATTATTATCTCTTTTATCACCATTATTTTGGCCTATCTTTTACGTTTTAGCTTTGATATCCCCCCCGCTTTTATGGAGGGATTAATAAAGATGATACTCATACTTATTCCTCTTAAGATAGCTACTCTTTTTGTTTTTAAAATATATCTTATCGCATGGCGTTTTTTTGGATTAAGTGAGTATCGGCGTATTATTGTGGCTCATTTTGTGAGTTATTTTATCTTTGCAATGATGGTCTTTCTCTTTTATAATGGATTTGTTCCTTTTCCCCGTTCAGTGATATTCATAGACCTATCACTCTCTCTATTTTTAATAGGATTTGTACGTATCTCCAAACGCTTGTACCTAGAGAGTACCTCCCCTAAATCCCAAAAAAAGATGCTAATTATCGGGGTCAATGATACCGCTACTCACCTTATCAAGAGTGCCTTACGACAAGAGATAGCTTACTACCCTGTGGCATTAATCTCTGCTGATAAATCAAGTATTGGTACCTATTTTTCTAATATTAAGGTCTATGACCAACGAGAGTTAAGAGAGTTAATACAGCGATTAGAGGTCGAGAGTGTGGTGTTAACCCAAAAGTTAGAGCAAAAAGAGCTGGATTATCTCTTTACTATCTTAAATCTAGCAGGGGTCAAAGAGATTAAGCAGATGCAGATGTTTGAGGATGATACACCTAAACTGGCAGATATCTCTATAGAGGATTTATTGGCACGAAAGCCAAAAGATTTGGACAGGTTGAGTATTGCCAATTTTATTATTGGAAAAGTGGTCATGATAACAGGAGCAGGAGGAAGTATCGGCTCGGAACTCTCACGACAGGTGAAGATGTTTGGTGCAAAACAGATAATACTGCTAGATAATTGTGAATATAACCTCTATACTATTAATGAAGATTTAAAGCATCATAATAGTATCTGTGTCATGCAAGATATTAAAAATAGAGAGCTTCTCTCCAAGACCTTCGCACAGTATCAACCCGATATTCTGTTTCATGCAGCGGCCTATAAACATGTGCCTCTTTGTGAAGAGAACATCAAAGAGGCGATTGATAATAATGTCTTTGGTACTAAAAATGTAATTGATTTGGCTATTGAGTATGGGGTGCGAAAGTTGGTGCTTATCTCTACTGATAAGGCTGTTCGTCCTACCAATGTGATGGGAGCGACCAAAAGAATATGCGAAATCTATGCACAGGCTGTTCCCTCGTATGATACAGAGATAGTGGCTGTTCGTTTTGGTAATGTGTTGGGCAGTTCAGGCTCTGTCATTCCTAAATTTACCTCACAGATAGAAAAAGGCGAAAATTTAACGGTTACACATCCTGAGATTACTCGATATTTTATGATGATACCTGAGGCGTGTCAACTGGTACTTCAAGCAGGTTCTATCGCCAATGGTGGAGAGATTTTTATTTTGGATATGGGTAAACCTATTAAAATAATGGATTTGGCAAAAAAGATGATAGAGCTTTCTGGACGACAAGAGATTAAAATCGAAATAACAGGACTACGAAGAGGAGAGAAACTCTATGAGGAGCTATTGATTAATGAGGCTGACTTAAAGACAGAGTATAGCTCGATTATGGTCTCTCAAGATGTTCCTTTTAAGTATGAGAAGTTATTGGTTAAATTGGAAAAACTAGCAACTGCTGATGAGGATTTTCTTCCTCTGCTGAAAGATATTGTCCCTGAATTTAACCATCAAAGGAATTGAGAGTATGGAGGTAGTGGATATTATAAAAGAGGTTTTCGAGATTGAGTCCAAAGCGATAGCAAACTTGACAAATAATATAAGTGATGATTTTGAAAAAGCTGTGAAGGACATATTGAGTTGCAGAGGAAAACTAATAATCTCAGGAATGGGAAAATCTGGTATTATCGGCAAAAAAATAGCTGCGACCTTGGCCAGTACAGGAACTCCCTCTTTTTTCCTACATCCAGGTGAGGCGTACCATGGGGATTTGGGGATGATAGGAGCAGAGGATATAGTACTGCTCATCTCGAATTCAGGAGAGACAGATGAAATCTTAAAACTTATCCCTTTTTTAAAATCCCAACAAAATATCATCTGTGCCATGAGTGGTAACCCACACTCTACCCTTGCTAAAAACTCCACCTACCATTTTAATATTCATGTTGAAAAAGAGGCGTGTCCTTTGCAACTTGCACCCACCACCTCGACAACAGCCACACTGGTTATGGGCGATGCCTTGGCCATTGCACTAATGAGTGTAAGAGGATTTAAAGAGCAAGACTACGCACAGTTTCACCCAGGGGGAACATTAGGAAGAAGATTACTCACAAAAGTAGAGGATGTAATGCACTCTAATAATTTACCAATTGTGCTATTTACAGATACCATTAAACGTATTGTCTCAACAGTCTCTGAGGCTAAAATGGGTCTCTGTGTGGTCATGGAAAAAAATGAGATATTGGGCATTATTACCGATGGGGATATTCGTAGAGCCATGGAGAACAGAGAGGAGCAGTTTTTCTCTTTATGTGCAAAGGAGCTAATGAGCTTAAACCCTAAAAATATAAGCAAGGAGGAGAAGTTAACCGTGGCTCAAAAGATGATGACCCACCATAAGGTCAACTCTTTGCTGGTTTGTGACAATAGAGAGTTGATAGGTATTATTCAGATTTATGATTTAGGAATATAGGCTTAAAGTTTTAAAATAACCGCAGCTCCCAGTGCAATCTGATAGAGTATCTGTGTTAAATCTTTAAAGATAAGCATATTTTTTGTCTTTACCTCTTGTAGAACTAAAATTGAATCACTGGGTTCAACCATCATGTCTTCACTTTTTGAGAACAGAGAGTCATGGTAGCGTATGACACGACCATTTGCTTTGATTAAAAGTATCTTGTCCATATCTGCATCATCAGTATATCCTCCACAAAAATCAATATAATCAGAGAGTTTCATCTCCTTATCATAAGCGATGGCAGTGGGAATAGAAACTTCACCTTGTACCACCACAATATTACTCTTTTTAGCAATAAAAATTCTATCTCCCTGTTCAAGTATTATTTTTTTTAGATTATTGTGCTTACGTAATACTACCTGCCCTTTCTGTTCCACCTCTTTGGCACGTTGAATAAATGATAATAGTTGCGTAGATTCGGCTTGATTGATGGCTGCTTCATCTTTGGTAGTTGAGTTATTGGATAAGACTCTAGCTTCTAAATCTTTAAGCTTTACATCAAGAAGACTCTGCTGTATTAAGGCAATTTTTTTTCGATAAAACTGTATGTGCTTTATGTCGGAAAGAGGAGTGAACTGAACTTTGGAGAGAATATCATAAAGTGTTGAGCCTTTGGGAATAGAGAGAAAGTTTGTTCCTTTATGCTCTCCTTCTATATGGACTTCTATATTTTTAATGTAGTAGTTGCTTACAAAATTTATTTTATCCCCATGCTTTAAAGGAATAGTATTGGCTTTGTTTAATGAATATTCGCTGGTAATCTCTTGTTTATCTCTCCATGTCGTCAAAATAAAGCTATTCACTGCCTCTTTAGGAAGAATATAACGTAGAATATCTTCTACCATAGCCTCTTTCGGTAAGAGTTCAAAAAAGTAGGGTCGTCTTACATCTCCTGTCACAGAGATCAGACGTTTCAATGGTTTTATCAAGATGACATCAGCATTTTTAAACTGAAAATTATCCATGATTCCTTTGGTTAAGAAGTCGTAAAGGTCAATGCTTTTTATCACCTGATTATCACGTAGTATCTCTATATGTCGATAGCTTCCCTCTCCTCTAATAATCCCTCCTGCCTTATCAATAAACTGAACAATAGAGTCTGTGGAGAGACCAGAATATAATCCTGCATTGACAACTGTACCTGATACCATCAAGGAGATATCTTGGTACTGCTTAATATTGGCATAGAGATGTACATTACTATTGAAAACCTTAGAGACACTCTGTTGGATTATCTCTTGTACTCTATCAGCAGTTATCCCTAAAAGATAGACCGAGCCAACCTCTGGAATAAAAATATTTCCTTGTTTATCTACGGTTAAATTGTCATCCAAATAATCATGGGTTCCCCACATCTTAACGCTTACTCGGTCATCTATGGCAACAACATACTTTGCATTATAGCGAAACTGTCGATTCTCTTTAAACTTACCTTTAAACAGTCTTTCTCCAAAATACTTTTGCTCATCACCACTATAAAGTTCACTCTCTTGGGTTGGATTGGTCTCTAAATTTACCTCAATAGATGGCAGAAAATTAGATAATAGTAGCAATATGAATATAAGCCTCTTCATGACTCTCCTTGTATATTTTGACATGAGTAGTTTTTCTCTAATGCATCTAAACTATAAGGAATAACCTCTCTATTGCAAGATGAGGAGGAGATTCCCATCTCCATTTTAGCCCCACTACAGCCTAATAAAAATAGCATATAAACAATAAAAAAAATATTTTGGATATACATAAACTGAAAACTCCTATAACAAGTAATAATATTTTTATTATATCAAAAAAAGCAATCTTTAACGTCTATTTAAAAAGTATAACTGTAGAATGGTAAGTAAAAAAGGTTCTTAAACTATTATCTATGAATAATATAAACAGTAAAAACTATAGTGAACAAGATGCCATTTCTTTAAGAGAACTTTTTTTCACGCTTATATATTATAAATGGTCAATTATATTATTGACCTTTTTTATTACCTTTTTTATTACTATAAAAATATATCTTATGCCAAAATATTATAAGTCTTCCGTTACTCTTGAGGTAAAATCAGAAAGTAAAAAAGGAGGAGGCTTCTCTTTGGGAGGAGCAGGTGTTTTACTTGGACTAGATGGGGGTACCGATGTCTCCTTGGAAAAAGATATTGCTCTTTTAAAAACCTTTAGAACCAATGGAGAGGTGTTAGAAACATTTGATAGCTATGATGTTCGATATTTTATCAGAAATGAACATTATAAGGAGAGAGAGGTTGATGAGAATTTATCCATAGAAGTCAGCTATATCAAAATTAAAGAGTTCAAAGATTATGGTATGAAGTTGGTGATAGAGCCTCTCAATGAGCTACAATACAAACTTTTAAAGCCATCTCTTATTTTAGAAAAGGAGCTTATTGGTATTTTTGAGTATAACAAAGTTATTAATACGAAGAGATGCTCTTTGAATATTCGTAAAAAAGAAATATTTCACACCCCTTATATTCTGAAATTTTCAGGAACAAAACGTTATATTTATGAAAAAATAATTAAGCCAAATCTCTCTATAACATTAAATAAAAATGCTCCGTTCATTACCATTTCTCTTTTAGATACTTTACCAAAAAGAGCAGAAGCCTATCTCCAAAAATTAATTAATACCTATACCAAACAGAACATTAACGATATCAAAGAGGATGCCTCTATCAATATAAACTCTTACAATAAACAATTAAAAAACATAGAAAAACGTGTTGATTTAAGCTCCAAAAGATTGGAGGTTTATAAAATTAATAACAGTATCGTCCAACCTGAGGCTCAAATAGCTGTATTGGTTACAGAATTTAGTAAAGTAAAAGTTCAACTGGCACAAAATGAGTACAAAAAAGAGTTAATTCAAACCCTGATTGACTTTGTCCAAGAGAACAATGATATTGATGCCATAGCTCCGTCGCTTATTGAATTGAATGATGCACCTACTATCTCATTGATTAAAACAATTCAAAAGCAACAGTTAGAGCTTAGTAGCTATTTAATGAAATATCAAAGTAGCCATCCCAATATTATCAATACCCAATCAAAAATTGATTTTTTACAAAATAAAATTCTCTCAAATCTTAAAAATTTTCAAACAACACTCAATAGTAAAACAACTTCTTTAAATCAACTTTTGAAGAGATATAAAAAGCAAATTGAAACTGTTCCCAAAAGAGAACAAAAACTGATAAGCTTCTCACGAGACTACCAACTTAATTCAAAAATGTACAGTTATCTATTACAAGAACGCTCAACAGCTGAACTCAAACGGGATAAAGAGATATCACATTTTAGAGTAATAGAGAAAGTTTATACACCCGATGGAGCAGAAAAACCTAAAAAAACACTTATGGTAATTGTTACTTTTATTTCGGCACTTATCTTTAGTATCTTTTTATCATTTTTTAGGAATTTTTTTAATAAGGGAAAAGATGATAAAAAAAATAAATAAGAGATATGGGAATATTATTAAAAAAGATACTACCATTATCGAAGCACTAAAAGTGATGAACAGTTGCAGTCTAAATCTCCTTATTGTTCTTAATGGGGATAAGCTTGTGAGTCTCATTAGTATAGGAGATATACGTAGGGCAATACTTAACAATATTGATTTAAACAGTACCTATATTGATGAGATAATGCGTGATGACATTTTAATTGCCAGAGAGAGTGACTCTATGGAGAAAATTAAAAAAATAATGCTTAAAGAGAGAATCGTCTGTATGCCTATTGTTGATGCATCACGTAGACTCTTAGATATTCACTATTGGGATGAACTCTTTTCGAAAGAGAAGTCTTTAGAGAGTATTGATGCACAAGTGGTGATTATGGCAGGGGGACTAGGAACACGGCTTAAACCCATTACTAATATTATCCCAAAGCCACTTATTCCTGTGGGAGAGAAGCCCATTATTGAAATAATTATTGACAATTTTATCAAACATAAAGTTTTTGATTTCTATATATCAGTTAACTATAAAGCCCAAATGATAGAGGATTATCTTAAGATAAAAGAGTCAAAGGAGTGTGTTCTCACCTATTTTAAAGAGGAGTCTCCATTGGGAACAATCGGTAGCCTCTACCTTATTAAAGACAAATTAAAAAAGACTATTTTTGTCTCTAACTGTGATATTATTATTGAAGAGGACTATTATGACATCTATCAATATCACAAAGATAATAAAAATGATATTACCATTGTTTCTGCGCTCAAACATATAGAGATTCCCTATGGTGTGATGGAGACAGAGAAGGGGGGGAATCTGATTGGAATGATAGAGAAACCTGAGTATACTTTTCAAATTAATACAGGGATGTATATTTTAGAACCTCATATCATTGAGATGATTCCTGACAATGAGTTTTATCATATTACTGATTTGATTGACAAGGTTAATAAGGTAGGAAAAGTAGGTGTCTTTCCTATTCCTGAAAAATCTTGGTACGATATTGGTCAATGGAAAGAGTATACCTCTACTCTTGCCAAGTACTCAAATATGCACATAGATTTTTGATACTCCACTCCCCATATCCCTAGTGTAGCGTAAAAGCACCACTTAAAAGAGTTAGTTTTATGCTACAGTTTGATAAATATTTTTTAATTCGGAAGGAAGTTTTGGAAAATTCTTAAAATTTTTTTGAAAATCTACTTTACTATTAGAGCTTATGACCACATAAAGTGTTAAGAAAATTAGTAAAAAATAGAGATAGATGGATTGATGGTTAATGTACCATGCTTCTATCTCTCCCTTATAAGGGGAGATACTATCTATATAGAATTTGTTCTTATCTTCAACCTCTGCTCTATCCATTATCTCCTCTTCATCTCTAAAAAATATAGAGCCTATACCTGAGAGTCCTGGGCGTACTTTGATAATACTCTCTTGCTCTTTTTTGTGAAAGGCATTAAATCCTTTTGTATCTTGGGGTCTAGGACCAATAACACTCATATCCCCTTTTAAAATATTAAAAAGTTGAGGTAATTCATTGAGCTTACTCTTTCGTAAGAATCTTCCAATCGGTAATACTCTCTCATCATTTTTTAATGTTATTGTCCCTGCACCCATATTTTCACTGTTTTTCACCATGGTGGTAAATTTATAAATATCAAAATAGTTACCACCCAAACCAATACGTTTTTGTCGATATAGAACATCATTTCCTGTTAGTTTTAAAATAATAGAGGAGATGAGTAAAATAGGGGAGAGAAGAAAAATAGCCAATGCTGAAAATGAAATATCAAAAAATCTCTGTATCATTACATCTTCCCCTCTAAAAATTTACCCGTCTCTTTATGTCCAAAATCAGGTATCATTTTAAAGAATAATTCTACTATCTGCTCTTTCTTCCATGCTCTATTGTTAAGCATCTTTTGAATGCTCTCTTCAAACTCCTCTAAAAGCGTATCATTAAAATCAGCATCATTTTTAATGATACCTATATGCTCGAACCGTTCCATATCCAAAAGTTCACTATCTGTAAAAAATTCTTCAAAATCTTTTTCGCCAGTAGTATCGCTAGAAGTAAAAAGACAAGGGTATTTCCCCTCTGGTGGTAGTATCTTTGCCAATTCTCTTGCTTCGTCTTCATCTTTACATAAATATGATTCAAAGCCTAAATTTTTAAGATATTTAATGGCAATATCAGAAAAAGAGGTAAGATTTAATTCTGCACTTAATTTAGGAAAAAATATATCTCTATTTTCTCCAAAAATACAAGACATTAAGCATAGTTCACCTGACTCTTGAGGAGTTACAAAATAACGCTTAATATCATTTGGTGCAACAATAGGTTGTTTTTTTTGAATACGTTGATTAAATCCATGTAGCAAAGAGCCATCAGAAAAAGCAACATTGGCAAAACGTGCCATAGAGACATCAATATCTAAAGAGTTACGATGAACAAACATCTCCATAATACGCTTGGAGGCTCCCATCATATTAACAGGATTAGCAGCTTTGTCGGTAGAGACACAAAAATATTTTTTTGTACCCTTTTCGATAGACTGTTTTAGCGTTTTATCGGTATTGAAGATATTTGTTTCTATCATACGCATCAGCGTAAATGGGTCTTTTTCACTACGTACATGTTTGAGTGCTGAAAGATTTAAAACATAATCATATAAACCATCATTTTTTATAAAAGTATCATACTCAACAGAGCTAATATCCAAAGAAAATGTTTGAAAATCCCCCTCTATATAACCAAATGAACTTCTAATATCTCGAACCAACTCTACCATATTATTTTCTGAAATATCAACAATATGAAGTTTTTTGGGGTTTCTCTTAAATATCTCTTTACTGACAGCTTGACCAATTGATCCTGCTCCACCAATTACTAAAAATGAGGAGAGTGATACGATTCTACTCAATTTCTTCTCGTGTATATCTATATCATTTTCAAAAAGTTTACTGTTTCTTCCTATTAATCCCAGTATATTCATCTAATCTCTCCTCTTCTATCTGAAGTGGAATTATATCTAAATTATACTTTTGATGTTGTTACCTTTTTTAAGCTATTAGATACCAAATCAACCTCATCAAAACTCATTGTGGGATAGAGGGGAAGTGTAAGTTCACGTAAAGCGATATCTTCAGCAATGGGTACAGTATTTAATCCAATATCTTTAAATGCTGTAAAATCCTTAAATGCAGGGTAGTGAACAGAGGATTGAATCCCTTCAGCTTTTAGTTTTCCAATAAAAGCTACTCTATCTATCTCCTTATCAAGTAAAATAGGAAAAATATGATAGGCGGACTCTATATTTGTTAATTCTAAAAAAGGTATAGTAATATTTGGTATCTCTTTTAAATTTTCAATATAACGTTCTACTAAAAGTTTTCGCTGTGCATTTGCATCGTTGAGTTTATCTAACTGTACCAAACCCAATGATGAACGAATTTCATCTATACGGTAGTTTAATCCAGATTGAGTAATATCATAGGTGATGGCTCGACCTTTGTGTCTCTCAAGGGTTAATGCTGTCATTCCGTGACTTCGGTAGTATTGTGCTTGTTGGTCAAGCTCTTTTGATTTGCTACTTATCATTCCCCCTTCGCCTACAGAGAGATTTTTATTGGTAAAAAATGAGAAGCACCCATACTCTCCAAACGTACCACAAGCTTGACCTTTATAGGTCGCCCCAGGTGCATGTGCCACATCTTCGATAAGTTTTATATCTCTCTCTTTACAGAGTTTAACTATCTCATCCATTTGACAAGGATATCCTGCAAAGTGGACAATAATTACAGCTTTGGTCTTCTGTGTTATCTGTTTCTCTATGCTCTTGGCTGAAATATTCCAATCATCTAAACTTGTACAGTCTGCCAATACAGGGGTTGCTCCAACCATACGAACGACATTGATATCTGCGACAAAAGTCAGAGCAGGGATAATCACTTCATCACCCTCTTTAATATCCAAAGAGAGAAGTGAAATATGCAACGCTGCCGTTGCAGAGGAGAGTGCAGTACAGTGTACCTCTTCCCCCAACATTTCAGCAAAGTTATGTTCAAATTTTTTTGTTCTCTCTCCCATGGTTAACCAACGGCTTTCAATTACTTCGGCTACGGCTTCACCCTCTCTATGGTCATAATTTGGTGCAAACAGTTCTATCTTCCACATCTTATATCTCCTTTAATATTTTTATAAACTCTTTGGCTATATTTTCATAAGTATGATGTTTTAATACATACTCTTTTCCCTTTTTACCAAGTTGCTCCCTTTTCTCTTTCATCATATGATAGAGTTCTATTATACCATCTGCTATCGCTTGTTCATCTTGTGCCTTTACACTTGTTCCACAATCTGCCATCTTTACTAAATCCCCTCTACCACTAAATGCGTGTAGTATTGGTTTCCCTGAATACATATAGTCAAAAATTTTATTAGCTGAGATACCATACTCATAAACTTTTTTATCATGCCAACCAATAAAACAGACATCAAACACATCTAATATACTCTGAACTTCATCTTTTTCAATAGGGTCTATAAAAGTAATATTATTTAATTTAAGTGTTTTGGCTCTCTCTTTTAATAATGCTCTATCTTTACCATCACCCACAAGTACAAGCTCAATCTTTGGATAGTCATTAAGAAGTTTTGCCGTATCCACAAAACTCTCCATCGCATTTGCTATACCAATTGTGCCTGTATACCCTACAATAAATTTATTTTTGGGCAACATCTCTTTGGTTTTTACATTTAGAGGTTTTATATTTTGCATCTCCTCCAAAGAGATTCCATTGGGTATATATCTAAACTTCTCTTTTTTTAGTCCAAACTCTTTTATATACTCATGGGCATTAGAGAGTACAGAGAGTGTTCTGTCGGCATTCTTATAGCCATAGTTGGCAAATTTCTGCATTAAAAAAATAAGTGGATTGTTTTTACCATAGCCCCCAAGTTCCATAAGAGAGAGTGGCCATATGTCTTTTATTTCATAGACCAGTTTAGCATTAAACTTTTTGGCAAAGTAGTGTGCAGGTTTTATCAAAAAAGGAGCCATGGGACTGGCAATCACATAATCAGGCTTTGTCATCTTTTTTATAGGTAATTCATAGAGTCTTTTGACAAAGACAAACCATTTCCAGACCCTTTTTTTATCTGTTGAGGTGCTATAGTGAGGGACATCAACCCAGATATACTCAATGCCATCTATCATCTCAAAGGTATATTTTTTACCATCTGTTTTTGGCAACTGTTTAAAGAGGTGCATATAGGATGCTGATACAATGGTTACTTTGTGTCCCATTTTTACCAGTTCACGAGCCACATAGTAGTTTCTAAACTCCATGCCGTGATATTTTGACCCTGCATAGTCATTAAAAATCCAAATGGTTTTAGACATATACCTCTCCATATAACTCTCCATATAGTTTTACCAGTACGTGTTCTTGTGCTTCCCAGTTATAAATCTCTTTTAGTTTTTTAAGATTTTTGTTTATCTTCTGTTTATCTAGGCTTACGGCTTCTTTTATCGCTTCTGTTACCCCTTGGAGTGTCTCCTCTTTTAATACTACACCGACATGATTCTCATTTACTATTTTGCTCATTTCAGGAAGATTAGAGACAATGACAGGTACTTCTGCCATAATATACTCAAAAAGCTTATTGGGAAGACAGTAACGATAGCTCAAACAGCTATCCTCAATGGTAGCAATCCCAAAATCTGCGGATACGGTATAGTCAAGTAATACCGTAGGAGAGACAGCTTTATGAAAAAAAATATTGTCATTCTCTTTTGCATTTTTAATAATAAGTGCTTCTAAATCTCCATAGCCCATAAAGACCATGATACTTTCACGGTTCTCCATGTTTCTAAAAACTTCCAATAGTAACTCTATGCCTCTATTTTTACCCAAGCCACCTTGGTAGAGGAATATTGTTTTTCCTTCTATCCCAAAAGCTTCTCTAAATTTATCATCTGTTTTAACCTCTTTATACGCAGGAGCATTTAAAACCAGTGTGGGTTTCTCTATGGCATATAATTTGACATACTCATTGGCAATAGCATCACTCACGGTAATAACTTTGTCAGCATATTTTATTAAAAACTTTTCACTAAGTTTGGTAATCTTTTTTTGTATCCCATTTAGGGCATAGGTCTCCGTCTCATACTCATGGGCATCATAAACGATTTTAATATCTTTTTTATAATATTTTTTTATTATGACAGCGATGGGTAACATATTAATGTCATTACAGTGCAAGATATCAAAATTTTTACAATAATTTACACTCTCTTTTATAAAAGATAAATAGGCTTTTAATTTAGCTGGTTTACTTTTTGTTACGGTTCTATCTAAATAGGCAAGACGCTTAATTAAAAGCCCCTCTTGATGCTCCTCTTTCTCTAAATTTTTATCATGATGAGCGATAATCTCAACCTCATACCCATGTTTTAATAGAGATACCCCCTCTTTAAGTACACGGCTATCATTAATAAATGAATTAAACACTAAACTTGCAACTCTTTTAGCCATTAAGTACTCCTCTGTATAGCGATATTAAAACGCTCTCTTGCTCTTCCCAATTGAAGAGAGACTTTACTCTGTTTAATTGTATTTCAAGATGACTTTTATTAAGAGCAGAGGCTTCAATAGCAGAGGCTTCAATAATCGCTTCTTCTAACGCCTCTTGTCTGTTCTCTTTTGCAACCACTCCCACCTCATACTCCTCTATTAACTTTTTCATCTCAGGTAAGTTGGAGACAATCACAGGGACTCCTGCCATAATATACTCAAACATCTTATTTGGCAGACAATAACGATAGCTCAAACAGACATCCTCTATCATTGAGATACCAAAATCGGCTGATGAGGTGTAGTTGAGTAAGATATCAGGGCTAACAGCTTCATGAAAATAGATATTATTATGCTTTTTTTGATGCACTTTAATATCCTCTTCAAGTTCACCATATCCCATAAAAATAACAACTGATTTTTCATCTTTTAAATTCTTAAACGTCTCTAAAACTACTTCAACCCCTCTACCTCTACTCAAGTTTCCTTGATAGAGAAAGATGCTTTTATGCTCACTGATATTAAAAGTTTCTCTAAAGATATCTTTTTTCTCTATCTCTTTATAGGGAGGTGTATTTAATACCAAATGAGGTTTAGGAATATTATATAGTCGAACATACTCCTCTGCAATTGCATCACTTACGGTAATGACTGCATCAGCATATTTAATTAAAAACTTCTCAGTAACCCGAGAGAGACTTTTTTTAATTCCAACCAAGTAGTTAACCTCTGTCTCATACTCATGGGCATCATAGATGACTTTTAGCTTTCTATTAAAGAGTTTGGAGAGTACCCCAATGTGCAACGCATTTAAATCATGACAGTGCATCACCTCATATTTTCTATATTTTTTGATAACGTGATAAGACCACTCTATATATTTTGCCACAGAGGCGACTATATTTTTAGACCAATTCATGGTTCTTAGTTTTACACGATGTACAGAAATATTTTGTACCTCTTCAAACTCCTCTAGCCCCTCTTTGTGTAATGCCACGATGGTAACATCATATCCCTCATTTTTTAGGGAAATCCCCTCTTTTAGCACCCGACTGTCGTTGGTAAAATTGTTTAGAACTATTGATGCTATTTTTATCATATTAAACTGCTCCTTTGTTGATTAAATTTTTCTCTCTAGCATCAATAAAAATCACAATAAACCCAATGTAGTAAATATATTGAGACCATATAAACAGAGATGAGCTAGAGCTTATGAGAATAAAGGGATAGAGAATAAAAGTTAATGCTAAAAAGTATCGACGCATTAAAAAACTTTTGAAAAAGAGGTAGCCATTAAAGGCAATATAGCCCATAAGAAAAAGATATCCATTGTTGATAAGAAGCTCTAAAATATAGTTATGAGGGTTGGTCATTCCTCGATAATCGGGATTGTCTAAAGCGATATAGAGTAGACTACTGTTATCAGCACCCTCTCCAAATATCTTAAAGTTTAGTAGTGCATCTTTATAGAGATGAAATCGCATTGAGGTACTGTGTCCTTGTCCAAAAGAGATACTCTCCATGTAGAGATTATACATCTCAATGATAGAGGGGAAGAGAACCAAAATAAGAACAAAAGAGACAAGAAGTGTAAATAGGCTCTTTTTATACTTTAATAAAAAGATAAAAAAAATAGCCACAAGTACTATCATATTGACCCGAGAACTTGTAATGACCGATAGAAAGATGGCATAGAGGAGATGGGTGACAAAGATAATGTAGTCCCCTTGTGTTAGTGCCATCTGTGTATCATCTTGATAATATTTGACAACCAACATATTGAAAATAAGCAACAGACTTACTATCGCTAAAAAATCATTTTGGTTGGTATAAAATGCACTGGGAGTATAGTTAAATATCTCGGGCATGGTATTGACAATTGAGAAACTAAAATGTATCTTAAACGTTATCTCAATAAGGCTAACAATTATTAAAATAAACATAAAATATTTTGAGATTTTATAGAGTACGCTTATATAGCGTTTATAGATATTTCCATAGAGAAAAAGTAGGGTCAAAAGAGCATATAGAAAGATAATATTTGCTATCTTTGTGGTTGAGTCTACGGTGGCTGTAACAACAGAGATATAGTTCCCCACGATAAATTGGTAGGTATAAAAAAGAAAAATAAAAAGGAGTATCGGTTCCACTCTATACCCTCTGTTTATTTGGCTAAATTGAAAAAATAGAATCAAAGAAGCCGAAATAATACCCAATCGAACAGGCGTTAGTATGATGACCCCAATATAAAATGAAGAACCCAATAATGCACCCAAAAACAAGAGTCCAAACCCCCAAGAGATAATGGTGTCATTTTTAATATACATAATTATACTTCTGTTAAACTGCCAATAAAATCAGTATAGTTTGAAGAGGCACTATACTTCTCTAAATATATCTTATAAGCATTTTCTCGAATACTTTTCTTTTTAAAAAACTCAACATCGGCTAAACTCTTAGTAATCTCTAAAACCAAACACGCTTCACTTAGCAGTCGTCCATTATGTCCCTCTATAACCATGTCACTAACCCCTCCCACATCTGGAGCTATAACAGGGATATGACAACTCATCGCCTCCATAATAGAGACAGGAACACCCTCTGATTCACTAACATTTATAAAAATATCTACACGATTTTGTTTATAGAACGCATAGACTTCTCTGTTTTTTAAATTGCCTAAAAAAGAGAAGCAAATATTTTTTCTCTCTGCAAGTTTTTTATTGGCTAAGGTCAATAATTTTTCATAAAGATGCCCATCTCCAATATGACTCCACTTAATGTTGAGTTGGGGTTTTTCTATAGATAAAAGTGCCAATGCCTCAATGATTTTATCAACTCTTTTTATCTCAGAGAGAAAAGAGCAGGAGACAAGATGTAGTTCATTTGGAGCAGAGGGTAGAGAGTTGATTCCTAAATCTTTTACCCCCAAACGACTAAGCTCAATAGACTCTTTTTTAAACCCATATCGCTCTACTAGATAGCTATTGGCACTTTGGGTAATGGTGTATATTTTGTCTATATTATGTGTAAACTGTTTTTTAAGGGGTAGATAATTAAATGTGCTCTCCTCTTCATAAATATCACCTCTATGGATTCTAGTAACTATTTTATATCCATATTTCTCTTTTAGACTTTGTAAAGCGTAGGTTGCTTCATTGTTCCAATAAGTATAGAAAATTGTATCTTCTAAATTTTTTGAATTCTCTAAAAAAACCTCTAACTTTTTCATATAAAACTGATGTAATATAAGTGAGTAAAGGAGTATTTTTAACTTTTTTAGATTGAACATATTGTATAAAAAAAACTCTCTATATAGATGTTTACTAAATAGAGTGCTTATAAAATAAAAAATTTTAGCTCTACTCCAGTTTTTATTTAAAAAAATATCTTCTACTTTTATGCTACTTGAAATTTCTCTTTTTTGAGTACCTTTTAAAATAGGTAAAATTGTAAATGACACCTCTTTGTGTTGAGAGTAATACTCTACTTCAGTTTCCAAAAACTGTTCACCACCAAGATATGGAAAACGTGATGTAATTAAAATAATTTTTTTGACGGTCTCTTTTTTCATACTTTTAAACCCTCCTCTTTCTTAGCATAAAACAGTACCATGCCAATAAATAGCAATAGCATTATACTCATGGAGAGCGTTACCAAACTTAGAACATCAACAAACCCTAAATCTCTAAAAAAATAGATAATACTCAAAGGTATTGCCATATAAAATATGGAAAAAGTCAACATAATCTCTTGCTTGTTTAAAACAATAAAAATTTGAGAGAGAGGTGAGGTTAAAAAGTTTAAAAATAACCAAGGTGACATGATGGAGGCTGATTCACCTGCAAGACTCCAGTTTTTTCCAAATACAAACATAAAAATATCTACAGAGAAGAGATAAATTATCGCAAAAATAGGTAATGCTACCAGTGAAGCTTTAACAATAAAACTTTTAATAATTCCATAGAGTTCATCTCGTTTTACACTGGCAATTTTTTGAAAAAAAACCTGTGCCAACGACCTTCCTATTACGCCCATAGGGGTCTGTACCATCTTCCATGCCAATGCAAACTGTCCAAGTGTAGCCGTTGTAAAAAACTTAGCAATCAAGATGTTAATACCTGAGAGTCTGAAGTTGTCAATCAGCACATTGGGAAGATTTAAGAGTGGTAGTTTTTTATATTTTTTGAGGAGAGCCATGGTTTTTAGCTTATTAAACATCCATCGAGGTCTACTCTGACTGTGGTAAACTTTTTTAAAAAGGTAGAGTGTCGAGAGAAATTGACCAATGATATTACCTACAATTAGTCCACTTGCTCCAAAATTCAAACCCCCCATTCCCAAATTTGAAATGCCCGTGGTACTACTCTGTACCACCCGACTAATCGCCAACTCTTTATAGCCTTTGTTCCGATTACTCCAGTAGTTTAAGCTCTGATATAAACCCATAAAAAAGACCGTAAAGGGAATAAAATAGAGCCAAAGAGAGATTTCTTGATTTCCTAATATATCGGTCAGTTGTTGATTGAAAAAGAAAACGATACAGAGTGTCAAGAGGGTAATAAAAACAGTAATAAGAAGTGATAGAAATAGAATATGAACAGCATCACCCTCTTTTTTAGGCAACATAATTGCTAACTCATATCGCCCCGTAGCCATGGTAGCAAACAGAAGAGCAACACTAATATAAAGTGCAAATATTCCAAAATCCTCAGGGGTGTAGAGTCGGGTTAAAATCGGACTTATTGCAATAGGAATCGCTTGTGCAATGGTTGTCCCTGTCATTAAAGTCAAGACATTACGGGTAAATTCTGATTTTGGTTTTAGTCTATTTATCATATATACTTGGTGATATATTCTATCTCTTTATCTGTCACATAAGGATTCATAGGTAAACTCATGATTTCTTTTGAGACCATTTCAGCCATAGGAAAGTCACCCTTTTTGTACCTAAGATAAGCAAATGCTTCTTGTAGATGCAATGGCATAGGATAGTGAACAGCAGTTGGAATCCCCTGCTCTTTTAATTTGGCTTGAACTTCATCTCTATTTTTTACACGAATGGAGTATTGAGCAAAAGCAGAAGTGGCTCTTGTATCCATAAAAGGCAAAATTAACTCTTCATTTTTAACTTTTAGTTTTTCACTATATTTCAATGCCACCTCTTGCCGAAGTGCTAAATCTTTATCATAATATTTTAATTTAACATCAACTATGGCACATTGAATCGTATCCATACGCCCCCCCATACCGATGTATTGGTGGTGATAACGTTTTGATTGTCCATGTACTCTAAGTGATTTCATTTTTTGAGCCAAAATATCATCGTTGGTAAAAACAGCCCCTCCATCTCCAAAGCATCCAAGTGGTTTTGCAGGAAAAAATGAGGTGGTTGAGATATCCCCTAAATTAGAGTCAGTTTTACCATTAAATGTACTTCCAAAGCTTTGAGCACCATCGACAATCACTTTTAAACCATGTTTCTCTGCTATCTCTTGGATAGCTTCCATATCAGCAGGTTGTCCATAGAGACTAACAGGCATAATTGCTTTTGTTTTCTCTGTAATTTTTGCTTCAATTTTAGAGGAATCAAGATTATAAGTTGTTTCATCTATATCCACAAAGACAGGCTTTGCACCCAAAAAAGCGATGGTTTCAGCTGTGGCTATAAAAGTAAAAGGAGTGGTGATAATCTCATCATCAGGTCTAATATCAAGTGCCATCATTGCTAAAAGTAGAGCATCCGTACCACTAGAACAGCTAATTGCGTGTTTTGCCCCTGTAAAGGTTTGAAGATTCCCTTCTAAGTCAGTGACTTCACTGCCCATAATATAATTTGATTTATTCAAAACAGCATGAATTGCGTGGTCTAGCTCTGTTTTATAGAGCCGATATTGATGTTGTAAGTTTGCAAAATCTATTTTCATTTTATTTTCTCTCTACTTGTAAACAGTTATTTATTAATACATAATTAGCAAACTCATCATCTGCTCTGTGATTTACTAAAGTTAAAGTATTACCACTTATCCCCACCCAACCAATCTGTTTAGCAGGAATACCAACCATAAGTGCATGAGGTTCTACATCTCTGTTAACTACAGCACCACTACCAATCAGAGCATACTCCCCAATGCTTACCCCACAGATAATAGTGGCATTTGCCCCAATCGAACAGCCTTTTTTTAAAAGTGTAATTTTAAATTCCTCTTTTCTTTGAATAAATGCTCGTGGATTAATCACATTGGTAAAGACCATTGATGGACCTAAAAAAACATCATCTTCTATCTCAACACCCTCATAAATAGAGACATTATTTTGCACTTTGATACCATCTCCCATTATTACTTTTGGTCCAACCACACAGTTCTGTCCAAAAGAGCAATTTTTTCCAATATTAGTGTGGGATAAAACATGAGAAAAATGCCATATTTTTGTTCCCTCTCCAATAATTACATTATCATCAATAATCGCTGTTTCATGTGAAAAGTAGTTGCTCATTAGTTAAGAACTTTTTTACAAAATGGATGAAAGTTCCCTTTCATCCCAATCGGTTCTAAATTTCTAATGGTTGAGACAATGGAAATCGAGCCATACGCTTCGTCTAGACCAAAACCATTTCCTTTTAGTATCTCCTCATAACTTTGGGTGTGTAAATCGGTAAATCCACCTGAAAATTCTATCTCTTTATCATCTACAGTAATACTTCGATAGGTTCTCTGCCCTGCATCTCTTACCTCTTTGGGAATATAGTCATAGTTTACTGAGAGAAACCATCTAACGTTGGCATTTTTTAGTTTAAAAGAACCTGCATTGGCATCAGGGGTTTTGACATGAACTATATTTTCCTCGACCTCACCAAATATCCATGTCAACATATCATAAAAGTGTACACCAATATTAGAAGCAATTCCACCTGATTTGGCTTCATCACCTTTCCATGAGATAAAGTACCACTTCCCTCTTGAAGTCAAATATGTTAAATCAATATCATATATTCTATTTGAATTTTCTTTTAGCTCTTTGCTGATTTTCTCTTTAAGCGCAATAATAGAGGGGTGGAGTCTAAGTTGTAAAATATTATAAACTCTCTGTCCCGTCTCCTCTTCAATAATTTTTAACTGATCAATATTCCAAGGGTTTAGAACCAATGGTTTTTCACAAATAACATTTGCTCCTGATCTTAGACCAAATCGTATATGTGAATCATGTAGATAGTTTGGGGAACAGATAGAGATATAATCAATTTTTTTACCCGTAGTTCGCCTCCATTTATCTACAAATCTATCAAAACGTTCAAACTCCGTAAAAAAGTCAGCTTCTGGAAAGTTACTGTCCATAATCCCTATCCCATCATAGGGATCAAGTGCTGCAATGAGTTCATTTTTTGTCTCTTTTATCGCTTTCATATGCCGAGGAGCTATGTACCCTGAAGCTCCAATTAGTGCAAAATTTTTCATTTTTTATCACCCTTTATCATTTGTATAGGTCATATTATAACTATTAGCTGCTTTACCTATTGGCTAAGTATGTTATATATTTCCTCTTTTTATTATATTTTTTAACAAAAAACAATATGATTATAGTCCCTACTGTTTTAAGTTCTACTGATAAGCTTTGTCATAAGCTACTATATAGGATTATACAAATATGGAATTTGGTTGAGTTTTATGGTTCTATTTTTGTACTTTTTGTTAAGCCTATTATCCATCATCAAAACAGCTCAATCTCTCCCCTCTTAGCCAATCTATACATCTTGTTCCAAAGATTAAGGCTCTCAACTCTTTCAAAATAATCCCCAGTAACTTTATCATATAAATCCCCTGTAAAAGAGATAGATATAAGCATCTCTTTATTGCTCTTTTCATTCATGGTTCTAAAAATATCTTTATTGGTAAACTTCTCTCTCATATATTTAATAAAACTGTACTCATCTGCCAAAACTAACCGTTTTATAGCCTCTTTCTCATCAAATTTTTCATAACACTCCAAATGTTCCCGATGCTCATGCAGATACTCCCACAACTTTTGGCTATCTCTTTTGTTGATATTGTCATTAATATCAGCATAATAGAGCAATCCTTTCTCACTACACTTTAAAGGTCTTCCATCTGTGGTATGATAAAGCAATCTATTCACATACATCTCTCGAATTATAGAGATAAACGATTTTAAATCTATCTGATTCTTTCGGATATGATAGGTTACTTCTATCACTTTTTTACCTCGTTTTTTTTCGCTTAGAGTTACCTCTAGGTCTGTAAATTTGTTTATGTCGGCTTCGGCTCGTTTTAAAATTTGTCGTTTAAAGTTATCAAACCTTTTCATTCCATCTGGAACTTTTAACATCTCTTGAAGCTCTTTTACATTAAAAGTTCTTCTTCCTAACTTGGCATACTCTTTTAAAAGAAGATATATACGTTTAGAATATCCCGATTTCATAGGCAGAAGCATTCTTAAGTCTCCAATTACAAACCTCTTCTTTAAATCCAACATAAATGGCTTCAAAAATTTATCAAATCGGCAAGTAATCAATCCATCTGAACCATATTTAAAATAGGAAAACCAGTTAAATATCTCCCACTCTCCATCTATCTCTAATGGAAACTCTATCGGTTTACTCATTAATGATTTTACAATTTTTTTCAACTGTTGAGACTGTAATTTATGTCCCATTCTCTCTTCTAACTCTTTAATTGAAAATTCATAATCTTTAAAATCCTTATCTTCTATACTAATCGCTGTCATCAATATCAGAATAATATCTATCTCAGATTTTGAAAGAGCTGTTCGTGCATTGACCAATACATGGGACTGTCGAGTATAATTTCTTTTAGTTAAATCACTTTTCATAACATACTTCTTTAATTTTTTTATGTATAATTATATTCTTTTATAATTAAATACTGTTTATATCATAAAAAGCAGTAATAAATGGATAAAAAGCAGTAGTTAACCATAAGTAAAAAGTAAAAGCTCAAATAAAAAGTATTATATGGGTAAGGAATAGTTAGAAATTTTCCATAAAACCCTCTTTTAATCCATAAAAACAAATAATACTGTTTAAATTAAAATAGCAGTAGAAAATGGATAAAAAGCAGTATTTCACGGATAAAAAACACTAATAGACGGATAAAAAGCAGTATTAAGTCATTCAAAAGCATTAAACTGTGGGCTTTAAAAGCCCTCTACAGCTCTTCTAGCTTTTACATTAAAGGTATAATCATCAGATAGGGGTAGGGAAGTAATCTCCCCTCCCTCCGAACCGTGCGTACGGTTTTCCCGTACACGGCTCTCTAGTTGATAGTTTCCTCATCGGGATTGATATGCCATAACCCAAGCTTCATTACTTGTGAAAAGATTGAGGTTAGCAAAATAT
>CAYVNI010000054.1:0-2645 GCA_964452815.1 uncultured Sulfurovum sp.
ACACATAACTTTGCACTATCATCAGGAGTGTTTGTACACAATTCAGCCAAACAAGGAAGAGACCGAGTTTTTCAAGCCATTTTACCCCTAAAAGGTAAGATTTTAAATGTTGAAAAAGCCCGTTTAGAGAAGATTTTAAAATCAGACGAAATCAAGAACATGATTACGGCTCTTGGGTGTGGGATTGGTGAGGAGTTTAATGAAGATAAACTGAGATATCACAAGGTTATTATTATGACTGATGCCGATGTTGATGGTTGTTTAAGAGGGGATACAAAAGTTAAACTTTTAGATGGAACTTATGAAAGTATGGAGAAGTTAGCAGAAACTTATCCCTCTGAGAGTGATAAATTTTGGGTTTGGGCGAGTGATAAAAGTGGCAATCCCGTTCCTGCAAAAGCTCACAGTGTGCGAGTAACTAAAAAAGTTAAAAAGCTTTATAAAATAACTTTAGATAATGATTTTGTTATTGAAGCTACTGACAACCATCCGTTTAGAGTTATAGATGGTCGCTATGTGAGAGCAGATGAGCTTGTAGAGGGTGAATCTTTGATGCCAATTTACTATAAAACAGAAAAAGATGGGTTCTATCCCGATTATGAACTTTTGAAAATTGGGAAAAAATGGATACCTACTCATAAATATATCAATGCGTGGAAAGATGAAAAAACTTCAAATAAATCTGAGTATGTTACCCATCATATAGACCATGATAAAACCAATAATGTCCCTGAAAATCTTACTTTTTTAACAAGAAGTGAACACTCTAAACTACATGGAAAAGATACACATCTAATAAATGAGTATAATGGTTCAGAGCAACAATCCAAAGATTTAAGAGAGAATTGGGATAATGGGGTTTATGATGAGAGAGAGAGCCACTTTTTAACATATAATAAATCAGAAGAACACTCACAGTCAGTTTCAGAAAACAATAGAGAAAACTGGAAAGATGATGAATATAGAGAGAGAATGATAGAGCAGAGAAAAGCCCATATGTCTCAACCTAAAGTTGCAAAAAAATATAGCAAACTTTGTGAATCTCAATGGAAAAATGATGATATTGCATTTAGAATGCAGATGACAAGAGTTGTTAATGTGGCTAAAAAAGCCATTAATCAATTTGGAGAGTTAAATGAAGAGAGTTATCAAGCTGTAAAACCAAAAAGTGGTGTGCCAAATTGGAGTACGGTATTTAACAAATATGAGTTCAAAGATAAAAAAGAGTTTGCTGATTATGTAGAAACCTATAATCATAAGATTAAATCTATAGAGATTATAGAGGTGGAAGAGACCCCTGTTTATGATTTGACTGTTGATAAATATCATAACTTTGCAATACAAGCAGGAGAAGGTAGTTCTATTTTTGTTCATAATTCACATATTCAGACACTCCTAATGACATTCTTCTACAGATTCTTAAAACCTGTTATCGAAAAAGGGTATTTATATTTGGCTCAACCACCTCTCTACCGATATAAAAAAGGGAAAAATGAGACCTATTTAAAAGATGATAAGTCTCTTAATGATTTCTTGATTGAGCATGGTATTGGTGTCTTGGAGTCGGAGACGATGGGGAAACAGGACTTGACGGAGCTGTTTAAACTGGTTGCTTATTATAAAAGTTCTCTTGCTGAAATAGAGAAGCGTTTTGCCTTGCCTGAGGTGGTGCGATATATGATTGAGAACCCTGATGTTATCTCGACTGATAACAGTGAACTGGCTAAACGTTTGGAAGATTATATCAATGGACTGGGGTATAACATCTTAAATAAATCCGTTAATGAGGAGCAGATACAGCTTTTTGTTCAGACCAATGATGGGCTTGAAGAGCTGATTGTGGATGACAATCTCTTTACCTCTGCACACTATAACGAGGCGATTTATCTCAATCAAAAGATTCAAGATAGAATAACAGATGAGTTTAAAGAGAAAGATATTTTGGAGCTTTTAAATGCTGTTAATGGTGCGGCTAAAAAAGGGGCATATATCCAACGGTACAAAGGTCTAGGAGAGATGAACCCTGAGCAACTTTGGGAGACAACCATGAACCCTGATGACAGACGACTTTTAAAAGTTGTCATTGATGATGATGAGTTGGCAAGTGATACGTTTGTTCTCTTTATGGGTGATGAGGTTGAACCACGAAGAAACTATATTGAGACCCATGCTAAAGATGTTAAGCATTTGGATGTATAGATGAAATATGGCGAACAAGAGATACTTGACTTTGATATCAATGCAAAAGAGAACTACTGGGACAATAACCATCCTAAAAACTACACCATAGATATTGAATTGCCTGAGTTTATGTGCAAGTGTCCAAGGTCGGGATATCCCGATTTTGCGACCATTAAACTAAGCTACTGTCCTGATGAATATGTGATTGAGTTAAAGGCTCTAAAGCTCTATATCAATAGCTTTATGAACCGACACATCTCTCATGAAAACAGTGCCAATGAGATTTTTGATGCGTTACAGAAAAACATGAAACCAAAATGGATAAAGGTGATAGCTGACTATAATCCACGGGGAAATGTGCATACAGTAATTACGGTGGATAGTAGGGAGAATTAAACTGATGGAGTAGCATAAAAGGAGAGAGGTTGACGCGTATGCGTTCGGCTATGATTGTTTAAATTATC
>CAYVNI010000055.1:0-1823 GCA_964452815.1 uncultured Sulfurovum sp.
ACTCGATTCAAGTAGTCTCAAGAAGACTATTACGGAAGATTCTTATGGCATTAATTTGTAGAAAAAGACTCCAAGCAGATTTAGGAGGATGCTTAACATTGTGATTTATGGCTTAGTAAAGAGTATTTAACCAAAAGTTGGTTAAAATTCTACTAAGCCTTGTGCTTGTGGGGTTGGATTGTTAGGACGTCTAAATCTATGGGAATCCAACCCCGACCTTATATCTACAGCCTCTTTTAAAAATCTTCAAAAAAAGCTTTTGTGTATTATATATTAAAGTTTATTCGAAAACGTTTAAATGGGTTTATGCTTTGTGAGTGAGAAAATTATGGTTGAAACTTTAGGACACTTAACTCAACTAAAAATTAATGGCTACAACTCTATATTGCACAACAAGAAGGAGGCATATTCTCTACAAACTCTTTTTTTATAAAATAATAATGATTCTTACTATTTTTATATCTTCTATGCTTATTTTTATTAAACCATTTTTTCCAATTATTATAATTGTCATAATTATACAACTCTATATTACCAAGTTTCATAAGCTCTGCTTTAGTAGGCAATCTCCAATCACTATATCCACCAAGTGTTAAATTTTTGCAGTATTTTTTTGCTCCACTCCATGTCCAAACTCTACCACCCTCTTTTTGATTATCAAAGTTTCGTTTATCTTGTGCAGAAAAGGGTTGATTTTGATACATTAATCCATCTATAGTTGTAATCCCTTTGGTTGAGTGTGGTTTAACTGTTGGTTGAGGGGTAGGAATAGTTCTACTACTCAAATACAAAATATTCTCAAAATGGGGTGCATAATAGGGTTTCTGTTTCCCTCTGGTATCGGCTGATACTTTGGCTCTAACTTTGGTAAATATATCGCCAATAGAGTATGGTTGAGTCAAAAGCTCTGCTAATGCTTTGGCTGCTCTGTGACAACAATGTCTTTATGTCCTGTAATTCCTATTGTGGTTGTTGTTTTCATTGCTAACTCCTAAATTATTTTTGATATGTTGTATTGTAACTTATCTTTTTTGGATTTATTGGATTATCCGTAACTTCTCATTATTTACCCAAATTTACCCAAAAAGAGGTGCTTAAAAAGACCAAAATCCCATAAAATAGGTATTCCAATTTTAAAAAATATACCAAAAGTGGTGAAAAAAAGTAAATAATGAGAAATTACGGTTATCCATATTTTGCATATCCATAAACTCATCTATTAGGTCATCAAGCCCCAAAACAAAATCTTCTATCTCTTTAGGGGAAATCCTACTCAACCACCTCAATCGCTCTGCTAAGTGTATCTATTGGGGAGAATTGGCTTGGGAAGATGGATAGAGAGGAGTTGAGGGGGATTTTTGGGTAGGTTGGATGAAATCAATATCATACTCTTTAATTAATGCTTTTAATTTATAATAATTTCCAAAAATATGTTGGAAAAAGAGAGGTAGCTTGTTGGGCTACTTCTCCTCTTGTTTTAGTTTTATGTACTCTAAAAGCTCTTCTTTTTTGATATTTAACTCTTTAACAATAGCATCTATAGAAAGATGAAATCTCTCAATCATGACTATTGCATTTTGAAAAGTAGCCTCTTTTGCTCCTTTTTCAAATCCATCTCGATAAAACGGTATATTTTCAATATCTACAGCTAACATATTTGCTCCTTTTTTTACATTCTCTTCCAAATCTCTATTTGTTGATAAAATCGTTACTTTCTCCAAATAGTTTTTATACTCTATATCATCATTTTTGGTTAGTTCTCTAATTCTTTTCAAAATTGTATTGATGACTATCTGTTTATCTTTTCCCTCAAAGTCGCACAG
>CAYVNI010000056.1:0-8587 GCA_964452815.1 uncultured Sulfurovum sp.
ATACTCTAATAGAATAACCACCCAACAAATCAGGTGCAACATAACTGAAAAAAATACAGCTGTAGCTCCCACATCTTTTGCCGCTTTAGCAAGAGGGTGTATCTCGGTAGTGACCAAGTCTACCACATTTTCAACAGCAGAGTTTAAAAGCTCTGCAATCATTATAATAAAATAGGTAATCATCAAAATAAGTTTATAAGTTAAAATAAATGGTAAAAAGTAGATGATAGGTAGCAATATAATTGCTATGGCTACCTCTATTTTAAATGAGGTCTCAGTTTTAATGGCATGAACTAGCCCATCTATCGCATAAGAGGCATTTTTAAATAGGGTATATTTAGGCTTATTATTCATAGGTACTAATCCCTAAAATCCAAAAGTAACAAATACTTGACCGTTACGCACATCTATTCCTTTGACCAATCCACTTCCCATACTTGAGAGTGTTGAACTCTTATTGATGTTATAAATTGGTTTTTTGGCAACAGCGTTGGCGATAACCAATCCAATGGCATTTCTCATCTCAGCGGTTAGATATTTTGCCATAGAAAAGTTTTGAAATTTTAGCTCATTTACCATAGGATTTGCTAAAAATAAATTTTTACTCTTGGCATCATAACGTACACCTGAAGCCAGATTTATCTTACCAACAATGCCATTTGGAATAAACATATTGGTAAACTTAAACGCTGTACCAACGCCGAGTTTATCGCTTCCTGATTTTCCTAGAATAGTTGGGTCTTCAATATTGACCAATCCACTTACCATTCCATAGCTCACCTTTTGACTTACTGGAAAGTTATCTGCCAACGCAGAGTTTATCATGCTCATTGGAATAGCCATAGAGTAACCTCTTCCTTGAGGGTCAACACCCACACATCCACCAAAAAATCCCAATAAAACCATAATGGCGATACTTTTTTTGATTACGATATTTTTAATTACGCTATTCATTACTATTCTCCTTGTTTAATTTATATTTTCACTAAACTCTTCTGATAGAATTTTTTCTGAGTTTAACTGCTCTTGTTTTCTGTTATACGCATCTATCTTTCTGAGATACGCTTTACGCTTTTTATTCCGTACTTTTGATCTCTTCTTCAGATGTTTTTTTGCCAACTCTGGGTTAGGTGTCAAGTAACTATACTCTACCATTTTTTTAACAACTTTAAAAAACGTTGGAGCCGCTGTTTGAGAAGAAAAATAGACCTTTTTAGGACGAATAACAAGCACTCCTATGGTAAATTTATTACCAAGTTCATCATTAGCAAAACCATAGAAGCTACTGTGATACTCTTCGATATATCTCCCCTTGTAGGCGATATGGGCTGTTCCCGTTTTTCCCCCAATCTCCAAACCATCATATTGTGCAGAGGTTCCTGTTCCACTCTCAACCACTGCTTCTAATATATTATGAATTTTACTGGCACTCTCTGGGGAACAGGCTTGGGCAGACATATCTTCTCTGTTTACCTCATAGACACGACCATAGTTATCGAAAAGTTTATTTACAATTTTAGGTGTAACAGCAACACCATTGTTGTTAAATGCCCCATAAGCTCTTGTCATCTGCATAAAATTGGTAAACATACTGTATCCATACGCCGTATTACCACTGTAGGTGGCATCCTCCAAGTGGTAAGGGGCTTTAATTCTTCCCACCAACTCTTTGGATAAATCTATACCACTCTTTTGTCCCAAACCAAAACGACGGAGACCAGCATAAAACTCTTTTCCTGTTAATCGCCATGCAATTTTGGCGATACCAATATTTGAAGAGTGAACAATGATACCTCGTGGATAGAGATATTTGAAATAATCATCATCAGTAATGGTATACTTCTCAGTAACTTTATATTTTCCACCAAGTTTAAACTTATCTGTTAATTTTACTTTTTTGGCATCAAGGGCAATCGCTAATGTCAAAGGCTTGATAACAGAACCAGGTTCATAGAGATACTCTGAAAAATTTGGGTTAAGAGACATAACATCTTTTTGACGTATATTGTCGGGGTCAAACCTCTCAGAACTCGCCAATCCCAAAAGATTTCCTGTTGCTGAATCCATTACCGAGACTAAAATCTCCTCTGCATCCACCTGCTCTTTCATACTGTCTACAATTTTCTCAATATCTTTTTGAAAATCCAATGTGATGTTGAGTTGCAAGTTCATTCCATCTCTTCGTGCTACTTTGTTGCTCTCTCCTGTCAAGAGAACTGTACCAAAGACATCTCTTTTCCCTTTGATTAAACCATTTTTTTCAGGCAGAAGATAGGAGTCGTAAGAACGCTCCAACCCCTTAACAGAGACAGGTGCTTTATAATTATTTTTCTCTTTACTTTGAACATAGCCTAAAAGTGGTGAAAATGTCTTTTTATGAGGAAAATATCTGCTCTCTTTATCCTCTATAATATCCAAGCCAATCACCAAATGAGGTTTGTTTCTGTTCAAAGGTTGAAAGATTTTCATCTTATTCATCTTATACCCCAATGCTTTCAAATCACTGGCAAGACGCACATCAATATTATTACACAGAATAATTCTTCCCTTTATCGCTTTACCTTTTCTACTGATAAACCTACGATTTAACTTCTCTTTTGAGATACCACTGTAGATAGAGAAAAGGTTAATGAAGAGGTCTCTCTTTTTTGGGTCAATACTACGCGTATTTATCTCTGCACGATAATGCTTTTGACTGTATGCCAAGGTATACCCATCTGCTGAGATAATCTTTCCTCTCATCGCCTTGTTCTCAATTGAGGTAAATCTATCTCCTGTGTATCCACCTGAAAGAGAGGTACTTAAAACCGTAACAAGAAAGACCATCAATAACAAAACAATCAGAATAAACATACCAAGTAAAATACTACTTCTATACCGTATTATCCTATTTTCACTATACTCTTCTTCCATTATAATCCTATTGATTTTATGACACTAGTTGTATATTATAAGTTCTTATTAAACTATTATATTATGGTTAATATTTTACTATGATTTTCAAAAAATTCTGATAAAATATCAAAAAAACTTAAATAAATAAAGAAAACATAGCATGATAGATAAACCATTATTTGCCACGACCATCCTACTTCTCCTCATTGGGCTTGTTATGAGTTACTCTCTCTCTAGCTACATTGTTATTCAAAACAACTATACGCAATCTCATTTTTTTATTCGTCAATTGATTGCCGTAAGCATTGGTATTTTTATTATGATTGGATTAAGTAAACTTGACCCAGACCGATGGTTTCGTCCCATAGGAATTATGCTTTTTCTCTTTTTCCTCTTTATTCTTCTGAGTATGCCCATTCTTCCTGAGACACTTGTTTATAGTGTAGGGGGTGCAAAACGTTGGATAAATCTAGGCTCTATCTCCATTACTCCTGTAGAGTTTTATAAAATTGGCTTTATCATGTTTATCTCTTGGTCACTGGTCAGAACACGACTTCCAAAAGGAAAAATTCCCTTGATTCAAGAGATTAAAGTCTTTGTCCCCTATGTTGCCATCCTTATCGTCTCCACCCTCCTTATCGCCGTTTTCCAAAAAGATTTAGGACAGACTGTGGTTATCTCGGCTACCCTTATTGTCCTTTTTATCTTGGTGGGAAGCAGTTTTCGCTTCTTCTCTATCCTTTTTGGTATTGGACTTACAGGATTTATTCTTCTTATTATCACCCAACCTCATAGATTAAAACGTATCCAAGAGTGGTTTTTATCATTTGATAATGAGGCCAACAGACTTCAAAGTTATCAAATCTCCAACTCTCTTGATGCTATTAATCATGGTGGTTTTTGGGGTCAAGGGATTGGAAATGGTCAATACAAATTGGGGTTTTTATCTGAAGTACATACCGATTTTGTATTAGCAGGAATGATGGAAGAGTTAGGTTTTATCTCTATCCTTGTTGTGGTCTTTGCATTTTTATTTATTATCTTTCGTATCTTCAAAATCGCAGCCACGGTAGAGAACCCTGTCTACTATCTATTTGCCGTAGGCGTAGCCCTACTAATAACCTTTTCATTTATCATAAACAGTTTTGGTATCTCGGGGATTACCCCCATTAAAGGTATCGCCGTGCCATTCCTAAGCTATGGAGGCTCACAGATTATCGCTTCGTGTCTTAGCATAGGATTGGTACTAATGATTTCAAAAAAGGTCATCAAACCCGAAACACTATATGAGGAGAGAAAAAAATGAGTATTGTTATGACAGGTGGAGGCACAGGTGGTCACCTTGCTATTATCAAAGCAGTAAAAGAGGAGTTAGTCGGTGAGAACCTTATCTACATAGGTTCCCAAAAAGGACAAGATAGAGGATGGTTTGAAGAGGATAAACAGTTTTCAAAAAAAGTTTTTTTGGACACACAAGGGGTGGTAAACCAAGGTCTCTTAGGTAAGGTTAAATCCCTTTTTATGTTGGCTAAAGCGACAGTACAAGCCAGAAAAGTACTTAAAGAGTCCCATGCTAAAGTGGTCTTTTGTGTGGGTGGGTTCTCAGCTGCTCCTACCTCATTTGCAGCTAAGATATTAAGGATACCCCTTGTAATTCATGAACAAAACGCAGCGATTGGTTCTCTAAACAAACTACTTCGCCCCTATGCACACTCCTTTATCTCCTCCTATGAAGAGGAGAGTCCTATCCACGCTTACCCCATTAAAAAAGAGTTCTTTGAAAAATCACGTATCCGAGGTGAGATAAAAACCGTTATCTTTTTAGGTGGTTCACAAGGGGCAATGGCAATCAATAAACTTGCTCTTGATTTAGCCCCACTACTCAAAGAGAAAAATATCAATATTATCCACCAAGCAGGAGAACGCAATATTGAACAGACCCAACAATCTTACTTAGATATAGGAGTAGAAGCAGATGTGTTTGGATTTACAACAGAGCTATCAAGCCATATGGAAAAAGCCGATTTTGCTGTTGCAAGAGCAGGTGCTTCTACCCTATGGGAACTCTCTGCCATCGCTTGTCCAGCACTTTTTATCCCATATCCCTATGCAGCAGGAGACCATCAGTACCACAATGCACAGTTTTTAGTAGAGCAGGATGTCGCATGGCTAAAGCGTGAAGGGGAGATTGATACCAACTCTGTTATTAAAATTTTAGACTCCAGTATGAGAAGCCGAAGTGAAAAACTTCAAAAGATGATAGAGCAAGATGGGGCAGAAGAGATAGCCACACTCCTAAAGAGTTTTAACCCATGAGTATCCGACATCCCTTTACGGTTATCGCTCTGTTTATACTGTTGCAACTTATGGCACTCTTCTCTTTTTACTCTTTTGGTAAGAAGATATGGTATCCCTATTATGAAAAAATTAATAAAAAGATTGACACAAAGCCCATCTCTTGCCCCAAGTGTAAAGCGTGTCAAAAAAAACACCTAGATACCAACCTATCGGCATGGAGAGCCACCCCCTATATCCCACCAAAAATAAAAATCTCCACAGAAAAACGCCTCAATACCCATCTAGGCAGTGGTGGCTTTGTCTTCTACCCCAAAAAACTTACCATAATCGGCATGAAACATGAACGAAAAGTAGAAGTGTGGGGAGAGCTTCATAAAAAATGGGTGCTTATCACCACCTACCCCTTTACAGCTTTTTCAGGACAACTCGGGCCCAAAATAGAAAAGGGAGACCGACAAATCCCCGAAGGTTTCTATACTATCACCCACCTCAACCCCAACAGCAAATTCCACCTCTCCCTGAGACTCAACTACCCCAATGCCTTTGATAAAAAATCTGCCAAAAAAGAGAAACGCACAGGGCTAGGAGGAGATATCATGATACACGGGAAAAATCGAACCATTGGGTGTGTTCCCATCGGAGATGAGGGGATAGAGGAACTCTATAAACTGGTGAAAAAAGTAGGCATGAGCAATGTAAAAGTCATCCTAGCCCCTGTGGATTTTAGAAAGATAACCGTCAATATAAAAAAAGACAAACACCCATGGCTCAATGAGCTTTATAAAAAATTAACCAAAGAGATGAAAAAGTTTACCTCAAAATAACCACAATTTAGATAAAATATCCACAATTAAAAACACGGGGTTTTACAATGGATATTAGACAAGAATTTTTAGACTTTTTTCAGAGCAAAGGACACACACTAAACGCGAGTAGTCCACTTGTACCGATTGATGATGATGGTACGCTTATGTTTGTTAATGCAGGAATGGTTCCTTTTAAAAGTATCTTTACAGGAGATGCCCCTATTCCTAATCCTCCACGTGCGACAAGCTCTCAGACCTGTATTAGAGCAGGTGGAAAACACAACGACCTTGACAATGTAGGCTACACAGCACGACACCACACACTGTTTGAAATGTTGGGTAACTTCTCTTTTGGAGACTACTTTAAAGAGGAGGTTATGGCATATGCTTGGGAGTTTATCACTTCACCCAAATACCTAAATCTTCCAATTGAAAAGCTCTGGGTAACGGTACATGAAGATGATGATGAGGCGTATGAGCTATGGCAAAAACACATCTCAAAAGATAGAATCATGAAGTTTGATGACAAAGAGAACTTCTGGGCAATGGGCGACACAGGAGCGTGTGGCCCCTGTTCTGAAATCTTCTATGACCAAGGGGCTGAACACTTCAATGGTGAAGAGGACTACATGGGTGGAGAGGGTGACCGTTTCTTAGAGATTTGGAACTTGGTCTTTATGCAGTACGAAAGAGACACAGAGGGCAACTTAAACCCACTTCCAAAACCAAGTATCGACACAGGAATGGGCTTTGAGAGGGTTGCGGCGATTAAAGAGGGCGTACTCAACAACTACCACTCAACACTCTTTATCCCCTATATCGACCAACTCTCAAAGATGGTTGGAACAGCCTATGATTATGACGCATCAAACTCTGCTTCCTATCGTGTTATTGCTGACCACTTGCGTTCCTGTTCATTCCTCTTAGCACAAGGGATTAACTTTGACAAAGATGGGCGTGGATATGTGCTTAGACGCATCATGAGACGTGCCATCCGTCACGGTTATCTGCTAGGACTTAGAGAACCATTTATGTACAAAATGGTCGATACCCTTGTGGAGACCATGGGGGAGCAGTACACCTATCTTCCTGAAAGAGCTGAGAGTATTAAAACCTCAATGAAACTTGAAGAGGAGCGTTTTTTCAAAACGATTGAAGATGGAATTAAGCTCTTTAATACCGAGCTAGAGAAGACTGAACATATGTTTAATGGAGAGGTTGCGTTTAAACTAAACGACACCTATGGTTTCCCTCTTGACCTGACAGAAGATATGCTTCGAGAGAAAGATATCAAGCTAGATATTGACACATTCAATGCCAAACTTGAAGCCCAAAAAGCACAATCAAAAGCAGGATGGAAAGGGACAGGAGAGGCAGTAGCCACAGGAGATTTCAAAGATATAAAAGAGAGCTTTGGACTCAATGAGTTTGTGGGATATGAAAAAACCTCTAGCCCAGCAACCGTACTCGCCCTTCTTGATGAGAAGTTTAAAAGAGTAGAAGAGATAGACGGCACAGGTTGGGTTTTCCTCTCCAATACCCCATTTTATGCCGAATCGGGTGGACAAGTTGGCGACACAGGAGTTTTGGACTTTGATGGAGCAAAACCAACAGTTAAAGTGGTGGAGACCAAGAAGTTTTTGGAGATGAATATGTCCAAAGTAGAAGGAATCATCAAAGTATGTGACAGGGTCGAAGCGTTTGTTCACAACCGACGAACCGAGATAGAGCGACACCACTCAGCCACCCACCTACTCCATGCAGGACTTAGAGCCATTTTGGGTGACCATATTGCACAAGCAGGATCAATGAATGATGATAAACGTCTGCGTTTTGACTTCTCTCACCCCCAAGCGATGACAGGCGAAGAGTTAACCAAAGTCGAAGCGTGGGTCAATGATAAAATCAGCCGAGCAATAGATAGAAAAACAGAAATCATGTCCGTAGATGATGCCAAAGAGGCAGGAGCAATGGCACTGTTTGGTGAAAAATACGGCGACAAAGTGCGTGTGGTTAGCATGGGTGATGCCTCGGTAGAGCTTTGTGGAGGAACACACGTCAACAACCTCTCCGAAATTGGTCTCTTTATGATTAACAAAGAGTCAGGGGTCAGTGCAGGAGTCAGAAGAATCGAAGCACTCTGTAGCAAATCAGCCCTAGCAGAGGTTCACACCCTAAGAGAGATACTAAACGAAGTCAAAACTGAACTTAAAAACCAAAACCCAATGGTAGGAATCAATAAACTAAAAGAGGATATCAAATCCTTAAAATCTGAACTCAAACTTGCCCTAAACTCTACCAAAAAAGAGTTAACAGCCTCTGAAATCAACGGCATAACCATTATCGTAGAAGAGGTAGAATCAGGAGACATCAAAGAGCTTATTGATGAGGCTAAAAACAGATATCCCACCATCGCCATTATGCTTTTTCAGAAAAAAGGCGACAGGGTCATGATTGCCTGTGGTTCAAAAGAGACAACCATTAAAGCAGGGAACTGGATAAAAGAGATAGCCCCTATCCTTGGTGGTGGAGGTGGAGGAAGAGCAGACTTTGCCCAAGCAGGAGGAAAAGATGCATCTAAGATAGGA
>CAYVNI010000057.1:0-28598 GCA_964452815.1 uncultured Sulfurovum sp.
TTTCAAAGAATCACTTAACTAAATAATTTTCTAATTAAGCTCTCTTTTTGTCGTGTTTTTATTTAAAAAACATCGAAAAAAACTCAAATAGACGTTGATTTTTTGTTTACTTATATTCGGTTGTTAAAGATCACTTTCAAAAACTTTCGACTCTCTGACTTAAACTCTAAGTCGTCCATCCGTTCTTGGACGCGTATTATAGACAAATTTACTTTCTTTGTCAAGGAGTTTTGCTAATTCTTTTGAAAAAGTTTACTTTTCTTTCAAATCTATAGAAAACCATACATCTTATACAGGACTTCATCTACCCTAGATGAATAATTTCGGTTCAAGTAAGCATTTAAATCAAATAATAAAGATTATTAAATGTTAAAATAAAAACTTTTGCTTATTTTTTTATTATTTTTTGTTTTAAGCTTTACGATAGGAAAAGTTACTTATAATTACTGATGCGTTAATTTTTTGCATATTAAATACATAGGAGAATGTTATGACAATAAAAGATACACTTAAATTATCATTGGCTGCTGCAGCAGTTATGGTATCAACTGCTACTGCTCAATCATCAATTGATGGGGATGATTTACCACCAGCAAGACCTGGTCAATGTTTTACAAAAGCATTTTATCCAGCTAAATATACTACAACTACAGAAAGAATTCTTGCAAGTGAAGCGAGTGAAAAAGTTCATGTTATTCCAGCAAAATATGGAATGGTTACAGAGAAAATAAAAATTTCTGATGGTACAGAAAGAATTGTAACTAAACCAGCTACATATAGAACCGTATATGAAAAAGTATTGGCTAAACCAGCTCAACAAACATGGAGAACAAGTCTTGGTGGAAATGCTCCAGAAGCTTCAAATACTTGTGTTCAATCAGCAGCTGCGGCTGGTATGAATATCTCTGCTGCAACACCAGGTACTTGTTACTATGAGCATTATAGACCAGAGAAATATGCCACTACCACTGAAAAAGTATTAGCTTCTGAAGCAAGTGAAAAAGTTATATCTATTCCTGCTAAATATAGAACTGTTTCTAAAAGAATTCAAGTATCTCAAGGTACAGAGAGATTAATTAAAACACCAGTTCAATATAAAACTGTAAGACAAAAAATTCAAACTGCTCCTGCTAGAACAGAGTGGAAAAGAACTAAATGTCAAGATAGAGGATGTAACCAATCAGAAGTTGTTTGTTTGGTAGAGATTCCACCATCGTATAAAACAGTAACAAAACAAGTTGTTGCAAAACCAGCCACAACAAGAAAAGTAACAACTCCTCCAGAGTTTAAAACTGTTCAAATAAAAGAAATGGTATCTCCAGCTTCTACAAGAACTATACCAATTCCTGCTACTTATAAAACTATAACAAAAAGAAAAAAAGTACAAGATGGAGCATACTCTTGGTCAGATGCTAGTGGTAGAAATGCACGAACACGTGCTACAAACCAATGTAATAGAATCTGTTTAACAGCTACCCCTGCTAAATATAATAAAGTTTCTAAAAGAGTTGTTGCTACACCAGCAACAAGCAGAACTGTAAGAACACCTGCTCAATACACAACTGTACAACTTAGAAAACTTGTTACACCTGCAAGTGAAAGAAGAACTGCTATTCCTGCAACATACAAAACAGTAACTAAAAGAAAGAAAATTTCTGAAGGTTATGCAAAATGGGTACCAATTGTATGTAAATCAAGTATGACTGATCATACAATTACTAGAGTACAGGAAGCACTTCAGTCTGCAGGTTTCTATAATGGAGCAATTGATGGTGTTTGGGGTGCAGACTCTAGAGCAGCAACAAGAGCATACCAAAAAGCTAAAGGTTTACCAGTTGCTGGTCTATCTGTAGCTACAATGGAGTCTTTAGGTCTATATTAATAGGTATTAAAAACTTTTACTTAGAAAAGGGATTTTCTCTTTTCTAAGAGTTCTTTAGACTTCTATCAAATAAACTATTTTAAACTTCTAAACTTTTTTAAACTTCTTTTAAACTTCAACTTAATATACTTGACAAAATAATTTAATGAACTTATGTTATCATCTGTTCATGTATAAAGGATATATTTATGGCTCTTTATGATAGAGACTACACAAACAATAATCAAAACAGTACAGGTTATGCTGTAGAAAATGAATCAGCAGGTACTACACTTGTTAAAAAAACTTATCAGTATTTTGCAGCTTCGCTTCTTGCAGGAGGGTTTGGTGCCTATGCTGGAATTACAATTATAGGTGCTGAAACGCTTATGGCTTACAGATGGTTTATATTTATTCCATGGATGCTATTTGGTATGTTTGCACTGCCAATGCTTAAAGACAAAGAGACATTAGCCACCATTGGTCTATTTGTATTTACTTTTGTTGGAGGACTCGTATTAACGCCTCTTATCAGTATGGTCATGGCAAAAGGTGGTGGAGCTACGGTTGGAAATGCTTTTCTTTTAGCTTCTGCTATGTTTGGAGGATTAAGCCTCTTTGCAATTAATAGTAAAACCGACTTCTCCTCATATGGAAAACCTCTTATGATTGCATTTGCAATTGTATTTATTGGTTCTATTTTAAATATAATATTTTTCCATAGTCCAATCATGTCTGTCATCATCTCTGGGGCAGTTTTAATGATATCAGCCTTCTTTGTACTGGTTGATACACAAAATATTGTAGCAGGTGCTTATGAAACTCCTGTCATGGGTGCATTGTCACTCTATATTAACTTCTTTAATATGTTCCAATCTCTATTGGTACTTTTAGGAATTATGGACGACTAATTTTAGTGGTCGGTTTTTACCGACCCTACCACAAACAATACTTCAAACTCCAAATAATCATAAGGATAGATATCAATAATTCTTTTTATCTCTTTATAGGTTAACTTATTCCCCTTACCATTTACTCCACTCTGCTTAATATACTTAAACATTGAAGGTGTATTATTAAACTTTAATTGATAGTTTTTTATCTCATAAGAGAAGTTATAGTATTGAGTAAAAACTTCTAAAAGCTCCTCCTTTGAGTAGATAGGAGAATGAATATTTCCAATTTTATGAATTGTAGCAAAAGTATTAGAGGTAAAAAGTGAAAAATGGAATTCATCTCCATACCTTGATATCTCTTTTAAAGTCCATGCGATATCCTCTGACCACTGCAGTGCAGAAGAAGAGACAATCAATTGATTATCTTGTTTTTTTAACTTATTAAAATCCTCTATACTATTAAAATCAAAAGATTTTTTTGTAATGTTTTTAGATGAAGGATGGAGATTCAACATCTCTGTTGAGAAGTCTAGTGCCGTAAATTCAGAGAACTTTATATCTCTATTTACAAGGTTTTTATAGACAGCACCACTACCACAACCAATATCTATAATAGAGTTATAGTAGTTCTTCTCTATCTTAAAAACCAGCTCTTGAGCTACTCTATTTTGTATAATATTATAGGAATTATACTGCTTGGCAAATCTTGAAAACTCATGTAGGACATTCATTATGGTATATTTATCTCAACTTCAATTAATTTAGGGTATAATCGCCGAAATTATACCCTAAATTTAAAGAGGAAACGATGATATCAACCCTATTAGTTGTTCAAATTATATTGGCTATTGCCATTGTAATTGCTGTGTTATTACAAAAAAGTTCCAGTATGGGACTCGGTGCTTACAGTGGAAGTAATGAGTCAATGTTTGGAGCAAAGGGTCCTGCTAGTTTTTTAGCAAAAGCGACCTTTACCCTAGCGATACTATTTATTGCTAATACTTTAGCAATGGGTTATTTCTATAACCAAGATAAAAACCAATCGGTCACGGATGGTATTTCGACATCAACATCTGTACCTGTAACAACAGAGAACAACGACACAAAAAAATAAGTTAGGATTAGAGAACTCTCTCTAATTCAAACTTCCCTTCTTCCAAATCACAACTATCTATCTTGTATAACATCTTTTTAAACGCACTATCAAGCAAAAAAAAGGTAAAATCTCACTAAATAATCATAAGGAAATAATTATGTTAAATAAAGTTTATAACCACACAAAAGAGCAAATGACAAAAAGTATAGATGCACTTAAAAGAGACTTTTCTACACTTAGAACTGGTAAAGTTAGTACCAATATTGTTGACCATATTAAGGTAGACTACTATGGAACACCAACTGCACTTAATCAAGTTGGAAGCGTTATTGTAAGTGATGCGACTACCATCTCTATTACACCATGGGAAAAAAACCTTTTAAGTGATATTGAAAAAGCCATTCAACAGGCAAATATTGGGGTAAATCCAAATAATGATGGGGACTTTATTAAGCTCTTCTTTCCTGCGATGACATCTGAGCAGAGACAAGAGATTGCAAAACAGGCCAAAGGGATGTCTGAAAAAGCAAAAATTGCCATTCGAAATATCCGAAAAGATGGTAATGATAAAATTAAAAAGTTAGAGAAAAGCAAAGATATCTCCGAAGATGAATCTAAAAGAGGACAAGATGAAATTCAAAAAATTACGGATTCAAATATTGCAACCATAGAGAGTACTCTATCTACAAAAGAGATAGATATCTTAAAAGTATAGTGATGAATGTAGAACAAGTATATAAAAGTGCCAATGCATTACTAGAGGGACACTTTCTTTTGGCAAGTGGTAACCACTCTAGCCGATATTTACAGAGTGCCAAAGTTTTAGAAGAGCCTAAGACGGCTGAACTTTTATGTAATGCGTTAGCAGAGCTTATCAAAGAGAGTGGCATTAAAGTAGATACTGTTTGTGCCCCTGCCCTAGGTGGAGTTTTAGCAGGATATGAACTGGCTCGTGCTTTAGGGGTTCGCTCTATCTTTGTTGAGAAAAAAGAGGGTGGTATGGAGCTTCGACGTGGCTTTGAAGTAAAAGAGGATGAGAATATTCTTATCTGTGAAGACATCATCACCACAGGTGGCTCTGCTATGAAAGCCTCTTTAGCCATTGAGGAGCTTGGTGGAAATATTGTCGCATTTGCCTCTTTAGCAAATCGTGGTTTTTGTAAACGTGTAGGTTCTGACATTGAAGCAAAAAGTGAGTGTAAACTCTCTAGTGATATACCTCTCTTTGCACTCGATGATTTTACCTTTGAGATGTACCAACCAGAAGAGTGTCCACTCTGTAAAGAGGGAAAAACAGAAGCGATAAAACCAGGGAGCAAGAGCCAATGAGTTTTACAACAGCAGACCTATGTGATACATATGGCAAAGAGCTAGAGATAGTAGCTGAGACGCTTCACTCTTATGGTGGAGTAGCATCATTCTCAGGCGAGATAGTAACCATACTCCTAGATAAAGACAATAGCGACCTTGTAACCATGCTCAGGGATGAACAGGGCAATGGTAGAGTAGTGGTAGTCGATGTTTATGCCCGATACTGTGCTATTGTGGGTGATACATTAATGGGATATGCACTTAAAAATGGTTGGGCAGGTATTGTTATTAACGGCTATGTCAGAGATACAAAAATTACCAAAGATATAAAAGTGGGGCTTATGGCATTGGGGACTTGTCCTAGAAAAAGCACCAAAATAGCACCATCAGAACGAGATATTGATTTACATTTTGGGGGAGTCTCTTTTAAAGTAGGAGGCTACCTCTATGCCGACGAAGATGGCATAGTAGTATCATCCAAAAAACTATAATATAGCTAAAATAGAGAAAGAAAAGAGTAGACAGCGATGTCTACTCCCATGAATAAAGATAATAAAATTTAATTATTTTTTTAATGGTGTCACATACATATTGACATAACGACCGTCACGCTTGGCATTTTGCTCCAAGTTTCCAACATCTTCAAGCATTGGCCATACACGATTAAGCACATCAATACCCCATTCAGGGTTTGCCATCTCTCGACCTCTTAAAAATACTCTTAGTTTAACATGCTTTCCAGCTTCAAGAAACTCTCTTGCATGTTTTACTTTATAAGCGATATCCCCCTCAGCTATCTTACAAGAGAACTTAACCTCTTTAACATCAATGGTTTTTTGGTTCTTTCGTGCCTCTTTTTTCTTTTTTTCAAGCTCATACTTAAACTTACCATAGTCCATAATTTTTGCCACAGGTGGTTTAGCATCAGGAGACATAAGGACAAGATCAAGCCCTTTGTCATCTGCAATTTTCATTGCCTCATTACGAGAGATAATACCAAATTGCTCTCCATCATCTCCAAGAACTCGGAGTTCTGGGTCTCTGATTTTATCATTCATAATGGTTTCGTCTGGCTTCTTTCTTCCTCTGTTGTTTCTGTTGTTTTGTCTACTCAAATCTTACCTTCATTTAGTTGTTGGCTTAATTCTACCATAAAATCATCAAAAGAGAGATTATATTGTTCTTTTTTACGTCGATTTCTAATCGCAACCGTTCGATTTTCAATCTCTTCGTCTCCAACAATCACAACATAGGGAACTCTCTGCTTCTCTGCATTTCGTACTCTCTTATTTAAAGAGTCATTTTTATCAAAGATTTCACAATCAATTTCGATATCCATTAGCTCATTTTGAAGCTCTTTTGCATAACTAACATGGGCATCAGAGATAGGCACAAAAATAACCTGTGTAGGAGCGAGGAAAAGTGGGAACTCCCCTGCATAATGCTCTGTCAAAATAGCGATAAAACGCTCAAATGACCCCAAAATAGCCCGGTGAATCATCACAGGCTGTTTACGAGTATTGTCCTCATCGACATACTCCACCTCAAAACGCGCAGGGAGGTTGAAGTCTACTTGAATTGTTCCACACTGCCACTTTCGTCCAAGTGCATCGGTAATCTTTACATCAATTTTTGGACCATAAAATGCTCCTCCTCCCTCATCAATGCTATATGGTAAGTTATTTTCATCAAGTGCATCTTTTAGCCCTTGGGTCGCCAATTCCCAAACATCATCTTCACCAATCGCTTTTTCAGGCTTGGTTGCCACCTCCATGCTGTAGTCAAATCCAAAGAGTTTCATCACAGAATCAACAAACTCAACTATCTCAATAACTTCTGAAGCTATCTGATTTGGAGCACAGAAGATATGTGCATCATCTTGGGTAAACTCACGCACACGAAGCAGACCATGTAATGCCCCAGATTTTTCATGACGATGAACCACCCCATACTCATAATATTTTACAGGTAAATCACGGTAGCTTTTTCCTGTCTGTTTAAATATTTGAATATGCCCGATACAGTTCATCGGTTTAACCCCATACTCTTGCTCATCAATAGTAGTAAGGTACATATTTTCACCATAACAGGCATAATGCCCCGAGGTTCTCCACATATCAGCTTTTAAAATCTCTGGACCTCTTACTGGCTCATACCCTCTTCTTCTATGGGCTTTGTGTAAAATAGTCTCTAATTTATGACGTAGACGTGACCCTTTTGGCATCCAAAATGGTAGCCCTGCTCCGCTCTCTTCATCAAACATAAAGAGTTCCATTTCTGCACCAATTTTTCTATGGTCACGTTTTTTTGCCTCTTCTAGCATCTTCATATGAGCTTTTAGAGCCTCTTTATCTGCAAAAGCGATACCATAAATACGGGTAAGCATCTCTGCCTTCTCATCTCCACCAAGGTACGCCCCTGCCACACGGGTTAGTTTAAAGTTATGTAAAAATCTTAGAGCAGGAACATGAGGTCCTTGACACAAATCTTCAAAGTCACCCTGCTTATAAACCGAGATAATACCATCAGGAATTCGAGTTAGTACGGCTTGTTTGAGGTCATCATTGGCAAACTTTGTTAATGCCTCCTCTTTGGTAATCTCATACTTCTCAATTTTATATTTTTTCTTGATGAGTTCCTTCATCTTCTTTTCGATTTTTTTTAAATCCTCTTCACCAATTTTCTCATCAACTCGAAAATCATAATAGAACCCCTCATCAACATTTGGTCCTACAAAAAACTTGGCATTGGTAAAAAGTTCGCTAATCGCTTGTGCCATCAAGTGTGCAGTTGAGTGACGAACTATCTCCAAAGACGGAGCTGAGTTGTCATACTCAATCGCCTTGGCATTAGGGTTTTCACCCGCACTCTGTGTATCTATAATATTTCCTTGGTTATCGATATAACCGATTAAATTCTCACTCAAAATCTACCTTTATTTTCTCCTGAATTACGTATCAGGGGGGATGTTTTAAAATTCGCGTATTATATCTTTATTTCTCTTAAGAGGTTAATTTTAGATATTGTGATAAAATTATGTTTAAATAAAATTTAAGGAATAATTTATGGAACTATTTGGAACCGATGGGGTACGAGGTTTAGCAGGAGATAAACTCAATGCGTTTACCGTAATGAGACTTGCGATGGCGGCAGGAATACACTTTAGAAAAACAGCAAAAACAAATAAAATATTGGTAGGAAAAGACACAAGACGTTCAGGATATATGATCGAGAATGCCCTAGTTTCAGGACTCACTGCTGTGGGTTACGATGTGGTACAAGTAGGACCACTCCCCACCCCTGCTATCGCCTTTCTCACAGAGAATATGCGTTGTGATGCAGGGATTATGATAACCGCCTCTCACAATCCATTTTATGATAATGGTATCAAATTTTTCAACTGTTATGGGGACAAACTTAATAAAAAAGCTGAACAGAAAATTGAATCTATTTTTGATGATACAGAGCTAATTGAAAATGGATTTGCCATCAAAAAAGCAATTGGACAATCCAAGCGAATTGATGATGTTATCGGGCGATACATTGTCTTGATTAAAAACTCATTCCCCAGAGAGCTATCATTGGTGGGGAAACGTATTGTTATTGATTGTGCCAATGGTGCCGCTTATACTGTCGCACCCACGGTTCTTCGGGAACTTGGAGCTGATGTTATCGTTCTTGCCAGTGAGCCTGATGGGTTTAATATCAACACCAACTGTGGGGCGATGCATCCAGAGATGTTAACACAAAAAGTGTTAGAGACCCGTGCTGATATAGGTATCGCATTGGATGGGGATGCGGATAGAATTGTAATTGTTGATGAGAATGGTGAGGTCATTGATGGTGATAAACTCATTGGTGCGTTAGCTGTACATCTTAAAAATAAAAATAAGCTCTCCTCAACTTCTGTAATCGCCACGGTTATGAGCAATCAAGGACTAGAGGAGTATCTCGGTCAAAATGGATTAACCTTGGAGAGAAGTGATGTGGGTGACAAACATGTACTCTCTGTTATGAAAAAAGTTGGTGCAAACTTTGGAGGAGAGCAAAGTGGTCATATCATCTTTTCTGATTTTGCCAAGACAGGTGATGGCTTGGTCTCGGCACTTCAAGCCTTTGCCTATATCATCTCTATCAATAAAAAAACAAGTGAAGCATTTGATGTCTTTGAGCTTCATCCTCAGCTACAACAAAATATTCAAATATCTAAAAAAATCCCCATAGATAAGATAAAAGGGGCAAAAGAGATTCTCTTGCAGATAGAGAATCTACAGATACGTCACCTAGTGAGATATTCAGGTACAGAGAATCTCATACGCATATTACTAGAAGGAAAAGATAAAAAACTTTTAAATGAGATGATGCAAAAAACTGTTAAATTTTTTACAAAGGAACTCTCGTAATGACCCGAAATATTACCATATTTTTACTCCTTGCCATTGGGACATTTATTATCGACCACAACATTAAACTATGGGCAATGGATGCCGTAGATGGTGTAGAGTATGCCATGATAATGGAGGGTTCATGTATCAATCTTGAACTCTACTACAACAAAGGAGTTGCCTTCTCCATGCTCTCTTTTTTGGGAGAAAATCTAAAATGGGTACAGCTTATTTTGGTGATAGGTGTACTCATCTATGTTCTCTATGAGGGATATCTCAAACAGTACGCTCTGGCATTGGGATTAATTGTAGGGGGAGCATTTGGCAATATCTATGACCGTTTTACCCAAGAGGGGGTGGTAGACTACATCGCATGGCACTGTGGTTTTGATTTTGCCATCTTCAACTATGCCGATGTGATGATAGATTTAGGGGTTGCCATTATTCTTCTTCAGACATTTTTACAGAGTCGTAGAGAGAAGACGACAAAAGATTAATAATATTGTTGTAGAATTCTTCTCTGTTAAAGAAATAGAATAAAAAAATAGAATTAAACAATAAGGAATAGCGATGAAAACAGTAGATATGCATTCGGCTGAATTTAAGACCGAACTAGAAAAAACATGGAGTTTTGTACAAAAGGTCAACAAAAGTTTCGGTTGGGTTCAAAATCCAAACGAAGATGTCAATGAGGGTGTTGCCATGGGACTTGCTCGAAACAAGCTTATGTATGGAAAACGATTTTGTCCCTGTTTTATGGTAGAGGGTGAGACAAAAGAGGAGCAAAAAAAAGCCAACAATCGAATCTGTCCCTGTAAACCAGCCATTGAGAAAGAGATTCCCGAAGATGGGCTATGTCACTGTGGAATTTTCTGTACTCCTGAATATGTGGAGCAACAGACCAGAGCAGAAGTAATAGAAGAGATTGTCCATAAACACTCTCGTGGATTAACCCAAGAGGAGGCAGAACAGCTGGTTCAAAAAGAACAGTTAGACGGCGATGAACTTGAAGCACTTATCGAAGCTCGAACCCTTAAGATGGTTGATTTTACCCTCATAGATGTACGTGAACAGATGGAGTATAACCAAACCCATATTGTAGGAACAGATGCCCTTATCCCTACCTCAAATTTTTATGCAGAAGTTGAAACATTAAACAGTAAAAAAGCCCAACAGATGATTATCTATTGTCTCTCAGGAAGCAGAAGTTATCAAGTACAACACGCCATGAAGTCATTGGGCTTTGAAAAAGTAGGAAATCTCTCTCACGGACTCTATACCTTTAAAGGCGAGATGAAGCGAGGATAATAGAGAGAAAACCAATCTAACCTAGACTGAAATTAAACCAATATAGAATATAATAAAAAATAGAATATAATAACTAAAAAAGGATTTATTGTGCCAAAAGAGCGAATAGAAGAGATAAAAACGGCGATTGTAACGTCAGATATCCTATCAGAAGATGAAAAAAGTCAAAGTATACAACACCTTGAAGAGTGGGTTGTAGAAGATAAAGCTTTTGGTATGATTTATCATCAACTACTAGAAGTTAATGATATTTTCAAAGAGATTTTTAAAGAGTTGGGCGTTATTTAATCACACCATTTTTATTGGATTGAGGAAGTAGTAACATCTCTTCACAGAGGTGGCCTGATTGATGAATATGCCCAGAGAGAAGCTGTTCAGCGTAATATTATGGTGTCTATTTTATCTCTTCTTATCTTAGGCTGTTGCATCTGCTCTCCTATACATTTTGAAAAAGTATATTATTTTATCTTTAACCACTTCTCTTGAAGCTTCTCATGATAACTTTTGTCAAGTCCATCAGACTCTCTTAGTTTCAAGAGAACACGGTCTACCTTCTCTTTTAACTCACTCTTTGAAGGGAAAACCACCCCATAGTTTTGAGGATTAAACTTAAAGGGAGCAACTGCCAATACCTTTTTCTTCTCTTTTTTATTAATTTGATTGGCAAGATAGACAAGCCGTGGGCCATCATGTACCAACGCTACTGCTTTTCCAGTGCGTACCAACTCTATTCCCTCTGCTAGGGTTTTGACAGGAATCACATTTGCCCCTATTTTTTCCACATATTTTCGTGGAGCATCCGTAGCCACTGCTGCGATATATTTCCCTGCCAAATCTTTCTCTGAACGGATAGAGCCACCAATCGCTTGGGCTGTCAGTGCTGAGGTAACAATCGCCGTGAGGATACTAATCGCAATAATTCCCACAATATGCCACATTAAATCAATGGTTCGAGCTATCCCTTTGCTTGGTGGAGTCTCCCATGTAACTAACATGGTGATTCCCCACCAAAAAGAGTCGATAATTCCTGAGCTATATCGTTTGTCAAATAGGTTAGATTTATCATCTCTGCTATCGATATACCAACGTAAATGCATGGTGATAAAGAGAAAAATAAAAAAGATAATAACCGCCTGAGTTGTCATCATTTTTTTAATCTCTTTTCCCATTAGCTCCAAAACAGATGCAGATGATTTGGTAGCATCCATCATTACTTGTAGTCCCAACTCATACATCGAGTTGGAAAAATCTATCTTGGTTTCACGACTTGAAGTGATGGTTACCGCAGAGATAGAAGCATCTACCTCTCCTTTTTGGGTGGAGTCAATAAGTTCTGAAGTAGAATCATAATAGACCCACTCTGTCTCTACACCCATTTTTTCGGCTATTTTATTCCATAAATCGATACTGAAACCTTTAGGTTTCCGATCCTCAATCGTTGCATTTTTATCATACATTACCCATGGTTCAGAGAGTTTAACTCCCACTTTTAGTGTCTCGGATTGAGCAGTAAGTGTGAAGAGTAGAAGTAATATTAAGGCAGTAATGTGTCGCACTATTTGTCCTATGTTTTAAATTTAATAAAGAATATACTCAACTTTGATTAATAGATGATTGATAAGGGTAGTTTTAGTGAAGTTTTTCTACAGAAAGTAAGCCTTTTACCCATTTCTTATGAATATAAGCCTACTTCTGCTAAAATTCCAAGAATTATTATGGATAAAGGATTGTAATGAACATTACAGCTATAAAAACTGATACGGCAAACGTATTGGTAACAGCAAAAATTGAGAATTCAGATATTGAGAAAAGTCTCAACAAAATGGCAACACAACTTGCAAAAACTACGCACGTTGATGGTTTTAGAAAAGGTAAAGTACCTCCTGCGACTATCAAACAGATGTATGGAGACAAGTTAACTCAAGATGCAGAGAGCGAAGCGGTACAGACCATAGTAGCTGAGGGTAAAAAGGAGTTAAATATTAATGAAGCAGATATTATCGGTGACCCAACTTTTAAAAAGTATGAAAAAGTAGAGGGTGGGGTTGAAGTTGAACTGCTTATCTCTCTTAGACCAACCATTGAAGTAGAGGGATATGCGAAACTAGCTCCTAGCTACGATGAACCAACTGTTGAGCAGAGTGAGATTGACAAGAGACTTTCAACGCTTCTTGAAAATAACTCTCCATTTAAAAAACTCAAAGAAGATAGAGCATTAGCAGATGGCGACCAAGCGAAGTTTGACTTTTTAGGAAAAGTTGATGGTGTTGAGTTTGAAGGTGGAAAAGCTGAAGCATTTGAGCTTATTATGGGTTCTGGTCAATTTATCCCAGGATTTGAAGAACAAATGGTAGGTATGAACAGAGATGAGACCAAAGATATCACTGTTACCTTCCCTGAAGATTACCAAGCAAAAGATTTAGCAGGAAAAGAGGCTGTCTTTACCGTAACACTTCATGAGATAAAAGCACGTGGTCAAGTTGAGCTTGATGAAGAGATGGTAAAAAGATTGCTTCCAGGTGTTGAAGATGCGACAGCTGAAACTGTAAAAAATAAAATCAAAGAGCAAATCCAATCTGAAAAAGTATCAAAACTTTACAATGATGAGCTTAAACCAAAACTTATGGACGCACTGGTAGCTGAGTACAGTTTCGATCTTCCACAAAATATTGTAGACCAAGAGATTGATGCACAAATCAACCAAAAAGCACAAGAGATGAGTGAAGAGGAGTTGAAGACGTTCAAAGGAAACGATGAAAAAATAGAAGAGCTTAGAGAGTCGGTTCGAGAAGTAGCGATAGACTCTGTAAAAGCAACTTTCCTAGTTGACGCATTGGCAAAAAAAGAGGGTATCGAAGTAAATGACACAGAAGTATCTCAAACCCTTTACTATGAAGCGATGATGAACGGTCAAGACCCTCAACAGATGATTGAGTATTATCAAAAAAACAATCTTCTACCAGCTGTAAAAATGGGCATGATAGAGGACAAACTATTTGCAAAAATTATTGGTTTAGACAAATAATATTTCTCCAAATATTTATATAGAAATATCTTAATGTGGGTAGCAATACCCACATCTCACAATACATCTTAAGTAAAAAAAGTGTATTCTCCTATAAATTAAAATTAATAAATATCCAAAGGTACAAATAATGAGTTATATCCCTTATGTAGTAGAGCAGACAGGTCGTGGTGAACGTTCATATGATATCTATTCAAGACTATTAAAAGACAGAATCATCATGCTTAGTGGTGAAGTAAATGACCAAGTAGCATCAACTATTGTGGCACAACTTCTATTTTTAGAAGCACAAGACCCAGACAAAGATATCTACTTCTATATCAACTCTCCTGGTGGGGTTATTACAAGTGGTCTCTCTATGTTTGATACCATGAACTATATCAAGCCTGACATTGTGACCATCTGTATCGGTCAAGCAGCTTCTATGGGGGCATTTTTACTCTCATCGGGAACCAAAGGAAAGAGATACTCTCTGCCAAACTCTCGAATTATGATTCACCAACCATCAGGTGGCGCACAAGGGCAATCAACCGATATCCAAATCCAAGCCCAAGAGATTCAGCGTCTAAAAGATACGCTCAATGAAATCATGGCTGAGAACTGTGGTAAAAAAGCAAAAGAGCTTGAAACAGATACAGAGAGAGATAACTTTATGTCTGCACAAGAGGCCGTTGACTATGGATTAATCGACAAGATTTTAACAAAAAGCTTCAACTAAATTACAGGATTATAGATGGTTAAAGAGATAGTTATCTACCCTGATAAACGACTAAAGCTCATCTCAAAAGAGGTAGTAGAGTTTAATGATGAACTTCATAGCCTACTTGATGATATGTACGATACCATGCTATCAAGAAAAGGGGTGGGATTAGCAGCCATTCAAATAGGTATAGCCCAACGTGTTTTAATTATCAATCTCCCCGAAGATGATTCTGATGATGCTGTCTTTAACAAAGAGGAGACTTTGGAGATTATCAATCCTGTTTTTACCTCCAAAGAGGGTAGCTGTAAACATCAAGAGGGGTGTTTGAGTATTCCTGGGGTATATGAGGATATCGAACGTGCAGAGCATATTGTTTTGGAGTATCAAGACCGTTATGGAGAGAAGCATATCATTGAAAACCATAATTTTCTAGCCATTGCCCTTCAACATGAGATAGACCACCTAGATGGCAAAGTTTTTATTGAAAAACTCTCATTTATCAAGCGTAAAAAATTTGAGAAAGAGTGGAAAAAGAGGTTTAAATAACCTCTTTTTATCTGTTTAACACTAAGAAGTTAAGAGGTACATCCTCCAATAAATCCAAAGTTAATGAGGGAACAAACATAAGCTTCTCTTGATGATGAATTACTACTAAATCAGTCTCTTTATTTTTTATATAGTTAACTATATCTTTCTCTAACCCTTTTTTCTCTTCAATAAAATCACCCTTCACATGAAACTCTTTTTTATAATTCTCAAAGATACGTTTCTGTTTTTCTCGTGTCCCTTCATGTAGCTCTTTGTCCACACTCCCCACAATAGGTACAATCGTAGCAGAACCATCTTTTTCAGTTCGAGGTATCATGTAATGATAGTCATGAACAATATCAATAGCACTTTGAGGGAAAATATCTTGGGTGAGTTTAATATCATCTACAGCCTCATCACTTAACTCAATAGGAAGAAGAATATTATTGTAGGTCAAAGAGCTATTTTTAAAAATCCAGTAGGAGTATGGGGTCTTCTCTAAAAGTTTTTCAGAGAGTTTTTTGTCATAATTGGTAATGAAAAGAATATCCTTACACGTTTTGGCATGAGCCAAAACTCTCTCCAAAATATTCTCTTCTAAAATAGTAACTTCGCTCTTTGCATCAGTATCTAACTGATTAATATATTTTTGAATTTTCTCTTTGACTTGCACTTTGTCAAGTGGGATATAGGCTCTTGAGCGAGAGGATAAAAAATAATCCAATAGTGAATCTGTTGGTTTCTCTTGTACAAAAAGAATCTCTAACGTTTTTTTGTGCTGTTTCGAAAAGTCAACACCTTTTTGGAGTAAATCATCTATATTTGAAATATCATTTATTAAAACTACTATTCTTTTAAAAGTGTGGTGCATCTTTATTCCTTAAGTTTATATAATAACTATTATATTATAATAAAACTTAAGTTTAATATAAGTTTAAATATCTTTTCTACATTTATTATCTATTTAACACCAAGAAGTTAAGAGGCATATCCTCTAATAAATCAAAAGTTAAAGAGGGAACAAACATAAGCTTCTCTTGATGATGAATCACTACTAAGTCAGTATCTCTATCTGTGATATAGTTAAGCAAATCCTTCTCTAAGCCTTTTTTCTCTTCAAGAAAATCACCCTCTACATTGAACTCTTTTTTATAGTTCTCAAAAAGATGCTTCTCGTTCTCTCTGGTCTCTTCGTAAAGCTCTTTATCAATATGCCCAACCACAGGTACAATGGTAGCTGAACCATCTTTTTCTCTGCGAGGTATCATATAATGATAATCATGAACGATACAGACCGTACTTTTAGGGAAAATCTCTTTTGTCATTTTAATGTCCTCTCTCGCCTCATCACTAAGCTGAATTGGAAGTAAAATACGACTGTAATTCAAAGAGCTATTTTTGAAAATCCAATAGGAGTAAGGGGTTTTCTCCAAAAGTTTTTGAGAGAGCTTTTTATCATAATTGGTAATAAAAAGAATATCCCTACACCCATTAGCATGAATTTTAACCCTCTCTAAAATATCCTCTTCCACAATAGTAACTTCACTCTTGGTATCACTATCTAATTGGTCAATGTACTTTTGAATCTTCTCCTCTACTCTGTATCTGTCAAACCGTGTATACTCTTTTGAAGCAGACGAGGTAAAATAGTCCAACAAAGAGGAAGAGGGCTTCTCTTGAACAAAGAGAACCTCCAAGGTTTTTTGATGTTGCTTGGAAAACTCAATACCTTTTTGAAGCAAATCATCTATCTCTTTAATATCATCTATCAAAACAACTATTCTTTGGAAAATACGGTGCATCTTTAATCCTTAATATTATAATTATTATTATAACATATAACTATTCAAGCTAAATATAAGTTTACAGACTTTGCCCTACTCTTAAGCCACAAACCCAAGCAAAATGAAGATTAAACCCTCCCCTATCTCCATCCACATCCAAAACCTCTCCTGTAAAATAAAGCCCCCTATGTTTTTTTGACTCCAAAGTCATAGGATTAATCTCTTTGGTATCCACCCCACCTGCTACCACTTCTGCCCCTTTATAACCACGACTTCCATCAACTTGAAAGTTAAAGCATTTAATCTTATTGACTATCTCTTCTAAAATTTTTAGAGATTTTTTGTTTGATAAAAGCGAAGCTACCGTTGTATTCTCTAGCTTTAAGGGTTCTAAAATTGGCACTATTAGCTTTTTATTAATGAACCCTTGTAACCATATTGTTAATGGCTTTGGACTCGTTTTAAATAAATCTTTTTGAAGCAAACTTTTTTTAAACAGAGCAAGAAGTTGTTCACGGCTCATCTTTGGCATTAAATCAATCTCTAAAACAACTTTAGGGGTGTGAATAAGTTCCTCAATTACATGACGACTAATATCCAAAATAGCCAAACCAGAGAGTCCATAAGAGGTAAAAAGTACATCCCCTTGCTTCTGAATTTTCACTCCCTTTTGAGAGGTAAAAGAGACCCTACTTTCGACCTTAACCCCTGCCATTTTACCTAAGTTATTCACATGTGAATTAAGTTGAACCAGCGTGGGGAAGGGCTTAAATATTTTATGGTCAAAATGCTTTGCAAAAACCGTACCACTATCCACTCCCCCTAACTGTGGAGCAGAGAGATGACCCGTTGAAACCACGACAGAATAGGCACTTATGTTTTTATTATCAAAAAAAACATCATAACCATTTTTTGTTTTTTTTATCTTATTCACATCTACTTCGCAAGAGATTTTCACCCCCAAGTAGTGACACTCTGCCTCTAAAATTTCAACAACCGAAGAGGCTTGAAGAGACATGGGAAAAACCTTTCCCTCCTTCCCCTCAATCAACTCCAATCCAACCGATTTAAAAAAGTTTTTCACACCCTGATAACCATACCCCTCTAACACCTCTAAAACAAACTTTGGGTTATGTGAATAAAACCTATCAGGCATAGGTCGTTGATTGGTAATATTACACTTTCCATTACCCGTTGCGAGTAGTTTTTTGCCTACTTTACTATTTTTTTCCAAGATAAGAACTTTTTTACCTCGTCTTGCCGAGACTATAGCTGTAACCAAGCCACTTGCTCCTGCTCCGATTATAATTACATCATATTTTTTCATATCTCTTGGTCTATAATATAACGTGGTCGCTCTTTTACCTGTTGAAATATTCGCCCCACATACTCACCAATAATGCCCAAACTCATCAATTGAACACCACCAATCATATAGATAGAGGTCATCATCGAAGCCCAACCAAGCACCGTCTCTCCGAGAATAAACTTCTCTACTAAAATCCATAATATCATAAGCAGAGAGAAGAAAAACATCAAAAAACCTGCCACCGTAATCACACGCAGAGGCATCACCGAAAAAGAGGCGATACCATCAAGGGCAAAAAAGAGCATCTTTTTAAGAGGATATTTGGTCTCCCCTGCAAAACGCTCATCTCTTGTATAATAGATAGAGCATGAACGAAACCCAATAAGAGGAACAATTCCTCGCAGAAATAGATTTATCTCTTTGAACTCGGCAAGAGAGTTTAGAGCTTTTTTACTCATCAATCTATAGTCAGCATGATTATGGATACTCTCTACTCCCATTCTATTCTGTAGTGTATAGAATAGCCCTGCTGTATGACGCTTGAAGCCTGTATCTTTGCTTCTGTCCTCTCGAACACCATAAACGATATGATACCCCTCTTTGTACTTAGCCACAAACTCTTTAACAAGCATAATATCATCTTGTAAATCAGCATCCATAGAGATAAGTGCATCCGCCTCATCTTTGAGTTGCATAAGTCCTGCGATTAGTGCATTTTGGTGTCCAAAGTTTCGTGAGAGTTTAATCCCTTTAAAAAAAGTAAACTCCTCACTATAAGCTTCAATCTGCTCCCATGTTCTGTCTTTGCTTCCATCATCCACATAGCAGATAAAACTATCTTGCGATATATCTCCTGCTTCTATCATGTAGGAGAAGAGTTCGCTCAGACGCTTGGTAGTCTCACTTAAGACCTCCTCTTCGTTATAACAGGGAATTACAATTCCTAATTTCATACTTCTCCTTCTATTTTATATTGCATTACAACCACCAACCATTAATCCAAACCAAATAGCTGTCTACATAGATTTTTTCGATGCTATATCCACTCAAAATAGGGTAGAACATCAAAAATAGAAATGCCACGAGTGCTAAATATATCCAGTAGATTTTTTCAAACCCTTTACGCCATGCCATAATATCGCGTAACATATAGATAATTGCCAAAATCAGAAATGGCACTGCGTAGTAAAAGTGGTAGATAAACATAAGCCGTGAAACAAAGATATAGGGCAGGTAGAGTGCTAAAAAAGCAAAAAGAATAAACATCGCTTCCAATACTCTTGTTCTAATAACCACATACATTAAATAGAGTATTGCTACGATTCCTGTCCAAAAAATTGCAGGATTTCCAAAACAGGTGATAGAGCTGAACATCCCCTCTTTTACCTCTCTGTAGTAGTTCATCGGTTTCATATCAATGAGCCAAGACCACCACGGAGAGCTATAGGCATGGGTTCCCACCAAAGAGGAGTGATAGTTGTACATATTTATCTGATACTCTATAATCTTTTCGATACTACCTGTCTTTAGGTAGATATCAAAAAAAGTTAATCCATAGACTCCAACAGCCACCACGGCGTAGCTTAATAGTCCATAGAGAATGAGCCTGTAACCTGCAAATCGTTTCTCTAATGGGTATTTGGAGAGCAGTAGAAACAGAGCAATTGCCAAAAAGCCCAATGACGCAAAAACAGCCGACCACTTCACCCCACTTGCCAGTCCAAAAAAGACCCCACTAAGCATAAGCCATTTGAGTTTCTGTTTGATAATAAAACGGTATAGAAAGTAATAAGAGATAAAAACAAAAAGCACCCCAAAAGTATCAATAAGAGCAATTCGTGCTTGTGCAAAGTGCATAAAACTATAAAGCATCACAAACGCCGAAGCAAAGGCAAACTCTTTTTCTTTGAAGAGTAAAAGAGCAAAATAGTATGCCACAAAGATAAAAAATGCTCCAAAAACAACATTCATAAATCGCCAACCATAAGGATTCATCCCAAAAAGTTTAATCCCCTCTGCGATAATATGTTTTCCCAAATAGGGATGGGTGGTTTCATAGACAGGAATATCATGTATCAGTTCAAATGCCGTTCGTCCATGATAAATCTCATCAAAATACATCCCCTCTCTAAAAGTCGTACCCATCTTAGCAAGAGGTTCATCGTTAAACATTTTCGATTTGCTTCTAAATGGTATTAATTTTTTATGATGTAAAAAACGAACCTCATTGAGCATCATCTCACCTTGTTTGATGTTAAGCATCAGTTCATGGGTTGTGACATTAACATCAAGACACTTCCAACGATAAGAAAAAGGAAAATTTTTGGAATAACTGTAGAACTTCTTCCATCTACCCTCTTTGGCATAGGAGAGGTCAAATTTCACATTTTTATCAATTCCTACATAGTAACACATCTCATCAATTTTGCTAATTTTCTTAAATTGAAAAGTGGCAAAGGAGTCTTTAGCATTTAAAGATTTAAAGGTCTGTGGAGCATCTTGATTGCCCAGTCCAACAAAAGCATAAACCAAAAAACTACCTGCCAAAACAGCAACCAAAGGGAGCTTGAAAAAAGGTGTATCTCTTTGGTAAGCAGAGATACTACAGACTAAGAAAATAGATAAAAGAACCACCAACCAAACATGATTGGTGTAGAGGAGAAGAAAAAGTATCAAAGGAGCTGTGGCAAAAATTTGTAGATAAAATAACTCTCTGTTTTTCATGAATAAACCCTTATAAAATTTTTAGAAATTTTAACATAAAAAACTAAGACAGAAGTCTTAAAAAACTAAAATAGAAGTCTTAAAAGACTAAGACAGAAGTCTTAAAAGAGACTACAGATAAGTTTGGTGATAAAATATCCACCTACAAGAAGCCACAAGAACATTCCAAAGGCAGTGTAGAGAGGAGCCAAACCTAGCCCTTTAAACTTAGCAAAACGTGTCCCTATTCCCAAAGCAGTCATCGCCATGGTTAGTAAAAAGGTATCTACCTCATTAATGACATTAACAATAGCCTCTGGAACCAAGTGTAATGAGTTAAATCCTGCTACCCCGATAAAATAGACTGCAAACCAAGGAATTACCAACTTAACAGCACTGCTCTCTCCCCCACTTTTTTTTGCTTGAAAGGAGAGATAAATCCCCAAAATAATCAACATCGGAGCAATCATAATCACACGGGTCATCTTAACAATTACAGCAGAATTGGCGGCATCTTCACTTAGCCCTGGTATAGAAGCAGGAACGGCAACCACCTGAGCAACCTCATGAATGGTTCCTCCCACATAGATTCCAAACTCCTTTGCTGACATATCAAACACCCCCGAGGTATAAAGCACAGGGTATAAAAACATAGAGATAGTTCCAAAAAGAACCACCATAGAGACTGCAATTGCAGCTTTATGCTCTTCAGCTTTTAACACAGGCTCGGTCGCTAACACCGCTGCTGCTCCACAAACAGCTGCTCCTGATGCGGTGAGCATCGAGGTATCACTGTCCATGCCAAACACTTTTGTCCCCAACCATGTTCCAAGTACAAAAGTTGTGGCCAACATAATCAAAGAGACCAAAAATCCCTCTAATCCCACTTCACCTATCTGCTGAAAGGTGATTCTAAAACCATAAAAAACAATCGCAAAACGTAAGATTTTCTTCCCTGCGAAGGTAACACCACTCTCCCATGAAGTTGGCATCTTATGATGTAGCGTATTGGCAAAGACAATACCAATTACAATACCCACAACAAGGGGTGAGATTCCTAAGCTCCTAAGAGCATCAACTCCTGAGAGAAGCGTAGCAACAAGTGCGATAAGAGCAACAAAAGCAATACCTTGTAGAGTGCCTACACGGTTTTGAGAACTAAATGGCATAAATTTTCCTTTTTAATGATGAGGTTTAATGAGATTGCATTATAATATCTTTTTTTTAAAGATAAAAAAGATTGATAGGAAGAATAATGGCATTTGATTACGCAGTGGTTCTAACAGGTAGTATCGCCACGGGGAAGAGCAGTGTAGCTTCGATATTTAATAATTTTGGGTTTACTATTATAGATGCAGATAAGGTAGCCCATCAGATACTCGACAGAGAGTATCAAAAAATAGAGAACCTTTTTGGTAGCCAATATATTACAGAAAAATGTGTCAATCGAAAGCTATTGGGTTCTCTAATTTTTTCGGACAAAGAGGCAAAACAAAAGCTAGAATCTTTACTTCATCCTCTTATATATGAAGAGATAGAAAAACATTCTCTCCCCTTAGAGGAGAAAAAACAACCCTACATCATAGACATTCCTCTCTTTTTTGAATCCAACCGTTATCCTATCAAACAGAGCATTGTGGTCTATACCCCCAAAGAGATACAGCTTCAACGCTTGATGCAACGGGACAACTCTACCCAAAAAGAAGCTCTTTTGAGAATTAATAGTCAAATAGATATCGAAATAAAGAGAAAAAAAGCGACCTATTTGATTGATAACTCCCAAGATTTGAATATCCTTCAGGAGGAGTGTGATAAAATTAGAGAAAAAATTTTATCCAATTTTTCATAAGGTTATATTCATGTTTCGTTTTATTATTTTTCTATTTATCACCTCTCTTGGACTCCAAGCCAACTGCTCAACAGGTGCAGACAAAGTTATTATCAAAAAATCAACCCGTATGCTCTATCTCTCTTCAGGGGGACATATCTACCGACGTTTTCACATCTCATTAGGCACCATCCCAATAGGAGCAAAAGAGGTTGAAGGTGATTTCAAAACCCCTGAAGGAAATTATATCTTAGACTACCGACAGCCCAGCAAAAAATACAACAAATCCATTCACATCTCCTATCCCAATAAAAAAGATAAAGCCAATGCTAAAAAGCGAGGTACATCAGCAGGAGGAATGATTATGATACACGGTACACCACTAAGCTGGGGACTCTCCCCAATAGGTGACTGGATGCCCATGCTCACCGACTGGACAGAGGGGTGCATCGCCATGAGCAATGACGACCTAGAAGAGGTATGGAATCAGACAAGCAAAGGAACACCTGTTTTTATTATTCCGTAAACTAGCCATTTTATTTGAATTCAATATAAGCACTCTTTTTTAAGATATTAAAATTAATTTTTTTCCCATGATATAAGCCCCTCTCCAACTCCTCAATGGTTGAAGCAAACTTTTTATCCTGTGACGCAAGTAGTAGCTGTAGTAGCTCTTTTTTATCTTTAGATTTTTTGATTTTTATCTCTAGTGATGTTGGCTCTTTTGGACTCTTTTTTCTCTGCCATTTTAGGCTTGTGGCAGTGATGTATCCTGCAATAAACACAAGCAGGTAACTGAACAACTCACCTATCCATGACCAATCTGTTTTTTGGGTTGAAGGGCTATTTTCTCTATCAACTAACTCTGTAACAGCCACCTTTTTAATCTCAAAGTGTTGCGTAGGAATAGTCAGCATATATGATTTTTCTGTTTTAGGATTAAATGATTTGAAGAGAATTGGATTGAGTGTGAAATTCTCGGTATGAGAGAGTGCCATCGGGTAGATGATTCTGTTTTGGTAGCCTGTTTTCGTGGCTCGGGAGTGTACCTCTGGCTTCTCTGTAAATCGGGTAAAATTCCCCTCTTTTGGTAAAATAGGGTCAACCAAAGGGGGAAATCCCTCTCCTATGAAAGTGATATTAAAAGGGATAGGCTCATAGGCTTTGGCATGGTACTGTTTGATGCTCTCTTTGAGTTTAAAATCTCCAACCAACAGTGTGCCTTTGGGAAGAGATTTCACCTCTAGGTGAAGTGGTGGTAGGGTGATTTTAGTATCTTGGGTCACAAGTCCTTTGACATTGTCCCTGTCTCCTGAGTAGCTATAGGCGATGCTCTCATCATTGGTTACTTTTTTGATAAGATTAAACTCAATATTCACGTTCCCACTTTTAAGGGGATAGAGCAGATAGAGGTATTTCACATGAACATCATGGTGCGTATCATTTTCAATACTGTCAAGCCTTGTAAAATCATAATCTTCGCTCTTCTTAATATCAAAGTTAAAAAATAGCACAATATCAGGATTGGTTTGATTTAACTCTAAGCTTAAAACAATTCCCTCTTTCTGATAAGGAGTTTGATTGTCTACTTTTATCTCATAACTAAAATCCTCGGCATAAAGTACCGATAACATTAATAGAAAAATAATAACTTTACCAAGGCTGTTTTTCATAAATATACCCCTCATTTATTAACTCATAGACTTTTGAACCAAGAGGGTGTTTCTCCTCTTTATGACTGCTCATAAGTTTTCCTTTCTCTCGCTTTTTCTCTTTACTAAGCTCTCCATCTCCACCATTGCCCGAACTTGGCTGATTTTCATCTCGGCTCTTCTCTTGGCTCTCTTTTTTTTCACTTTTTGAGCTTGAACTGTTTTGTGATTTTGGATTGGCAATGCCCAATGCCCCCTCTTTTTGATTATTTAAAAGAGCAATCATACGAAGATTTTCTGTCGCATCTTTATCCTCTCCTAACTGTAATACCTTAGCATAAAAGTCTCGTGCTTTATCATACGCTTCTAGTTTAACATAGGAATTAGCGATATTATAGTAGAGATGCTGTTTTAGCTCAATAGAGGTGGAGTGAATAGATTGGTAACGCTCTATCGCCTTTTGATATGCCCCTTGTCGATAGAGTGTATCCCCAAAGATAATTTGACTCTCTTTTGACAGGGTCTCTATTTTATCCAGTTGTAACAGTGTGGCATTATACTCTTGGTTATGGTAACACTCATAGGCATTAGAGAGATGGTAACTGTCCCAAAATGAGGCATTAGAAGAGGAGAGGGATAATAGTAAAATAACAGAATATCTATAGAGTAACTTCATAAGATATATTTTAGCAGATTAAAATAAAAGGAGGAGATATTACCAAATGTTAATATCTCCTCTCTCGTTCCCATCCGTCCTCGGCAATGCCAATGAATTAAGCTTTTCAATCTGTAGGTACATCCCTTGTGGGTGTCCACGATTGCCCAAATATGTGGATACCCATAAAGGATATCGCTACAAAAAGTAATATAAAATTCCTTAATTCATTGGCATTGCCGAGAACGGATGGGAACGAGATAAGGGAATAATTGCTATCCACTATTATATTTATTTAAGCTTAGAGTTCTAATAAATGTTAAATTTAACAAAAAAAATATATAATGGTTAAAATATAACAAGGGAGTTCCTATGATAAAAGGATTAATTTTAAGGGTAGTAACCATTTTACTAGTGTTCAGCACACTAAGTTTTGCAAAGCTCACACAGACAGATATATCAATGCTATATGTATCTATTTTCAATCGTGCTTCAGAAGGTTCGGGTAATGCCTTTTGGCAAACGGTATCTTCCTCTATGGAGGAGGTTGCTAAAAAGATGCTTGAGACGAATAATGCACATGAGTATTTTGGAGACAGTCTCGATTCCAATGAAGATTTTGTTAAGCATATCTATAAAAATACCTTAAACAAAACAGTTGATGATGACCCCAAAGGGATTAAATATTGGACAAAGTTACTTGATAACGGTACATCTCGAAGTGCAATGATTGTAAGTTTTATTAATGCGATAGTCAAATATGCTGATAAAGAAAACCCCGCGTATAACCGTTTTATGAACAGAGTTACAGTCTCTAACTATATGGCAAACAGTGTCGATAAAACACCTGAGGATTATAAAACATCAACAAGTTTTAGTGCTGATTTGGGGATGGTAAATGATAATATTAATGGTGTGGATTTAGCTAAAAGTGTCATAGATGGTATTGCAACAGAAAATGAAGAGAACGACAATAGTTCTCAAAAAAGAGGTACAGGTGGACTTATCGAAACAAATGATATGTTGAAAGATGTTCCTACTGCTTCTACACCTTCTTCCTCTTTAGGGATTGAAAGCACACTACCTACCTCCTATGACCTCTCAAAGGATATGCCTCCTGTACGAAGTCAAGGAAAGCAAGGCTCTTGTGCCTCTTGGGCTGTTGGATATTATCTAAAAAGTTACCATGAACATATAGAACATGATACAACATATGGTACAGGAGATGACTATTCAGGTGTCTTTAGCCCATCATTTCTATATAATAAGGTAAGAGCTAATAAAAACTCTTGTAATAGTGGTTCTTATATTCTCAAAAATCTTGAAATGTTGGCAACAAGTGGCATTTCATCTTGGAATAATATGCCCTATACTGATAAAAATTGTAATGCTAAACCCTCTAACAGTGCGACCAATGAGGCTAAATGTTCTAAGGTCTTAGCATATCGAATAGTACCGACTAATAACCGTTTTAGTAATATGGATATGAAATATCATCTAGTAGATGAAAAACCCATTGTTGTTGCGTTAGTGATTTTGGATGAATTTTCTAATCCTAAGAATAAAATAGAGGGAGAGTATATTCAAAAAGAGTATAATGAAAATGGTACAGGTTATCACGCTGTCGTGGTGGTAGGATATGATGACAATAAAAATGCCTTTAAAATTATTAATTCTTGGGGAACAGACTGGGGAAACAATGGTTATCTTTGGATAGATTATACAGTCTTTAAGAAAATTGTTGAAAGAGCTTATATTGTGGTTGATGCAAAAGGTGAGTGTGAAGAGGGTTCTTCTTATCTCTCAATCAATAAACAAGCTTTAACATTTAATGCGAAAGAAGTTGGTACATCCTCTAAACAAACATTTATTATCTCCAATACAGGAAGTAGTGAATTTTCGATTAGTGAGATTAGAGTACCTAATGGATATAAGGTCAATTGGACAGAAGGAACACTCCAAGCAGGAGCTACACAGAGTGTAACTGTGACTTTCTCACCACCAGAAGCAAAGTCTTATAGTGGGAAAATAATCATTCTACATAGTGCAGACAATGGAGTAAATTCCCTTACTATTTCAGGTATAGGAACTAGTAGTGAGAGGGGTGAAGAGTTTATTAGCACTTGGAAAACAGATAATCCAGGAAAATCTTCTAGTAATCAGATTACAATTCCTACTTACGAAACAGATGAATATAACTATAACTATTATGTGGATTGGGGTGATGGAAAAACAAATAAAAATGTAACGGGAGATATTACACATACATACAACACAAAAGGTACATATAAAATTAAAATATCAGGAGTCTTTCCACACCTCTATTTTAGTAAAAACTATAGCAAAGAGAGTAACGAAACAAGTGATTCACAAAAACTACTTTCCATAGAACAGTGGGGAAATATTAAGTGGAAATCAATGATGGGTACTTTTGTAAACTGTTTTAATTTGGTGGGAAAGGCAAGAGATAAACCAAACTTATCTTATGTTAAAGATATGCGTTGGATGTTTTATGGAGCTTCAAACTTCAATCAAAATATAGGAAATTGGGATGTCTCTAATGTAACTACAATGCATTCAATGTTTAATGGAGCTTCAAAATTTAATCAAGATATAGGTAATTGGAATATTTCTAATGTAACTAATATGAATGGGATGTTTTATGGAGCTTCAAAATTTAATCAAGATATAGGTAATTGGAATATTTCTAATGTAACTAATATGAATTGGATGTTTTCTGAAGCTTCAAAATTTAATCAAGATATAGATAATTGGAATGTTTCTAATGTTATTACAATGGCTGGACTATTTTATAAAGCAACAAATTTTAACCAAAAGTTAAATCACTGGGATATTTCTAATGTAACTAATATGAATTGGATGTTTTATGAAGCTTCAAAATTTAATCAAGATATAGATAATTGGAATGTTTCTAATGTTATTACAATGGCTGGAGTATTTTATAAAGCAACAAATTTTAACCAAAAGTTAAATAACTGGGATGTTTCTAATGTAATTGATATGCGTTGGATGTTCAATATGGCTTCAAGTTTTAACCAAAATATAGAGCGTTGGAATGTTTCAAATGTTAAAACAATAAAATATGATAATGGAGATGTTGTCTCAGCAATGTACTATATGTTTTATGGGACTGATGCCTTAAAAAAGATACCTTCTTGGTATCATGAGTAATATCTATGGTTCTATTTTTAACTCCTATCTATTTTGATAGGAGCAGAAATAAAACTTCTTAGTTTATCTATTTACTACGGTCTCCGTCATGACATATATTTTCAACCAAAGCCATAATTTTTTTATTTTTTTGATATCTACCTTGACATGAAAGCGTTTTAGCAACTCAAAAATAATTGGTAATCTTCACCTCTTTAGCCTTAAACAGGCTTAGTATCAAGCAAAACCACCCCTAAAATTCTAGCCCCAATAGTAAATTATTGACAAAGGATTTTCAATCCTTTTTTAATATAAAATATTATTTAAATAATCCGAAAATTGAGCAGAAAAATAACCAAAAAAATTTTCATCTGTTTTATTTA
>CAYVNI010000058.1:0-2255 GCA_964452815.1 uncultured Sulfurovum sp.
TATGCAAAGATATGATTTACGACATTTACATGATAACTTCTACGACAGAATGGGAGAACTCATTGAGAGTGGTCTCAAAGTTGGAGAGGTAGGAATTTTCCTTTTTGAAGTGGGTGATTTCTCTTCAATTCAAAAATCTGCTGATTTTATCAAAGAGAGTGGTCACGACCTTATGAACTCATTGAAGTTTAATGAGGTTGACTGGACGCTTGTTGTTAAAAAAGTTTCAGATGATGAGATAGCAAAAAGAGCATCAGATGCGAAAGAGGCAGCGAAGATAGCAGAAGAGAAGCGAATCGAAGCTGAAAAAATAGCCAAAGAGAAAGCAGAATCAAAAGCGAAAGCAGATGCCGAAAAAGTAGAAGCAAAAGCCAAAGAAGAAGCTGAAAAGGCTGCGGCAGAAGCGAAAGCTAAAGAAACTCCTAACAAAGCACCTGTTAAAAAAACCACAAAACCTGCACTAAAGAAAAATGCAGGAACAAAGAAAAAGGTTAAATAATGGCAAAGTTACTCTTCTCTACTTGGCAAGGTGAGCTTATCGATAACCGTGATAAGTCGCCTGATGAGTGGAGTGAGTCTGGGTTTAAACTGCCTGAAACTTACCATGGAGAGCGAGACTCAAAAGCATTTATAGGTTGGGATGGTGTTGCCATTTTTGACCATGATATTGACGCAGTTGAGTTGGCGAATCAGTATGCAGCACAGTACCAAGAGTACTCTGAGGCGTGTGGTCGTTGTGCACCAGGTAAGTGGGGTGGAAAAATTCTCTATGACTTACTCGACAAGATAGCTCGGGGTGAGGGAAGTCATGACGATATTACACACTTAAAAGAGATTGGTCGGACGATGATGGTCACCTCTAAGTGTGAAATTGGGAAGACCGTTCCTAAACCTATTTTAGATTTGATGGAACATTACAAAGAGCAGTTTGATATCTGTATTGATGGACAGATTCCATCAAAGCACTATAGAGGAGATACCTCTTATATTGCAAAAGTAACAGCACCCTGTACGGATTTATGTCCTTCTCATGTGGATATTCCTGCCTATATTGAGGGTGTAAGAGATATGGTATTTACCGACTCTCTAGCCGCGACACGACAGACCATGCCTTTGGCTCATACTTGTGGACGTGTCTGTCCTCACCCATGTGAGGATGCGTGTAGACGTGCCAACCTTGATGAGCCTATTTCAATTATGGAGCTTAAGAGATTGGGGGCTGATTATGAGACTGACCATGAGTTGGAGTGGTTACATCCACATACACCTGAGCCTGTTAAAAATGATGGTAAAAAAGTAGCCGTTATTGGAGCAGGACCTGCTGGTCTTACGGTGGCTTACTACTTAGGACTTCAAGGTATTCAGGTAGATATTTTTGAAGAGCTTCCTGTTAATGGTGGTGAGGTTGCTGTGGGTGTTCCTGAATATAGAATGCCAATTGACAAATACAATAAAGATATCCAGTTGGTGCTTGATTTACCATCGGTGAGTATTACCAATAACCATAGAGTGGATGCTGACAGACTTAAAGAGATAGAAGCTGAATATGATGCGACTTTCCTTGGGTTTGGTACACGTCTTTCTAAAAAAGTTTATGCCAACAATGAAAATCCAAAAATGGATGGTTATTGGGGTGCAATTGATATGCTTGATAAGGTAAACTTGTGGCATAAATATGGTATTGGTGCTCCTGCATCAGATGAGCTAAAAGGGAAAACAGTTGTCTGTGTTGGTGGTGGATTTACCTCAATGGACGTGGTAAGATGTTCTATCCGTGAGGGAGCAGAGCGTGTTGTTATGATTTACCGTAGAGATGAGAAGACCATTATTAGAAACACCACCTATGAAGAGTACCATGAAGCTGTTGAAGAGGGTGTTGAGTTTATTTTCTACTCGTCAGTAGAAGAGATATTTGATGATGGTGAGAAAATTACCAATCTTAAGATGAATAAGTTTGACCTTGTTCCTGACCCCAATGGTGGACGGGCTCAACTGGTGAAGCAAGAGGATGGTGATTTTGAGATTGAAGCTGACTATCTAATTCCTGCTGTTTCACAAGCGGCCGACTTACAACTTCTTCCAAAAGAGTGGGACATGAAGCTTACTTCATGGAAAACAATTTTGACCAATGGTAAAGATTATATGACCTCAAAAGAGGGTGTTTTTGCAGGTGGAGATTGTGAGTATGGTCCTATGACCATTGTTCACGCTGTTAAACAAGCAAGAAGAGCGGCTTCGGTGATAGGACGTTATCT
>CAYVNI010000059.1:0-15534 GCA_964452815.1 uncultured Sulfurovum sp.
ACTCTTTTCTAATCCACCACAACTCTTATCATCTTCTTCAAAATCACAATCAAAGATAAATAGAACTTTACTAATCTGTTTTCCTATCTGTTTATTTATAGTTTCATAACTATCTTTGTTTAAAAGGTTAGATTTCCCACCCATTATTTTAACAATAGAATCAAAATTCTCAAAACCAATAATATCCCCTGATTTTTTTAAATCATTAAGCAGTAGTCGTAAAAAAGTTTTATCATCACTTCCCTCACAAAAGATTATTACCATCCACGAATCTCCATATTTTGAGCGACTTCATTTTCCAATTCTTTAAAATCAAAAATAATTGAATCCACTTTACCATCAACTCTTCCTAATTCTATAAACTGTATCTCGTTATCTTCTAAAATATGCTCTTTAGGTTGATAAGTTTTTATATTTTCAGTATTGGCTGTAACTAATGCTCTAATGCACTCATCAGAGTGAGTTGTGGCAAATACTTGAACATTTTGTTCTTTTGCTAGGGTTAGAATGATGTTCCATAATTTATCTAAAGTTGAATGATGAATACCATTCCCAATCTCATCAATAAATAGATACCCATCTTTAGCTTGATAGAGAGCAAGGATTATTGAAATAAAATGTTTAACCCCATCTCCTAACTCTGTTAATTGGATATACTCTTCATTAACTTTACAGTAGGGTTTATCTTCTAAGATTTTAAATTTTGAGATACTAGAGTCAATAATCTGTAAAGATTTATTTAAAAACTCCTCTTTATCCTCTTTTTGAACAGAAGCATAATAGGTTACTATATTTCTATTAGTTAACCCATCTGTACTTATAAAAATTTTATTTCCTGTTCCTCTTATATATGGAATACTCTCTAAATTAAAGGTAAACTGTTGTTTATCTATTTCAAAAAGATATTCTATAATACCATTCTTATTTTCACAGACAAAGCGAGTCTCTCTAATATCTGTTTTGACATTAAAAATTTGACTATTTTTTAGAGGTTCAATAATAAACTTCTCTTTAAAAGTCATACTATCACCATAGATATAAGAGTCAAGATTTTCTAAAATATTTCTTCGATTTTTTAATTGTGCAATAGCTACTACAAAATATCCAAGATTTATAGAGTATATATTTGTAAATAGTGCCTCTATTAGTGCTGTTTTACCTACATTATTTTTCCCACCAATAAGATTAACTCTTCCAAACCCCTCTGCCTTAAAATCTTCAAAACATTTAAAATTTTTAATCTCTATATTTTTTATGAAATGTTCGCTCATTGGTTTTCCTTTTTGAGTTTTGTTAGTGCGATGGCAATCGCCCCCTACAATTTTACAAAATTCTCTATAATCTTAAGACCATTTTCGTGGCTCTTCTCTGGGTGGGGTTGTATTCCGTAAATATTCTCTTTGTTTACAGCACTTACAAACTCATAACCGTAATAGGTTTTTCCTATGGCGTATTTATCGTCACATACAGCGTGGAATGAGTGGACGAAATATAGATAGAATTCATCAGGTAATCCATTAAAAAGAGGATTGTTATTTTGAAACATCTCATTCCAACCCATGTGAGGTACTTTTAGTTTATGGTCAAACTTGCTTTCATCAAACGCTACTACTTTTCCTTCTATTAGTCCCAAACCTTGGCTTGAACCGAACTCTTCTGAACTCTCAAAAAGAAGTTGCATTCCAAGACAAATTCCTAAAAGAGGTTTTCCACTTTTGGCGTACTCTTTTACAGCCTTATCCATGCCGTTTTCTTTGAGGTGTTCCATCGCATCACCAAAGGCACCAACACCTGGCAAAATGAGTTTATCATAGTTTTTTAGCTTATCAGGGTCACTCTCTACGGCAATATCTGCTCCGACTATCTCAAACGCATTTATCACAGATGCTAGGTTTCCCATGTTATAATCAACAATTCCTATCAAGGTTTGTTCCTTTATATATATAATCGTGATTATATCAAATTAAATTAAAAAGCATGGGCGTAATTTTCGTTCGATTTAGGCTTTTTGGATAAAATTATATAAAAACTCAAATAGACCACAAGGATAATAATGAAACTGGCCATTGTAAAGCTCTCAGCTATGGGGGATATTATCCACGCTATGGTAGCACTTCAATATATTAAAAAAAATAATCCAACCATTGAGATTGATTGGATAGTAGAAGAGGGATTTGCAGAAATTTTAAAAAACAACCCTGATATTGATAATATTCTGCCTTTGAACCTAAAAAAGATAAAAAAAGATAAACAGGCTATTTTGAAACAGCTAAAAGAGGTACGTACTTATAGTAAAAAACGTTATGATTTAGTTATTGATGCACAAGGGTTGATAAAGTCAGCACTTACAGCTAGGCTTCTGGGAAAAAGCGTAGCAGGATTTTCAAAAAACTCTATTCGTGAAGGGGTCGCCTCTTATCTTTATAACCAAAAAGTAGAGATAGCCTATGATAAAAATACCATTGATAGAAATGCAAAGGTTATGAGTGAGCCATTAGATGTCACTATTACTCCTGAGATGATTATGAATAAAAAGCCATTTCTATTTTATACCAATGAGGATGAAGTTTTAAAAGAGTACCTATCCAAAGAGAAAAAAAACATCATCTTTGTTATCGGTTCGACTTGGGAGAGTCGTAACTATCCAAAAGAGAAATTTGTAGAGGTTGCCAACCACCTAAAAGAGAATATTTTAGTCGCATGGGGTGGAGAGTCAGAGAGAGAGAAAGCAGAGTGGATAGAGGCTAACTCAATATATGCCAAAGCCCTACCCAAAATAGACCTTAATGCACTAAAAGCTGTTATTGCTAAATCTGATCTGCTCATCGGTAACGATACAGGACCTACACACATGGCATGGGGGCTAAATATCCCCTCCATCACTATCTTTGGTCCCACTCCTATCAACCGTGTTTATCAGACTTCCATCAACAAAGTTATCAAATCAAAGAGTAAAGTAGACCACTATAAGCTTGATAAAGAGGACTTTTCTATTACAAAAATCCCCTCACACAAAATAATTTTGATGGCAAAAGGGTTGCTCAATGGTTGATTATTTCTACTTGGGTATCTACAAATTCTTTGCTCTACTTCTAAAAGTTTTATCACGAAAGTCTGTTATTAAACTAATGAGAAGCATCTCATGGTTTGCCTATCATCTGAGTGTAAAACACAGAAAAATCATTCATACCAATTTAGACATCGCCTTTAATAAAAGTCTCACTAAAAAAGAAAAAAAAGAGTTTGGTATCTCATCTTTTATAAATTTACTTGACACTACATTGGGGATTATCTCTCGTGATCGTATCCAAAAAAAGGAAATAATAAAAAATCTAACCTTTGAGGGTGAAGAGATAGTAAAGCACTATCAAGATGCAAATAAAAAAATTATTTTTATTACAGGACATCAAGGGAACTGGGAGCTTCTATCACAAGCGATTGCTATTAATTTTGATTTTACAGTAGTGGGTGTAGGACGAAAGCTTGACTCAGATTTAATGGATGAAATTCTAAAAAATAACCGTGAGAAGTTCAATGTGGAGATGGTCTACAAAAAAGGGGCGATGAAAGGGACAATCAAAGCCCTTAGCCAAAATAAAGCAGTGGGTATCCTAGTAGACCAAGCGATTCATCCGAAGCAATCTATCGAGGTTGACTTCTTTGGAGAACCTGCCACCCACACTCCTCTAGCCTCTATTCTATCACGAAAATTTGATATTGATTTAATTCCTGCATTTATTTCTACAGAGGACTACATCCATTACCATATCAAAATCTATGAACCGATTAAGAGCATCAAAACAGATAACCACGATGAAGATTTGAGACAGCTAACCCAAGCACAAGCCAATGCGATACAAGTCGCGATAGAAGCCCACCCAAAAGAGTGGTTTTGGATGCACAAGCGTTGGAAAAACACCACAGAAAATATCTATAAGGCACCCTCATGAACATCTATTTCTATGTAGCCTACCCCTACTATTTCCCTCATTTTCTACCCATTAGCAAGGTTTTTAAAGCCCACGGTCATCGTGTCACCTATGCACTGTCTACCAAGCAGAACTCTGACAATATGGAGTTTATCGCCAAATCAAACCAACTCAACTATATCTTTGGAGAAGAGGCTTTGGTCAACAAAACCATTGATGTTATATTTTTTGCCAATCCCTACGAAAGAGCCAAAGAGTTACCCTCCATAAGCATCTTTTTAGAGCATGGCATCGGAGCAAAATCCACCTCATTTTTCTCTACCATTGAGTATTTTGATATCTATTTGGCAGAAGGTACTCAAAAATACAACCGAGTCAGAGACCTCTACCCACAACATGAACACAAATTAGCGAAAGTGGGCTTTTCCAAATTTGACGAGATAGTAAATTTCACAAAGGAGCAAAAAGATAATCTCTTTAAAAAATACGGCTTAGACAGAAACAAAAAAACCATTCTTTACGCCCCAACCTTCTTCCCCTCGTCTATCGAAAAAATGTCAGATACATTCCCCAACGAGTTCAAAGAGTATAACGTCTGGATAAAGCCCCACTACCTAACCTATGAGCGAAAAAAATATAAAAATCATCTCAAAAAATTCAAAATTTGGGAAAAGTATAAAAACTGCACCATCTTGCCCCTAAACGAATACAATCTAGTCCCATTCCTAGCCACATCAGACGTGATGATAAGCGACGAGAGTTCAGCCATGTTTGAGTTCGCTTCCCTCAACAAACCCGTCATCTCAAACCAATACTTCAAACTACGCTGGTCATACTACCTAATGCCGTGGAAACTAACCAAACGCATCGACCAATCCAAAGTAAAATACCGAACCATTTTAGATGTCGCCAACTCCTATGAGGAGACACTAAAATATACCAAAGAGGCACTAACTAACCCCCAAAAACTAGAGGATAAACGACTAGAGTTCTCCAAAGATTTATGTGGAGATATAGATGGTAAAGTATCCGAGCGTATTTATGAGGTGGTGATGAAGAAGTTAAAAAGTACATAAGAAGAATATTATGTCTAAACGACCTGTAGGGTGCGTTTTCCAACGCACCATCAAAACCAAATTTTCGGAGAAAAAATGACCTACGAATCACCAAATGAACGAACCAAAGACTTTATTGTCAATATTAGAAACTATTTTAATCAAGACAGTAATAAAACACTTTTTCATAAACGAAATACCATTAAAATAATTGAGTTTGAGGGGAGGGAGTATGTGGTTAAATCTTTTAAGATACCACACCTGCTCAATCAGATTGTTTACCGTTTTTTTAGGGACTCAAAAGCCAAACGCTCTTTTGATAACTCTTGGAGGTTGAAGAAGTTGGGGGTGAATACTCCTCAGCCTATTGGGTATGTTGAATTTCCTACTCGATTTTTGTTTAAAGAGAGTTTCTATGTCTCTGATTTTTTTGATTATGATTTTGAGATACGGGCTGTTTTTGGGGATAAGGATTTTGAAGATAGAGAGAATATTTTGACAAAATTTATAGAGTTCACCTATAAACTGCATAAAAAAAAAGTCTATCATATCGACTACTCTCCTGGAAATATATTGGTTAAAAAAGGGGCTTATGGGTACACCTTTTCAATTATAGATATCAACCGTATGAAGTTTATAGCGTTTGATGATGATTTGAGAATGAAAAATCTTGCCAAGCTTACCAATGATATAGGGGACAATGAGTTTATGGTAAAAGTCTATGCGGATATCTCTAAAATAGATGCCTCTGTTCTCCTTCCAAAGCTAGAGATAGCACTCAAAGAGCAAGGGCGATATCTTGCGAATAAGAAGCGATTTAAGAGAGTAAAAAAAGGCTAATCTTTTAAATCTTCTGACCAAAAGAACTCAATCCATTGCGTTACCTCTCTGACCCACCATGTAGGCTCGATTGAGGCTGTGGGCTTATAGAAAATAGAAGCAGAAAAGAATGAGGTTTTGGGGTATTTTGTCTCTAAAACTTTTAGTACCTCTCTTAGGGTATCACCACTGTCTACAATATCATCTACTATCAAGACTTTTTTAGCTCCTGCTAAATCGGGGATATTAAAAACATTAATCTCATCAAGCTTTTTTGTACCCTCATATCCAATGGTGTTAATTGCATAAACCTCTCGGATATCATAATGTTCACCAAGCATTAGAGCCACGCTTAGACCACCACGGGCAATGGCGATTATTGCGTCAAACTCTTGGTCTATTTGAGAGGTAAGTGTTTTTAAATCAGTGACAAACGCACTATAAGGGTAAAATATCTTATCCATTTTTTGCTCTAAAGAGCGTCCCTTTGGTGTGGTTGTCATCTATTAAGTACGCCATCGCTGTGGTGAGGTCAAATCCACTACAGAGAAACATATCCACCCCTCTGTTCATCACATACTCAGCTGCTTTTAGCTTGGTGACGATTCCCCCTGTTGCAAACTTGGAATTTGGCGTAAAGGAGGCGTTTAACTCCTCCTCTGAGATACCATAGACCTCTTTTTGTATCTTGGCATGGGGGTTCTCTTTTGGGTTGGAGTCGTAGTACCCATCTATATCACTAAGAAGTACCAACAAATCGGCATCAACATGATAGGCCACATGGGCTGATAGTTGGTCATTGTCTCCAAAGAGTTGGTCAGGGGTGGTAGAGATATCATTTTCGTTTACAATGGGGATTATACCATTCTCCAAACTGGTGTTAATAATCTGCTGAAATATTTTGGTACGTTTCCTTGAATCAAAATCATCTTCTGTTAAAAGAATTTGAGAAGTATTGATATCATAAATATCAAACATACGCTTGTACGAACTCATCAAAATAGGTTGACCAGCCGAAGCTAAAACCTTTTTGCTTATCTGTTTCTCACGGTCAAGTTTAAGTGCTGTATATCCTGCTGCCACTGCTCCAGAGGTGACAAGTACCACCTCATATTTTTTACTAACTTTGGCAATAAGTGTTACCAAATTTAACATTCTCTCTTTGGCGATACCTGTCTGCTCGGTAAGAACTGAGCTTCCTACCTTTATCACCACTCTTCTATTTTTATTATTGATGTTTTTCATGACCTTTATATTAACCAAATCTTGGTTAGTTGTTAATTAGTCATGTATCTCTAACTCATTATAAAGACTATCACGCTCCACAGGGATAAAGCCTGAATTTTTTATCATGTCTATAAACATACCAAGCTCCATACCATTTGAGCTTTTTGCTCCTGCTGCTGATTGGATAGACTCTTTTTCTATTGTTCCATCTAAATCATCTGCGCCATACTCTTGGGCGATTAGTGCTAAATTGATGGTGGAGGTTGCCCAGTATGCTTTAAGGTGGGGAATATTCTCTAAAATAATTCTACTAATGGCATACGTTTTTAGTACCTCTTGACCTGATGGATAGTTACAGTTTTTGAGATAGTTGTTCTCTTTTTGATAGACAAGAGGGATAAATGCGTTAAATCCTCCTGTTTTATCTTGTAGGTCACGCAACCGAATCATATGGTCAATTCGGTTCGCCCGACTCTCCACATGACCAAAGAGCATGGTGGCGTTGCTCTGTTTTCCTCGTTTGTGCCAAATCTCATGAATATCAAGCCACTGCTGTGAAGTTACTTTTCCTTTACAGAGATACTCACGCACCTTCTCATCAAAAATCTCTGCTCCACCCCCTGGCATAGAGTCCACACCACTCTCTATCATCTGGTCAATGACCTCTTCATAACTCAACCCATAATGACGACTCAAAAAGTCTATTTCAGCTGCCGTCATTGATTTTATATGCACATCAGGGAACGCCTCTCTTATCTTTTTAAATGCACCCATATACCACTCTACTCCATCATTGGGATTGTGCGCTGAAACAATGTGCATCTCTTTTGCCCCATTTGCCACAGAGTTCTTGACAATCTCCAAAATCTCCTCATGACGCATGGTGTACTGATTTGGATTTTTTCTGGTCGCTGAGTAGGCACAAAACTTACAGATATCGGCACAGACATTGGTAGGATTGATGTGACGGTTGATATTAAAGTAACTTTTCTTCCCAAATTTTTCAACTCTAATCTCATCTGCCAACTCTCCAAGAGTCGCAAGGTCAAGCGTATAGAGTGCCTCCCCCTCCTCTTGTGTTAGTCTCACTCTATTTTTTACTTTGGTAATTAAATCCATTTCTATATAATCCCTAATTATTTTTTGCTATTATAACAACAATAATTAAGAGTTGGGAGTAAATCACTTTGATAACCACAAAACAACAGATAGAGAATCTACTACATGAAGATGCCCCTGATTTTCAGATTGCAAAAGTTTTAAAACAGGACATAAAAGAGTATTTTGAAACCATAGAGGATAGCTTTATGCAGAGTGGTGGAAAAGATTTTTTGGTTAAACATACCCAAAAAATAGACACACTCATACAAAGCGTCTATAAAATCGCCATGCGTTCAATGTTTGAAGCCTATTTACCGATGAAAAATACCCTACCTATTACCATACTTGCGATGGGTAGCTATGGGCGAGAACAGCTCTGTGTTCACTCGGATATCGACCTAATGATTGTCTACAAAGAGACCAAGGGGTATAATGCAAAAGAGATGATAGAGAAGATTATCTATATTCTTTGGGATGCAGGGGTCAAGCTAGGACACCGAGTGCATGAGATAGGTGAACTTTTTGAGGTCTCCAAAACAGACATTACCATCAAAACAGCCATGCTAGAGTCCCGTTTTGTGGAGGGGTCAAAATATCTGTGGTCAAGCATTGAAAATGAGCTACAGATTATTCGTCATCATGAAAAAGAGAGCTTTATTCAAGCCAAGATAGAGGAGATGGAAAAACTTCACCAAAGATTTCCTCTGACGATGGAGCCAAATCTAAAAGAGGGTGTGGGGGGATTTCGTAATGCCAACTTGGTCTATTGGATAGGGAATATCCTCTATAATATTAATATTATCAAAGAGCTACCAGAAAATATCGTTGATGATAAAGAGTATAAAAAATTTCGTATCGCCTTGGAGTTTCTCTTCCGTGTTCGCTCTGCTCTGCATCTGGTTAGAAAGAAAAAAGAGGACAGATTACGGCTAGAGTTTATCCCTCAGATTGCTACCTATTTGGGATACGAAAATAACCATCAAGGACACATGAAATTTGCGAAAACCGTCACAATGAGCCTAAAAATTATTAAACTACATACTACCATTTGGATTTATGAACTTACTAAAGATGACTTCACCGAGATAGAAAGTGCCAATATGTTGCAACCAAAAAGTTTAGACCACTCATTAAACGCACTTCTCCAACAACTTAGTGATAGATGTGATGAACCTTTTGAACGTCATCCTCTCTTTTTGAAAGCCCTAAGCAGAGTATCTATGCCCATAGAACATGACCAAAAAACCATTGAGATTATCCGTAATATTTTTTACAAATCACACTCTTTTGAGTTTTTTCAAGCCCTTTTAGATACCAATCTTTTAGGTTATGTCATCACCCCAATGAAACAGATTATCAATCTTCCTCAATTTGATGGATATCACCAATACTCAGTGGGTATCCACTCCATAAAAGCCCTTTATCATATTGAAAATCTAAAAGACCCCCTATTAATAAATATCTACAATGAGCTAAGTGCAGAACAGAAAGCCCTACTCAAAATGACCATTTTACTTCATGATTCAGGAAAAGGAAGAAAAGAGGCACACGCTCAAGTGGGGGTAAGACTCTTTAAAAAATTTGCTGAAGAGTTAGAGCTTTCATCAGAACATATTAGAATGGGTAAAAATTTAATTCTCTATCACAACGACATGAGTGTCACAGCACAACGAGAAGATTTGAACAGTGAGCAGACCATTCTAAAATTTGCCGCACTCTTTAAAACAAAACTAGAGCTAGACTTAATCTATCTCTTAACCGTAGCTGACCTCATGGCAGTTGGAAATAAAATATATAATAGTTTTAATGCAAAGCTACTACATACACTCTATGCTCAATCCTGTATTGCTATTTCACATGGAGAGAAACTATATGAGACAAGTAAACGACTTAAAAAAGAGCGAATTTTAAAAAAGAATATTGAGTTTACCCAACTACCAAAACTGTTTCAAAAAAAGATTTTGTCTGTTCCCTCTGACCTCCTATTTATGAAATACTCACCTAAAAAAATTATTGATATCTCCAACATAGCAAAAAGTTTAGAAGGAGAAAAGAGATATCACTTTGAGATTAAAACTTGTGATTTTTTAACCATTGAGGTGATACGAAAAGAGAACTTTGACATCAGTTATCTTCTACATAAACTCAACCGACTGGATATCGTTAATATGGATATCTGTAAACTCTTTTCAGGGATTAAATATTTTAAACTCTCCTTTAATGAGACCATAGATGAACATGAGATATCTATTATAGAAGAGCTTGTTATAAAATCTTTGACCTCTGTGCATCAACTGCTTCTCTCAGCTCCTAAAATAGAAAGTAAAAATATGACCATCGACTGTAATCACTCCAAAGAGTATGCAATGCTAAAACTTCAATGTGCGAACCAAAAAGGGCTACTCTCCTATCTTATCCAAATCTTTGATGATTTAAAGATTGATATAAGTTCGGCAAAGATACACACCAAAAGTGACAAAGTAAGTGACCTATTTTTAATTGAGAAGAATGGAAACTTTTGTCATAATATCGAGTTACTAACTAAAAAAATAATTAAGAATTCTTAAAAAAAATAATGGAGTAGTATAAATATGTGTGGAATTGTCGGATATGTAGGGAAAGAAGAGAAAAAAGAGATTTTATTGGATGGATTACAGGAGTTAGAGTACAGAGGATATGATTCAGCAGGTATCGCTATTATCGAGAACCAACAACTCAAACACTTTAAAGCTATTGGTAAACTAGAAAACTTAAGAAAGAAAACTAAGAATTATAAGAGTAGTAACTTTGGCATTGCCATTGGTCATACCCGTTGGGCGACACATGGAAAACCGACCGAGCTTAATGCCCATCCACATCTCGGTCAATACAGCTTTGTGGTACATAATGGTATTATCGAAAACTATCAGGAGCTTAAAACAGAGCTTCAAGCACAAGGGGTAACTTTTTTAAGTCAGACCGATACGGAGACCATTGTTCACCTCTTTGAAAATGATTATGAAAAAAATAAAAATAGTTTTAAAGCATTTACAAATACTGTTAATAGATTGGATGGTGCATATGCAACACTTCTTATTAGTGAAGTGGAAGAGGAGACCATTTTCTTTGCAAAAAATGGCTCACCTATGCTTATTGGCTTTAATGATGAGGATATCTATTTTGCATCATCAGATACCCCCATCATTGGAAAAGCTACTGAGGTATACTACCTAGAAGACGGGGAGTATGGATATACAAAAAATGGAAAAGTTACCCTTTTCAATCAAGAGGGCAAAAAGAGCTTTACAAAAAAACCTCTCACCACAAACAAAGCATCAGCTCAAAAAGATGGTTTCCGTTTCTTTATGGAAAAGGAGATATATGAGCAGAGCCGTGTGATGGGTGAGACGATGATGGGACGTGTTTTAGAAAGCAGTATTAACTTTGATGAGCTTGATGAGAAGCTTTTTGAAAACATCACCAATATCAAAATCTGTGCCTGTGGAACCTCCTACCACTCAGCACTAACAGGAGCGTATCTGCTAGAGAGAATTGCCAAAATTCCATGTCAAGTAGAGATTGCCTCTGAGTTTCGATACAAAGAGCCACTGCTTCAAGACTCAACACTGTTTATCACCATCTCCCAAAGTGGTGAGACAGCCGACACCCTAGAGGCTCTAAAAATGGCAAAACGGGCAGGACTCAAAAGCCTTAGTATCTGTAATGTAGATAACTCTTCGATAGTCAGAGAGAGTGACAATGCCATCTTGACCCGAGCAGGAATTGAAAAAGGGGTTGCCAGTACCAAAGCGTTTGCTACCCAAGCGATGGTTTTATGGATGCTAACACTCTATATTGCTCAACTCAAAAAAACCATTAATCAAGAGCAACTTCAAACTGAAATTGATGCGATGCTACACACACCAAAAGCACTTCTTGTCACAGATAAACTCCACGAAAAGCTTCACCGTCTCTCAAAAAGATATCTGCATGGTCACGGGTTTTTCTTTATCGGTCGAGATATTTTTTTCCCTCTTGCCCTAGAGGGTGCATTGAAGCTCAAAGAGATAAGCTATCTCCACGCCGAAGGATACCCCGCAGGAGAGATGAAACATGGACCAATCGCCCTAGCCGACAGTGAACTTTTTACCATTGCATTAATGCCCAGCTCACTACAGTATGAGAAGATAAAGTCAAATGTAGAGGAGCTAAGTGCCAGAGACGCAACTATCCTAGCTATCTCACCCAAACCATTTGAATTAGCCGATGATTTCATTCAAACAAAATATAGTACTCACCCTATGTTAGAGTTTTTCGAGATGATGGTGGTAACTCAACTTCTAGCCCTTGAGATTTCTGTACGTTTGGGAAATGATGTGGATATGCCACGAAACTTGGCAAAGTCAGTTACTGTAGAGTAAAAAATAAAAAAAATTGGCTATAATTACTAAAAAGTAGCCTCTCTAATGAAACAGTATATATACCCTTTTCTCCTTCTCTCTCTCTCTCTTCTCTTTGGAGAAGAGAGCTATAACAATCTTGCAGATGATGATATCGCCACCATAGAGGAGGAGGTCTTTTCTGTCAAAGGAGAGAGCTTCTCTTTTGGAAAATCTAAACGACTTCTTGCTACCAAAGTCTATCCGAACCATCAAAAAGCTTTTTATAGTGGTTGTAGCTATATCATTGAAGAGAAAAAACTTGTTCCTATTCATGAAACTTGTGGATTTCAATACCGTAAAAATAAAAACCGTTCAAACCGTATTGAGTGGGAACATATCGTTCCTGCATGGCACTTTGGTCATCAACTTCAATGTTGGCAAAAGGGTGGACGAAAAGAGTGCCGTCAAAACAACAGTAAGTTTAGAGAGATGGAATCAGATATGCACAACCTCGTCCCTGCCATTGGAGAGATAAATGGAGACAGAAGCAATTTTAGATATGGAATGATTGTGGGTGAGGAGCGTGTTTATGGCAGGGTTAATATGGAGATAAAATTTTCAGATAAAAAAGCTGAACCAAAAGAGAATACCTTTGGAGAGATTGCCCGAACCTATTTTTATATGCGTGATAAGTATCGACTAAAAATCTCTAATTCCCAAGAGAAACTATTTATCGCATGGAACAATCAAGACCCTGTAACCCGATGGGAGAGAAAACGAAATCAGCTCATCAAAAATCTTCAAGGAGATGAAAACCTCTATATCACCAACTATGAAAAAATAGAGCAACTTGGTAAAATACCTGAAGATGATGAACTCTCTAGTGATTTTGATGGAATTAGAAAAGAGCTTCTAGGAGAGTATGGTCACCTTTTAAAAAATCTCTCAGAACCTATGGCAACACTCATTTTATTACTTATGACGCTTTTTGTGATGTACAAGAGAAAAAACAGAAATAAATAGTAAAAATAGTTTTTCTGTTTAATACTATTCTTTCAAGTTTCAATATAAACTATTTTCGTCCAATTGCTTTCCTATATGTATATATTTAACCAAAGAAATATTTAAGGTTATATATAATCTACAGAATCTAACATAGGAAAAGCATATGGAGTCTGTCACCGTTGTTATATCTCTTGAATCACTGAACACTATTGGAATCATTATCATTATCCTCTTGACCTCTATTGTAGGTACTTACTTTATATCTAATGAGCCTGATGTATAATATCCCATTAAGCACCTCTTTTCCCTAACTTGTTATAATCCCAACAATATTTTTTCAGACGGGATATCCATGATACAACTAACAAATCTAAGCAAAAGCTTCGGTGGGCAGACACTCTTTAGAGACCTTAACCTAAAGATGAACAGCAATCAAAAGATAGGACTCATAGGGCGTAATGGGTCGGGAAAATCAACCCTATTTAAAATTATACTTGATGAAGAGAGCCATGATAGTGGTGATGTCTCTATCCCTAAGAACTATAAAATCGGTACGCTTAAACAGCACTTGGTATTCACTGAACCAACTGTAAGAGAGGAGTGTTCGCTTGTTCTTAGCGAAGAGGAGCAGTATAACTTTTATAAGATAGAAAAGATTCTCTTTGGATTGGGGTTTAGTGCTGAGGATTTGGAAAAAGACCCACTAAGCTTCTCAGGAGGCTATCAGATACGGATAAACCTTGCCAAGTTACTGGCAACCGAACCCAATATGTTACTTCTCGATGAGCCTACCAACTACCTTGATTTACTCTCTTTGCGTTGGCTCAAACAGTTTATTAGAACCTTTGATGGGGAGGTTATCCTTATCACCCATGACCGTGAGTTTATGGACGCTGTTAGCACTCATACAATGGGGATTCAGAGAAAATCGTTGTATATTATCCAAGGGAATACCAAGAAGTATGATTCCACTTTGGCAATGAGCGATGAGACCTATGAGAAGACCCGACTAAACCAAGAGAAAAAACGAAAAGAACTAGAGGAGTTTGTGGCACGAAACAAAGCACGAGCCTCCACGGCTGCCTTGGCTCAATCAAAGCAGAAGATACTTGACAAGATGGACGACATGGAGAGCCTAGAGAGTGAGAGCAACCTCGCCTTTAAGTTTAACTACAAAGAGAGCCCTGCCAAAATCAACTTGAGGGCTGAAAATTTAGGATTTGGATACAACCAAGAGGAGAAGCTTTTTCAAAAGGTCTCTTTTGTCTTGGAAAATGGCAAAACATTGGCGATTATAGGTAAAAATGGTAAAGGAAAATCAACCCTACTCAACTACATCTCAGGCGAACTCTCACAGCAAGAGGGGGAGCTAAAACTTCACCCCTCAACAGTGATGGCACACTTTGGACAGACCAATATCGAACGGCTCAATACCAAAGCTACCGTCATTGATGAGATAAGCTCTGTGGATATGAAGATAGGCATCGCCGAGACTCGAAGCATCTGTGGAACAATGATGTTTTCAGGAGAGTTGGCTGACAAAAAAATCTCTGTGCTAAGTGGGGGAGAGAGAAGCCGTGTGATGCTGGGGAAGATTATCGCAACTGAGGCGAACCTGCTTCTACTAGATGAGCCTACCAACCACCTAGATATCTACTCCATCGACTCTCTGTGTACAGCGATTGAGGAGTTCAAAGGCTCAACCATTATGGTCACACACTCCGAGATGCTTCTGCGAAGATTAGCCGATGCATTGGTTATCTTTCACAAAGGTGGAGCAGAGTTTTTTCATGGAACGTATGATGAGTTTTTAGAAAAGATTGGATGGGAAGAGGAGGAGGGAGTCACCTCTGAAAAAACAAAACCCAAAAAACAAAAAATCGACAACAAAGATAAAAAACGGCTAAAAAAAGAGCTGGTTCAAGCACGAAGCAGAGAGAATGCCCCTCATAAAAAAGATCTAGAGTTTTGTGAAAATAAAATCATGAAACTTGAAGAGGAGTTAGAGGAGCAAAATGAGAACCTCATGAACGCATC
>CAYVNI010000060.1:0-5646 GCA_964452815.1 uncultured Sulfurovum sp.
ATTATGCTGATTTATGAGATGGGTGCAAAATATTAAAACTGTTTACTCCTTTTTTTATTTTTAACCTGTTGCAAATAGCTATAGATAGCATGGGTCTCTTTATCTGTTAGGTAATACATGGGCATGATTTTATGCTTGACTCTTTTGTGGCTTTTATTTCGGTACTCATTTTTTAGACTTGCCGTTAACTCTTTTAGGGTGAAATCTAAGATGTTAAGCCCTTTTAATATCTTTGGATTTTTATGGGCATCGTAATATTTGGCTATTTTTGCTCCACCTTTTCCCTCTTTTCCATGACATTTTGCACAGGATATTCCACGGGGATTTTTATAGAGCATTTTGCCATATTCAACCTCTAGGAGAAAACTGTCGTCCTTGGTTGTGTTGTTTTCATCGGATAAGAGGAGGAGGGGAAGTAGAATAAGTAATAGCCGTTTCACAATTTTAAATACCTATGAATAAAGATTTTTTGATATAATATCAAAAAATTAGCCAAAAGTGAAAAGAATGCAACTTATTGATGGAAAATCGTTATCTAAAAAAGTTCAAGATTATGTTAAATCTGAAGTAGAGATACTCAAAACAGAGAAAAATATGGTTCCTGGTTTGGCAGTGGTGATTGTGGGGGATGACCCTGCGAGTCATGCTTATGTGTCGATGAAAGAGAAGGCGTGTAAAAATGTAGGTTTCTACTCTATTGCACATAAGATGCCTGATACCATTACGCAAGATGAGATTATTAATATTATTATGATGATGAATAAAAACCCTCATATTCATGGTATTTTGGTGCAGTTGCCACTTCCAAGTCATATTGATACTGATAGACTACTTGAAGTGATAGACCCTACTAAAGATGTGGATGGTTTTCATGCCTATAATGTGGGGCGTATGGTCTCAAACCTTGACAGTTTTGTGGCGTGTACCCCACTGGGTGTTATGAGAATGTTTGAAGAGTATAAGATAGAGCTAGAGGGGAAAAATGTGGTGGTAGTAGGAGCAAGTAATATCGTAGGAAAACCAATGGCATCCCTACTTTTAAATGCAAATGCAACGGTTACGGTGACACATATCTATACCAAAGACCTTGCTTCACATACTAAAAAAGCAGATATTGTAATAGTTGGGGTGGGTGTTCCTGCCTTAATTAGAGAGGATATGATTAAAGAGGGGGCAATTGTGATTGATATTGGAATTAATCGTTTGGATAGTGGTAAATTGGTGGGGGATGTAGATTTTGAGAATGTTGCTCCTAAATGCTCTTATATTACTCCTGTTCCTGGAGGTGTAGGTCCTATGACCATTGCGATGCTTCTTGAAAATACGCTATACTCAGCAAAACAGTTTGGAGAGAAAATATAATGAAATTTTTACAAGCACTCTATCGTTTTTCTAGCTCGTGGGTGGGGACAATTGTTATTGTACTCTTTCTTATCTTTTTTGTGGTGCAATCCTTTGTGATTCCATCAGGTTCGATGAAGCGAACCATGCAGATAGGTGATTTTCTTTTTGCTAAAAAATTCTCATATGGTATCTCTATTCCTCGACTTCCATGGATTGAGATTCCACTTGTTCCTGATTTCAATAATAATGGTCACCTTATAGAGGGAAAAAAACCACAACGAGAAGATATTGTTATCTTTAGATTTCCAGAAAACCCAAAGATTCATTATGTCAAGCGTTGTGTGGCTACAGGTGGAGATGAGCTAATCTACATCAATGAGCATCTTTTTCTCCACTTCTCTGAGGGGGATGAGTATATAAAAAGTAATTATCCTGTAGAAAAAATACATAATTTTAATGATAGATTATGGGTAGACAATCCCTACAAAGAGAAGTATCCAGGTATTCAATATGCCCCTGGTGTACAAGGAAATATCTTTGGTCTTCTTCTTGCCAATACGGACAGAATTGATATGTCACCTATCTATGTAAAAAATCTAGAATCCCCTGTCTATCATAATGCAGAGGGAAAAAAGATAAATGCCCTCTATAAAAAGATACCCAAAGATGAGTACTACATGATAGGGGATAACCGTGACAACTCAAATGACAGTCGATTTTGGGGAACAGTTCCCTATAGTTTGGTGGTAGGAAAACCTTGGTTTATCTACTTCTCATGGGACAACGAAACTAAAAAAGTACGTTGGGACAGGGTGGGAACCTTTGTGGATGATATTCAACATGATGAACCAAGATATTAAGGAGAGAGTATGAGATTTTATATTGCAACCGACCACGCAGGATACGCGTTGAAAGAATTTACCAAGGATTATGTACAGACATTAGGGCATGAAATTATTGATTTGGGACCCGACTCTGCTGATAGGGTTGACTACCCAGATTTTGCCAAAAAGTGTGCTGATGCCGTTATCTCAGACAAAGGAAGTTTTGGAATCCTTATCTGTGGTACAGGAATTGGTATCTCAATTGCAGCCAATAAAGTAGCAGGTATCCGAGCAGGATTATGTCACGATGCTTTTACGGCAATGGCTACCCGAGCCCACAATGATGCCAATATATTATGTTTTGGTGAACGAGTGGTAGGTAAAGGGGTTGTTGAGAGTATGATAGATGCTTTTTGTGAAACCGAGTTTGAAGGGGGACGACATACGGATCGTGTGAAGAAGATAGAGGGTTGCTCTTTGGGGTCTAATCTAGGTTAGTTTATCTGTAGTTGACTTTTACCTTCTCTCCATAAAACCGAGGCTCGACACCCAAATGGACATCAAAAAAAGCTTTGACTCTTGCCAGTAGTTCTCGGTGTTCCATTCTTTTTGCCCAGATAGTATTTTTAAAGTCTTTTGCCACAAATCCTATCACTTTTTGACCTTTTGCATGAGCAAGATAAATGGCTCTCTCTAGGTGAAACTGTTGTGAGACGATGATGTAATCTTTTAAATCAAATATCGCTTCTGCTCTGACAATCGAGTCTAGGGTTCTAAACCCTGCATAGTCGATGGTGATGTATTTTGAGGGAATCCCTCTTGCTACTAAATCATCACGCATGGTGGTTGGTTCGTCATAATCTTTTGAACCATTGTCTCCAGAGACTACGATGGCTTTTATCTTTTTTGCATTAAAAAGTGCTACCGTGGCATCCATTCGATATTTATAAAAGTAGTTTCTACGTCCTCCCTTTAGAAACTTTGTTGTTCCTAAGACCAACGCCACATTTTTGGTGGGTACTTTTGAGATATCACTATAGAGTAGGGGGGATGCCTCTTCTGCCATTTTGTCATTGTTATAGTTTATCCATAGGTACAGCAGACCCAATAGAATTGTTATTTTGATAATAAATCTAATTACTTTCATCTAAATTTGCTCCAACTCTTGTAGTTAATAACTTTTTTTATGATAGCATTATATCAGCGAATCTCTTCCAAACTTCTTTTTAGCTCATCTCCATAGCTTTTTGGATTTAGAATATTACAGTATGATTTGTATTCACTGTTATCTGTAAATGCAAATGGAGTGGCGTTTGAGTTCTGTATGAGGGTAATTGTTGAGTTGACATCATCCATAGAGTCGGAGAATTTGGGATCAAATAGAATAAATTGGTACTTATCATTGGTGACTTGCTCTCTAAAATCTTGTTCTGAGTGGTAGCTATCCACATTATAGCCAAAGTTTTCCAACATGGCAGAGTAGATTTTTCCTGCTACTTCTGTCTCTTTGTAGAGAAGAATATTTTTTGAGCTATTTTCCTCCTCTTCAAGACGATATTTTTCAATAGTCATCTGCAACTCTTTTAATTGAATTGGTTTGCTAAGATATCCATCCATGCCATTCTCTCGGTAGCTGGTGATATCACTTGGTAAATTATTAGCCGTTAAGGCAATAATTGGGGTATGCTCTTTTTTATGCTCTTTTTCATACTCAATTATTTTTTTGGTGGCTTGTGTTCCTGTCATAATTGGCATCTGAATATCCATTAAAATGATATCATAATGCTTCTCTTTATAGAGGTTAAATGCTTCAAAGCCATTGTTTGCCAAAGTAACGTTAACATTGAGGTTTTTCAAGACATTAAGCAGTAGTTTTTGATTAATAAGATTATCCTCTGCAATGAGTACCTCCATTTTAGGTACTTCTTTTAGATGCTCTTTTTCTTGAAGTTGTTCTCTTTTTTGTTCTATATTTTCTCTTTTTATATCCTCTCTTTTTGTGTCCTCTCTTTTTGTCTCTTTTAGTGCTTTTAATATTTTTGATAAGTTGATAGGTTTGAGAATAAAATCATTTATTCTATTCTTGTAGAGTGATGAGATTTTTTGACCATCAGCACAGGAGATAAGGACAATTTTTGTTTTTAGTACAAGAAATCTATTAAGTAACTCCTCCTCTTGAGTATATTTATGGTTGATAAATAGAATATCTGGTAACTCTGACGATTTGAGACTAAAAATATCCTCTTGATAATAGGTCTTAAACTTAGAGCCTGTATGTTTAACATATACCTCTAAATTTTTATCAATCTCTTGATAGGGGTTCTCCCCTTTTGGAATCACATATCCTATGTTCTGTTTAAAATCTAAAGAGATAATTTTGCTTTTAGAGTGGGCAGGTTTTTTTAATGCTATGGTAAAGAAGAAGGTTGTTCCTTCATTAATCTTACTCTCTATCTCCAGTTTACCCCCCATAAGTTCAACAAATTGACTTGATATAGTAAGCCCCAGTCCTGTCCCTCCAAACTCTCTATTGGTACTAACACTTGCTTGAGAGAAGGCTTCAAAGATAGTACCTATCTTCTCCTTGGCTATCCCTTTTCCTGAATCTTTGACTGAAAACTTCACATTAATCTCTTTTGATGTCTCTGCAACTTTCTCTATGGAGATATTAACTAATCCCTGTTTGTCGGTAAATTTAATGGCATTGCTAAGTAGGTTGAGGATTACCTGTGAAAGTTTGGTTGGGTCTCCCATGATAATGGTTGGTAGTTTTGGGTCGATATATAGTCCTAGTTCTACCCCTTTTTGAGCTACTTTTGCACTATAGGATTCAATGGTAAGTTCAAATTTTTCAATGGGATTAAAGGGAATACTTTCTAGCTCCATTTTCCCAGATTCTACTTTTGAAAAATCAAGGATATCATTAACAATATGGAGTAGGCTATTAGACGAGTCTTGGATAATAGAGACAAACTCCCTCTGTTCGTTATCAAGTTCGGTGTCTTTGAGTATATCAGTAAAGCCTAAAATCCCATTAAGAGGAGTACGAAGCTCATGTGACATATTGGCTAAAAAATTATTTGGTTTCTTTGTCTCTTTTTTTAAATACTCCTCTTCTATTTTTTTCTTTTCTACTCTCTCTACCTCTTCAGAGATAGCTTTGATGCTCTTGTTTTGATGCTCTATAAGATATAGAATAATAATAGAAAGAAAAAATGAGAAGAGTGTGGCTGTTCCTAATCTTAAAAAATCTTCGTTAACCTTGCCTTGTGGAAGTGCTTCGTAGGTGATAAAAAGATTGTACATTAATATGGAAACCATAATAACCGTTGCGATAAGGGAGCCGATGGTGATAATTTTATTTGATATTTTCATGATAATACTTTTTATTTTATTTTATGATAATTTGATTATAGCAAATTAATATTATTTTTTAATTTAATTTTAAAATTATTTTTTAATATCTTTTAGATAAATA
>CAYVNI010000061.1:0-16136 GCA_964452815.1 uncultured Sulfurovum sp.
TATAAAAGGAGTTTACACACCGAAATGCGTCATCCTCCACGCGGCGTTGCTGCATCAGAGTTTCCTCCATTGTGCAATATTCCCCACTGCTGCCTCCCGTAGGAGTCTGGACCGTGTCTCAGTTCCAGTGTGGCTGATCATCCTCTCAGACCAGCTACCCGTCATTGCCTTGGTAGTCTCTTATACTACCAACTAGCTGATAGGATATAGTCTTATCTCTTGGCACAATAAAGCATTTCCCTATCTTATTTACTAAGATAGGAGTATGAGGTATTAATCATCGTTTCCAATGGCTATCCCTCTCCAAGAGGCAAATTAACTATACATTACTCACCCGTTCGCCACTCGTCAGCATTCCGAAGAATCTGTTACCGTTCGACTTGCATGTGTTAAGCACGCCGCCAGCGTTCACTCTGAGCCAGGATCAAACTCTCCATTAAAATGAAAACTGTTTGAACCAGTTTCAAAGAATCACTTAACTAAATAATTTTCTAATTAAGCTCTCTTTTTGTCGTGTTTTTATTTAAAAAAACATCGAAAAAAACTCAAATAGACGTTGATTTTTTGTTTACTTATATTCGGTTGTTAAAGATCATTTTCAAAAACTTTCGACTCTCTGACTTAAACTCTAAGTCGTCCATCCGTTCTTGGACGCGTATTATAGACAAATTGAGTTTCTTTGTCAAGGGTTTTTTGAAAAAAACTCAATAATTTTCAAAATTTATCTATATTTTCTACTTCCTTAACTATATCTTAATTTTTTTTATTATATTATGCCTAATTATATTGTTTCCCTTACTATATATAAGAGCCCTTGTGTATCTCCTTTATAATATCCTTCATTTCTCTATCTTCTATATTAATTATGACATCTGCAATTTTCTTATAAGCTTTTTCTCTATCTTTATAAAGTTTCCTTGCCTTTTTAGGTGCAGAGAAGAGTGGTCTCTTTTTTAATTTTGCTTTTGAGTTCTCTGCTGTAAGCAGACGATTATAAATCCAATCATAAGAAGCATCTAATAAAATGACTGTTCCAAGCTTTTTAAGATTGTTTACATTGTAAAAACCACCACCACAAGAGATAAAAGTATGCTCCACTGAAACCTCTATCCAGTTGGCACACTCTTGTTCTAAACTCCGAAAATACTTCTCTCCTTTCTCTTCAAACATATCTTTTATTTTTTGATTCTCTTTTGACTCAATAAGATCATCTGTATCTATAATAAAAGAGCCATATTTTTTACTATATGCTCTTGCAGTTGTACCTTTACCTATGCCCATGAAACCAATAAGTATTATATTTTTTTTCATACTAGACAAAGTTGTATCTATCAATAATTTTTTTGAGCCGTCTTCTCAGCTTTTTCAGTGCATCATCAGCATCTTTTCCTTCTGATACCAGAGACTCAAACTCATCAAACTGAATCTTAGCCACCCAACCAATTTTGTGATGTCTTTTTATTCCTACAAAGCGTACCTCACCATAATGCTTCTTTGCCATTCCATATATTCTATCTATTCGTTGGTCTAATGTTTTAATTTTTTCTGCCATTTTCTATCCTTTTATATTTTTTTTTTATTATATTATAAACTCTCAATGTTTCCAACTACTCGACCAATTATTTTTATCTCTTCAGATAAAATATATTCAGAAGAGTAGTTTTTGTTATCTGAAATCAACTCTATCATACCATCTGCTCTCTGCCTAATCCGTTTAATAAAAAGTCCTGCATTGGTTGATGCCACATAGATACCATCTTTATTTATATTTATCTGTCCTCTATCCAAAAAAACTATTGAGCCATCTTGCAGTGTGGGTTCCATAGACTCACCATCTACAGTAATTGCTTCAATCTTTTTATCTCCATCAGGAATAATATTTTTCATAATAGTAGAATCAATGGAGAGTAGTTTAAAATCGGTATCAAAGTTGAAAGAGCCACCACCTGCACTTGCACGAACATCGGGGAAATAGCGTATTTGGAAGTATTTATCTGTTTCAGAGGCTAACATATCAATCGCTTGGTCAAAAAAAAGCCAATTGATACTTAGTTTTTTCATGGCACAAAACTCCATAATCTCCCGATAGGGTATAGAGTTTCGTTTTTTCATGGTAGCAAAAGTTGCTTGGGGAATGGTTAACGCACTGGCAACATCTTTATCAAAGACTTTAACACCCTCTTTCCCTTCTGAAAGGATATCTTTTAGTTTTTCAATAACAAGTCGAAATTCATCCATAAATATACTCCTTTAAAATTTCATTAAAAAAGTATATGACAATTTGACATATTTTTTACTTAAAGTTTACACTTAAAGAGGCTTCTTATTTTTTAATCACACGAACGATAAGACCTGAACCTTATCACCAATGGCTTTAGAGCTATCCTCTTCGGAAGTGACCAAAAGAGCTGTTGAACCTAACATATTGGTGAGTATTGCCGAAGTTCCTTGTTTTTTACCTTTGAAATCAACACGGTAACTACCATCTTCAAGGGTTAGATTACACGCAGTAAACTCAGCTTTTTTATTTCGTTTATTAAATGGCTCTAAAAGCGTTGCCTCTAAAATTTTTAAACCACATTTTCCCTTCTGTAGTTTTGCAATCAGAGGAACCAAATAGAGAAGTGCTGTCACGGTAGCAGAGTAGGCAAACCCTGGCAAGGCGATAATAAACTTGTCCTCTTTTTGTGCCACCATGATATGTTGCCCTGGTTTTACACGTACCCCTTTAAAAAGTACTTCACACCCCAGCTCCACAATCACATCTTTTACAAAATCAAAATCACCAACACTTACCCCACCTGTGGTTACAACAATATCACTCTGACATAATGCATCCTCCACACTTTTTAAAATACTATCCTTGTCATCACCAATACACCCAAGCTGTTGAGGCTCTCCCTCATATTTTTTAACAATCGCTTCGAGTATATAGTTGTTGGAGCTACGAATTTGAGCATCTGAGGTCTGTTTTTCTCCCAACTCTAAAAGTTCACTTCCTGTAGAGAGTATCGCCACACAAGGCTTCTCATAGACCAAGGGAGAGACAATATTTAGACTTGCCATCACCCCAATATCTGCAAAATCTATCTTTGTCCCTTTGGCAATAAGCTTCTGTCCTTCATGATAGTTCTCCCCTACTTCACGTACCGAAAATCCTAAAGGAACAAGCTCATTTATCACTATCTCATCCCCCTCAACAGTGACATTTTCAATAGGTATAAGCGTATCTGCACCATCAGGCATAAGTGAGCCTGTAAATGTTTTGATACATTTTCCATGCTCCACAGACTCTTTTAAATCAACTCCAGCTGGATTAATACTTGAAATTTTTAATCTTCCCAACTGTAAATCTTCACGCTTTACGGCATACCCATCCATTGCTGAGGTCAAAAAAGCAGGTGAATTGTGGTCGGTGATAATATCCTCTGCCAAAACATACCCCAAGGTATCGGTAAGGTAGAGCTTTTTGGTTCTGTATCTTGCTATCTCTATATCTTCTATAATTTTTATTGATTCGTCAAAGTGCATAAATGCCATACTGTTCTTTCTTCCTTTTTTCTTTATCTATTATTTTGAGAGTAATCCACTCCCACTCATGGGGGTACTTCTATCTTCTGCGTAAACTCTTTTCCCCTTAATCACATCATATTTCCAAATCGGGGCATTGGCTTTAAAATCTTCAACAAACGCATCAATAAGCTCCAGTGCCACCCGTCTTTTGGGAGAGAAAACAGCTGAAATATAAGAAGAGGTATGCACAGGCACATCACCAATGGCATGTGCCATCTTTACTTTTGCTCCTAACTTTTCAGCTCTTGCCACCCAATCATCAAACCATTTTTGAAGTACAGGCTCATAGATATCAAAACTAAGAGCTTCAATGTCATCTTCTGCTCGAATCGTCCCTACAAAGGGAATATATGCTCCATAGTTTGAGTGGCTCTCCTCCTCTAACCATCTGTTAAAGATAGATTTAACATCCAAAGATCCTTGATATAGCTCCATCTCACCCACCACAAACAGGAGGCAAGATAGAGACTCTGTCTCCTGCATTTAAGGCTCTGTTTAAATCATTGGTCATCTCATCATTAACAGCAACTGCACACTTGTTTAACCATGAACCCACAGCCTCTATCTCTTGTAGCACCTTTGCCACATCGGCTAGGGTTTTTGCCTCTACCTCTAACGGCTCTTGATTTATAGGTCCTAAAAATTCAACTTTTACCATTATAAAATACCCTCTTTTTTCAAAATTCTACAGATTATAAAAGTTGTTTGATATAATGATGCTTAAATTTAACACATAGGTGAATTACTGTGATATTTGGCTCGATAAGCTACCTAAACCTCTTACCCTTTCAACTATTTTTAAAACGCTACCTACGACACTCTGCTACAAAAATGGCATTTAACTATAAACGTGATGTTCCAAGTAAAATTAATATGGCTCTTAAAAAACGTCATATCAATGCAGGATTTATCTCAAGTATTGAGTCTCCAAATTACAACTGTACTGATTTAGGAATTATTGCAAATAGACATGTCTACAGTGTATTTGTAATTGAAGGAGAAGACAAAGAGGATAAAGAGTCTGCCACCTCAAACCAATTGGCAAAAGTATTAAAACTTCAAGGCGAAGTAATTATTGGAGACAAAGCACTCACCTACTATCTCAATGGTGGAGAGGGGGTAGATTTGGCAACTGAGTGGTATAAAGAAACCTCTCTTCCTTTTATCTTTGGACGGCTCTGCTTTAACTGTTATGGAAAAAAGATAAAAAAACTATCAAAAATTTTCACCAAGGCTCCCATCAAAATCCCTCAATACATCTTGAAAAAAGAGGCAAAAAAAAGAGATATCACCCCCAAACAGCTCTTGTGGTATCTTGAACATATTGAGTATAAGATGAATTACAAAACCAAAAAGTCACTAAAGCTATTTTTAAAAAAGGCAAAGAGAAATGTAATTAAAAACTAATAACCCGTGTATCTTTTTCAAACACTTTTTTAAATATCTGTGGAGAGATAACAATTTTAGCCCCCTCAACAAACTCCTCATCATCTAAGGACATCTCTTCAACATTTGCAGCACAAAGCTGAACTGTTGCACCACTTTTTATCGCCTTTTGGATAAGCTCTCTTGGTGTTTTCTCTTTTGCAAAGTAGATATTTTGATTCCCCTCTTTCAAGGCATATTTAATCGCATTACCACCAATTACAATGGTTACATTCGCCCCCTGTTTTGTGGCACTTAACGCAATACCAAACCCCATTCCTACTTCTTTTAACTCACCACTATTTACAAAAACTACCAGATTTTTTCCTGAGAGTGTTTTCTTTTTCACACTACTTTTAGTGCTATTGGTATCACTATCACTATAGAGAGTTGTACACATCAGTAAAAATATCAAAACCGTATTTTTTAACATAATTATTCCTTAACATAAATTATAAAAAATTATATACTTTTCTTATCTATATTGGCTTAATTATTTTGGACTTTATGTTTACTTTGCTATATCCTTCCACTTAGGGTGATGAAAATGCAACCGATGGTCACAAGCCGTAGAGACCACAGACGCATCAAATACAATAGTCCCGATAATATTCCACTCATCTTTTTTACTCGCCACAGCAATATCAAACATCAAATTTTTACCATTAATCTTTAATTCATCACGGAAATCTTTAGCATCGACTCCTTGCCCTTTTTGGGCTGTTATCTTTATCCATTTAGGCGTTCTAATCATGCTTTTATCACGCTCTCCTAACTCTGAAATCTCATAGAGTTGTCTTATGCCTGAGTGACTGTCTGCGTCTCCAAACGCTTTGGCTACTTTTAGGGCATAGAGGAGATTTTTCATCACTTCACTTGTGGTGGTAACAGTTGGTTCATTGGTTAGTGCTACATCGGTAAAGTGTTTGGCATCGGTTCCTCCCAAATCATCAATAACAAAGAAGTTTGCTGTGGACTCACTGTTCTGTTTGGTAGGGCTTGTGGTTGGAAAAAGTTTACCTGCCAATCCAAAGGCTCGTATCTCTCCACTTTTTGTATTGGACATGGCGGAGGAGGCTCTAGCGATTATTAATGCCTCGCTAAAGTTTTTGAAATAACCACTATAGGGGGTCTCTTTGTGAATTTTCCATGTACCTTTTAAACAGATGCCATTGGGATGGGCTAATTTGTCAAAGTATGGGAGGATATCATCTCTACTCTCTAGCGTTCGTTTTGCATTTTGAAGGATAATATTTTTGCTCCATGTAAATAAACTTCCCAATGATATCTTCTCTTGGGGCAAGGTCTCTAGTGGCTTGGCACTCACCTCACTCCATACTTTTTTAAAACTGTCTAGTTTTTTCATCTCGGTTGCTCCTGTTATTAGGTTCAATGTTATGAGTGCTACTGCTATTTTTTTCATCTAATCTTCTCCATTAATTACGACATCACTATCAAGTAAAAAGAGTGAGTTATTGACCACTTTATCCCCTTTTTTAAGCCCAGAAATTATCTCAAACTGTGTAGCAGAGATACGCTTGGCATTGACCAGTTTACTTTTATACTCACCCTCATACTCACTCGGAACAAAAACCAAATGCTTCTCTCCTTTGGTAACAACAGCTGTATTTGGCAAAATAAGTCTACTCTTTTTGGGTTTTATTATGTTAATGGTGGCATAAGAGTTTGGCTGAATTTTACCATTTTTATTAGAAAGAGTAAGCCTAAAGTCAATGGTTTTATTTTTAGGGTCAACCAGAGGATAGATATGGTCTATTGTAGCTCGGTGTATCTGCTTTGAACCGCTAAGTGTTACCTCTACACGAGTACCTTTTTTGATAAAGGTTCTGTCTTGCTCATAGGCTTTGGCAACAACCCAAACTTTTGAAAGGTCGGCTATTTTGTAGACCTCCATTCCTTTTTTGACCGATGAACCTTCAGTTACACTTTTTTCTACCACTACGCCTTTAAAATAGGAGTAAAACGGAAGATACTTTCTAACCTTTTTGCTCTCTTTTATCGCCATGATACTCTGCCCTGTCACATCATACAACTTTAGTCGATTCTCTATCATAGAGGCGAGTTCAGGGCTAACTTGTAAGGCACTTAAAAGCTCTATTTGTGCTTTGTAAATCTCTGGACTATAGATATCAAAAAGCTTCTGTCCTTTTCTTACTCTATCATAGATATTGGGTGAGGTGAGGTTTCGGATAAAACCATCTTGTTTGATGGTAACGGTATAGATTTTATCATCAGCTATCTGCACATAGCCGTTGTACTCTCTTTTATCCTCTATGGTTTTGCTCTCTACATTGATGGTTTTAATATTAAACAGTTGCTCAACAGTAGTTGCTTGGACCAATATGCCAAATGATATTAAAAATAGTATCTCTCTCATTGAATCACTCCTAGTAGTTGGTCTATTTGGTTCTCATCTAAGGCGATTGCCAAATATTTTTTATTGATTGCGAGTTGGTTGTTTACCTTTTGGGTAAATAGCTCATAATAGTGAAGCAGAGAACCCCCACCTGCAAGTTCTAGCTTGGCATTGTTAATGAGTTGTGCTATCTTTTGAGCATTTTGTTCCAATATCTCTAACTCTTGATGGTGGGCTTGAAGCTGATGGAGGGTTATCTTTAACCCCTGTGCCAATTGTGTTTTTATCTTTTTATAGGTTATCTCTTGAATATTAACCCGTCTCATCGCTTGGGCTTTTTTGTTGGACTGTTTGTTGCGTATAAAAAGAGGATAGGCGATAGAGAAAGAGAGATAATCATTTTTATCAAAACGCTGATAAAATCCTGTTGTTACGGTGATATCTGCTTGTTCTTTTGCTAATGCCAACGCTACTCCTTGAATGGCTACCTCTCTTTGTGAGAGTACTTTTTTGAGTTCAGGGCTTCGCTCTAGTAGTTGGGTCAAAAGTGCATCAAAGGGTTGAATATGATAATCTTTTAGCCCCACCTCATCAGAAAACATCTCTATTTGAAGATTTCCAATAAGCTCGATGTTCTCTTTGGCGATTTTAATGCGTTGTAGTGCATTTTCTCGTTGAAATATATAGCTTTGTTGAAGGAGTTGGGTTTTAATATATCGCTCTATCGTCTGTTTCTCTATCGCTGAGAGGTTGATAATAAGCTTTAGTGGATGCTTTAAAAACGCAATATACTCATCTAAAATATCAAGTGTATCTTGGGCATTTTTGGCATCTATAAAGGATTTACGCACCCCAAAAGCGATATTGACAGAGAGAATATCTTTTTGCTCCTCTATCACCTCTCTTTTTTGTTGTGCCATAGCTGAGGAGATTTTGAGGTGGTTGGAGAGAGGGATTTTTTGCGAGACGGCAACAAACTGATTTTGCATCGCCTCTTGGGTTCGGGAGAATGGTTTTTGGGCTTGAACATCATTGATACCTGCTTTTAAAATAGGGTCATCCCAAGTAGAAACGATATCTGACTCTCTGTTCAATATCTCCGACTCCTCTTGGAGAATTTGAAGCTGATAGTTATTCTGTCTGCTGTACTCTATGACCTCTTGAAGTGTTTGAGATTGAAGTGAGAGAGATAAGAACAGAGTGATGTATATTTTTTTCATAATTACCTCCTTCACAATAGTTGGGTTACAAAATTACAGAGCTAGAGTGTTTATACTTTTTTCCATTTTTTTCAATAAAAATTTTCACCTGCCATGTACCACCCATTGAGAAGTTTACATTTCCACTATACGCATCCCCACTAGGTGCAAGTAACTTTATATCTTCCATATATGGCATTCCTGGCATCTCAGGCATAAATATCTTTAGCTCTACTTTGGTGGCATCAGTTACTGCTTTTCCATTTTCACTAATAGATACTTTTATGTTATTATTTCCAACAACCAGTGGTTTTTCTGAAGAGTAGGTGAGACTTAGATTTCCTGCTTTGCCTGTTTTAATAAACCCTTGTGCTGTATCATCATTACAAGCGATAAAAAAGAGTCCTACAGTTAAAAGAGTTACTATTTTAATTAGATTTTTCATTTTGAATTCCTTTAGATTTTATTCTTAAGAGAAGTATAATAGGATTAGTGTGTAGAGTGTGTGGAGAGAATTAAAACCTCAAAACAAAAGTTGTTCCCTCATCCACCTTGGACTCAAACTCTATCCCAATATCATACGCTTTGCAGACTTTATGGACGATATTTAACCCCAATCCAAATCCACCCACTTGATGGGTAGCACGATAGAAACGTTCATAAATCTCACTCTGATGCTCTTTGGGAATACCAATTCCTGTATCTTTTATGGTGATGGTTCGTCCCTCAACCACGATACTAATCTCTCCCCCTATCGTATTGTATTTAATCGCATTGCTAATAAGATTGTGAATAAGTCGGATAAAACTCTCTTTGTCTATTTTAAAATGGAGTTCATTGTGATAGCAGACAGTAACCGTTATTTTTTTCTTCTCGGCCAAAAGAGTGAGATAGTGTAGCTCCTTTTTTAGGATGAGATTCAAGGAGAGTAGTTCTGATTTTTTAGAAGTTTCATTCTTAGCATCTAACATCAAATAGGTTAAATCTTTGTGTATCTCTGATACCCTTGTGGCACTTAGCCTTATACGCTCTAGATTTTTGGGACTCTGTAACATGGGAGAGTTAACGGAGAGCATAAGAGCTGTGATAGGTGTGTTGAGTTCATGAGTACTGTCTTTGATAAAGTTATCAAGCTGTATCCGTTTCATCTGTATTGGTTTAATGAAAAGCTTAGCAAGAAAATATCCAATAATAGTAAGAAGTACATAAGTTAAAAGTAGTATAAATAGTATCTTCTGTTTTAAAGATTGGATAAAAGTAGCTACACCACTTTTTTCTATGACAATAGAGCTAACCCCCAAGTGTCCAAAGGTGCTTTTATCTATCAGTATCAGTCTATTTCCATCTTGATAGAGTGACTTTGAGAAGTATATTGGCTTGTTAATTTTAGAAACTATCTCTCTGTTATTTTTATCGTAAAATCCTATTTTATCTGTAAAATTTTCAACTGCCCATTGAAGTGAAAATGTTCCTCCTCGCATATGTGCATAGATAATCTTAGAGGAGAGCCTACTCGCCTCAATCTGCATCTCTCCTCGTGTCTGTTCATAAAAAAAGCGTGACTCCTTTTGGTAAAAAAGATAGGCGATAATTGCAAAAAGTATAAATGAAGAGCCAAGATAGAGTAACAAAAATTGTAAAAGAGTGCGTCTCTCCTCTTTAATTAAATAGATAACCAACTCCTCGAATTGTACGAATGCACTCTTCACCCAAAAGTCGCCGTAGATTTTTCACATAGGTACGAATAGTAGAAGAGGTTGGAGAGGTATCATACGACCAAACGTTAACCATTAACTCATCAGTTGAGATAACTTTGGCTCGATTACGCAAAAAATAGCTCAGAAAATCCCCCTCTTTTTTAGGAAGTTTATGCTCGTGGTTATCAATAAATAGAAGATATTTTGTGATGTCATAGGAGATATTTTCAGCCAAAGAGATAATCTCATCATCATCTATTTTAAAATGCCGTTTGATATTATCAATTCGTGCCTTTAGCTCTATCATCTCAAACGGTTTTTTGAGATAATCATTTGCCCCTATCTCAAACCCCTCTAGCACATCTTTGGAGCTATTCATAGAGGTAATAAAAATCACAGGGGTCACATCTCCTGCACCTCTTAAATTTTTTAAAAGCTCAAAACCATTGAGAAGTGGTACATTCACATCAAAAAGAAGTAAATCAAATTTCTGCTCAAAAAGGATATCTTCAGCCTCTATCCCATTATAGATAGGGGTTACACTATAGTTGTAATATTCAAGATGTTCTACAATCACCTCGGAGAGAATCAGGTCATCTTCTAGAAGTAAAATTTTCATGGGCTATTATAGCAATTTTTTGTACCCTGTTAACTTATCATTTTCTTTTTATTATTCATTAGTTTACAAATAAATATTATAATAGCAACATGAAAGATATAGAATATCTTCCCTTGATTTTACAAAATTCTATATTGGAATAGTACATTCCAAGATAAACAGCCACTTTAATGAAACTTCCTCCTTTACAATTTTACTCCCTCATTAAAAACTGTTTATCTCTTTCCTCCCTTATCATAAATAAAAAACATAATGAGTTGTAAAATAACAAATTATTCTACCCCAACACCCCAAACAAAACCTCCCGAACCTCACCAAGCTCAAAAACCTTATCTTTTTGGGTACGGCTATCGACAATAAATCGAATCTTCCCCTTCTCATCTTCGACTTTGATTTTAATGCCCTCTTCTGTCTCCAGAAACTCACGGACTATCTCTCTGTTTTTTCCAATCAGTATTGTTTGATTTAAAAATCGTTTCTCTAGCTCTTTAACCGTGGGGGTTTTGTCAAAATTAACCTTGTCTCCAATTCGTTGGTTATGAGCAAACAACCACTCCCAAAAGTGGCTAATCTCCAAGGGGTCTTTGAGCTGTTTTGAGTTGTTATCAGGGGTGAGGGTGGAGAGTTTGTTGTAGCTGTTGATGTAAAAAGTTGTTTTGATGTTCCATTTTGGCACAGCATTACAGATGGGTTTTCCTGTTTTTCCAAATCGTTTGGTAACATCCCCAATAAAAACCTCAATCGCCTCTAAGGTTGGCATACTTGGGGTTGATGGTGTTGGTTTTGCTTTCTCTTTCTGTTTCTGTTTCTCGTCCTCTTTTTTCGGGGCTGAAGCCTCCGACTCCGAGACGCTTAGATTTTTGATGGTCTCTATTAAGGCTTTGTTCTCTTTTTCTAATTCTCTGTTTTTTTTCTGTAGCTCTATGACCCGTTCATCTTGGCTTGGAAGTATTAGTTTTGCGTTATACTCTTTGCCTTTTTCGGTCAGTTTAACCCCTCTAATATGGGGCATTCCCTTCCATTGGGTTACTTTGACGACTTTGGACTCGATTAGCTCCAAATCTTTGAGTACTTTGAGTGATGCTTCGATGGTTTTTAAGCCCATTGAGGGTAAATCGGACATGATTTTGCTAGTAGCAATAACATAATATCCCTCTATGCAGATAGCCCAAGATAAGATATTGACCAGATATGAAATTAAATCTGTTTGGGAGTGGGTGAGATGATATTTGGCTTGAAAATCAAAGTCTTTGATGAGAATTTGGGTGTGTTGAGGTACGGTTGACATGGTTTATCCTTGAAAAATTTAATTTTCAAGAGTCCAGTTACCAACATCTCTTGATAAACAGGAAAGAAACAGCACCTTTTAAAGGCAGACTTAACCGATAGGCTGATAAAATTCTACCAGCCTAGGTTAGAAGTAGAGTTGTTGGTTTTCGAAGACGCACTGGCTCTACTTCGTTTCTTTCTTGTTTTTATTCCCACATTCTATATCAAACTTTCTTAGAGAACAATTAATTATTTAAATTCTTTTATGTTGGGTTTTATGGGGTAAACCCTAAAAAAATAGGGACAATAATTAATTATTTTCTAAAAGCGATTTTTGTAAATCTTTTTTAGGAGAATAATTAGTTATTGAGCCTATTTTTTTAGGGGTGGCTCTTATGCCTCAAATGGATTTAGTTTGCTCCATATTTTAAATGTGGGTATATTCTACCCCAAAATATACCAACCCAACATCACAAAAATTAAGTTATATATAATAAATAAAAAATTCATATTAGATATATTTTGATATTGACTTATAAAGTAATTATTATTATAATACTTTATAAATATATATTATCTATATAGTTAGGAAAATAAAATGAAAAAGATACCAACCCTCATAGCTAAAACCGTTACAATTGTTGTTGCCTTAGGAGTAATGTTCTCTTTGGTACTTGATGCTCATCAAGAACAAAAACAACTGGCAGAAAAAAACAGTACTGTTGATAAAAATCAAACACTAAAACCTACCAAAGTATTTTTTCAATCTTCTAAAATAGTTCTTAAAAGTACCGTATTTGCATCAACAATTGGAATGAAAATTGATGCAATAAAAGATGTGAACAAAAGTAAAGATGTGAACGAAAGTAAATAGATATGTTTACCGTAACTGAAACTTTTATTTCATTAGCTGTTTTTTTTATTATCTTCTTTTTTTTAGAAAAGTTATTTGTACGCCATAAACAGAATACTTTTCGTGAAGAGTGGTTTACTGATGTACTCTTTTTTTTAGGACAATATCTAGTATGGGTTAGTTTATCACTATTTGTTTTGGTTTGGGTGCGAGACCTTTGTGCTGTACCTTTTACACTAACGATTGCTCAAAAGATACAAGAGCAACCCTATTGGTTACAAGCACTAGAAGTTATCTTTTTATGCGATTTGAGTGTCTATTGGGCTCACCGTTTATCTCATCGTATAGATTTTTTGTGGCGTTTCCATCGTGTTCATCATACTACTAAAAAACTAGATTGGATAGCTGCTTATCGAGAACATCCTTTGGATAATGTTTATACCCGTGTTGTAGAGAATCTTCCTGCTTTTATAATGGGGTTTCCTTTGGAGACATTAGCAGGGTTTATGATTTTTAGAGGTTTTTGGTCTCTTTATATTCACTCTAATACCAAGATATCAATAGGTTATTTAAAATACTTTATAGGCTCTCCTATATTGCACCATTGGCATCATGAAATGAAAATGAACAGTCGTTGTAATTTTACAAATCTTTCTCCTTTGATGGACATACTATTTGGTACATTTTATGACCCTAGCGACAAGAAGCCTAAAAATTATGGTATTCCTGAAAAAATCTCTCATAACTACTTTTTATTAATTTTATCTCCATTTTTTTCAGAAAAATTTATTAAAAATATATATCGGTGAAAATCAAGCCGAGATTTTTAGGATTAGTCGCTACCTTAAAAATCAAGAAAGTAGCTAAACAGAATGATATAAAACCCTAAACCGACTATTAGAAATTTTTGAAGGTTCAGTGTGTATTTCAAATGATTTCTCTTGTAACCCATACTCTTTAAATTGGTCAATATCATCTTGCACCAAAGGGTAGGGTGGTCCTTGAAATTTATGTTCCTCTTTGTGTGCCACCACTAATAACGCTCCAGCTTTAGCAATCCTACACGCCACAGCCTCTATCATCTTCTCTCTAAACTCTATAGGCAATGACTGTATGGTAAAAGCTTCAAATACAAAATCAAAGCGTTCTTTATACTCAAAAATATCCTGCTTTTTAAAAATAATTGAGCTTTGAGGAAAACGCTCTTGTGCTTGGGTAAGTGCCGATTCTGAAACATCTATGGCTGTTACTTTGTATCCTGCCAACGCTAAAGCATAGGCATCATCGCCAAGTCCACAACCTATGACAAGTGCTGTTCCATTATGCTCTTTTTTCTCATCAAGATAGCTTTGTAGGAGTGGGTTTACAGCTTGTCTTGCCCATGGAATTTTCTCTTGGTTCTCTCTGTTCTCTTGGTACATTTTATTAAACCATGCTGATGCTTTGTTGTGTGCTTTCATTAGCTATCCTTTCTAAACTGTTTCATTGCATTGGTGGTATTTTCAATAACTTTTTCGGAAAGATTTTCATCTAAAGTGTGACCTAACGTATACATATAAGAGGTATAAAACTGCCATGACATCAAAATAGAGTCAACCAAGTACTCTAGTGATGCTTCGTTGGGAATCTCTAACTCACCATTGGCTACCAAATTTTGTATCACCATTTTAATCCGACTTCTATGAGCAAGATTGTCCTCTATGTATTGCTTTTCTAGTGTTTTATCACGAGAAAAAAGAAAAAGTAACTCCCTAAAGAAAAAGCGATATTTCCATTGAACATCTATGAGTAGTTTTTCATGTTCATTTAGCTCTTTAATACTTTTTGGCAATTCATCCACTACTAAACTCGTCTCTTCACGAAGTTGGATATAGAGTTTAAAGATAATCTCTTCACGATTTTTATAGTGATAGTGAAGATTTCCTGGGCTAATATTCATTGCTTTTGCAATATGATTTGTGGTAGCTGTTTGGGTGTTGGTTTCATTAAAAAGCTTTCGAGCTGTTTCTAATATTTCTAGTTTTTTTGACATTTAATCTCCTAAATTATAGAACAATTATAGTGTAATTACTCTAAAAAAATCCTAATAAAGTACAAATTAGAGTAATTGCTCTTGACAAAGCTATCGAATTATGGATATACTTTTAGAGTAATTACACTAAAAATTAAGGATTTAACATGAAATTAATAAGTAAATTAGCACTAACAGCAATATTGTCAGTAGGAACTCTTTATGGAGTAGAATACAAGGTAGATGTAGACCATTCAGATATTGGATTTAAAATTAAACATATGATGATTAGTTCAGTAAAAGGAAATTTTGAAAAGTTTTCAGGAACATTTTCTTTTGATGAAAAAACAAAACAGTTTTCTAGTATTGAGGGGACGGTTGAAGTTGGAAGTATTATGACTCAAAATCAAAAGAGAGATAACCATTTAAAAAGTGCAGATTTTTTTAATGTTGGAAAATATCCAGAGATGAAGATTAAACTTATTAAACAAACAGGAGATAATGCAGAGGTTGAGTTAACAATTAAAGGTATAACAAAAATTATTATAATGGAGCTAGACGAGATTAATGGACCAATAAAAGACCCTTGGGGAAATATACGCTCTGCTTTTGAGTTACATGGAAAGATTAATCGAAAAGATTTTAATATTAATTTTAGTCAGCTACTAGAAACAGGTGGTTTGTTGGTGGGAGATACTGTTAAACTGAATCTTATTTTAGAGGGGACTCAAATTGTTAAGAAATAATATCAAATAGACCCTAAACTTGCACCCTTTTTCATCTTCTATCCGTCTTTCTCTGTATAAGCTTGATAAAATATATACTTTTGAGTTTATAGGGACATCCCTTGTGGGTGTCCACTGTTGCCCAAATAGTTGCATACCCATGAAAGGTATTCCTAGAAAGTAAGTGTTTATTCCCTTGGAGTAGCCTTAAGCAAAGCGTTTAATAGAGAATATTCGCCGTACTATAAAGTGAATCTATTTGATTTTTAAGTGCTTTTAATACCTGTTTTTGCTTTAGCATGAGGGCTATTTTCTCCTTTGCTTCCATATAGGTTAGCTTTCCTGCACTCTTTTTATTGAGCAGGTAGATGACATGAAAACCATGTTC
>CAYVNI010000062.1:0-11811 GCA_964452815.1 uncultured Sulfurovum sp.
AAATTATAGAGACAAAAAATAGAGGTGATATAACTGTTAATATCCCACCTGATATATCTATCTGTAAAGAGTGTGAAGCAGAACTATTTGACCCAAATAATAGACGATATTTACACCCTTTTATTACATGCACAAATTGTGGGGTTAGATACTCTATTATCTATGATTTGCCTTATGATAGACTCAATACCTCTATGAAAAAATTTCAGATGTGTAAAGCGTGTGAGGCAGAGTATAATAATCCACTAAACAGAAGATACCACGCTCAACCGATAGGATGTTGGGATTGTGGGACACAATTATCATTACAAAACTCTGTAGGGATAGCCCTTGTGGCTATCCATAATAATATAGTTCAATTAATTCTTGATGGAAATATATTAGCCATAAAAGGAGTAGGAGGCTATCATCTAGTTTGTGATGCAACTAATAAAGATGCTATCCAAAAGTTAAGAGATAGAAAAAAACGACCTACTAAACCTTTTGCTATTATGGTTCGAGATATGAAGATGGCTCATGAAATAGCTCTAATAAATGCAAAAGAGGAGCAGTTATTAAGTTCAAAAGAGCGACCGATTGTATTATTGAAATCTAAGGACAACCACAAGGGATTGTCCCTACAAGTTGCTCCTAATATTTCACGCATTGGGGTGTTTTTGCCTTATACTCCACTACATCTTCTTATCTTAAAAAAGCTCAATCGACCTTTGGTAGCGACAAGTGCAAATATTACAGATGAGCCAATTTGTACTGACACAAAAAGCATTAAAAAACTCTCAACTATTTATGATTATCTACTAGACCATAATAGAGATATAGTTAATGGGTGTGATGATAGTGTGGTAATGGTTGTTAAAGAACAGAGTATATTTATACGAAGGGCTAGAGGATATACACCTATTAGCATTAAACTACCATTTAAATTGGATAAAAAGCTTCTAGCCGTTGGAGCAAATCAGAAGAGTACTGTAGCAATTGGATTTGATGACCAAGCTATCTTGTCACCTCATATTGGGGATTTGGATGGGATTGAGTCTGTGGAATATTTTAAGGAAAATATTGAGAATTTGAAACGGATTTATCGGTTTGAGCCTGAGGTGGTGGTGCATGACAAACACCCAAATTATGAGAGTAGCAAATATGCCAAAAGTTTAAATTTACCACAAAAAGAGATACAACACCATTATGCTCATATATTGGCGGTTATGGCAGAAAAGAGTTTAACCCAAAAGGTACTTGGGGTTGCTTTTGATGGAACAGGTTATGGAGATGATGGTAAGCTTTGGGGTGGAGAGTTTATGATATGTGACTATGAGGGGTATGAGAGAGTGGCTCATATCAACTACTTTAAACTGCTTGGTGGTGCAAAAGCTATAAAAGAGCCAAAACGTGTGGCATTGAGTCTGCTTTTTGATATTTATGGAGATGAGGTTTTAGATTTGAGAAATGCAACGACTAAAGCCTTTACACCTGCCGAATTAAAAACCCAATATTTAATGTGGAAAAAGGGTTTAAATGCTCCTCTTAGCTCTTCAGCAGGGCGACTTTTTGATGCTGTGGCTTCTCTTACAGGTGTTTGTCAAGTGATGAGTTTTGAGGGGGAGAGTGGGATGATGCTTGAAGAGCTTTATGATAATGGCATTACAGATAGTTACTCTTTTGCTTTTGAAGAGGGGGTTATAGATATATTGCCGATGATAGAAGAAGTAACCAAAGAGCAAAACTCAACAATAGCTATCTCTAAATTTTTTAATACACTTGTTGAGATAATATACACCATACACCAAGAGTATAATCTACCATTGGTATTAAGTGGTGGAGTTTTTCAAAATAGGGTGCTTCTTGGTCTTGTATTAGAGAGAATCCCTATAGCATTTATTTCAAATCAGATACCTCCCAATGATGGAGGGATTGCTTTGGGACAGGTGGTCTCAAAGATGGGGAGGGGATTTTCTACTTAAACCGTTTTCTAAAAAAGATATCAATACTTTGAGAAGGAATCTCTTTTTGGTGGTGTCCTACGCGTAGTTTAATATTTTTGCTAATGTCATGCTCTAGGATAATGCTATTTCCCTCTTTTGAGGTCTCTATGATTATCATGTTTTTAGGAGAGATTTTTTTACCCACTTCTATGGCAAAACCCTCTCCTGTTCCATCATCTTTTACAAATACTCGGTCAAACTCCATCTCATAGGAGAGGTCTCTGGCAGCTTGATTGATGATAAAAAGTTCAGCTTCTCGGCTTACAGACCCCTCTCCATTGGCAAAACTAGCGGTTGAGACACCGAGTAGAAGATAGGATATAATATCTTTTTTGGGCATAGGTGGCTCAGAGGTAAACTCTATCTTTGGACGCTCTGCTGATCCCCCTATATTAATATTTATAAGCACTTGAGGGAGTTCATACTCCACATGGATATCAAGTAGAGGATTTATTTTTTTACCCCCTTTAAAAACGATATTTGAGTGTGTAATATTGAAACGTTTGGGTACTTGGTCAAATCGACCATTAATCTCTTCTATTTTACCAAAAAGTGCCAACTCTTCTCCAAATGCTTTGTTGGCTTCAACCTTTATATCAAACAGCAAATCAATATCAGGTGTTCTGTAGTTTGCCTCAGGTGCATGGATGGTAAGTGCGATGGAGGTATTTTCTAAAAAATTATCTTCTGATTTTTCGTTGTTTATTTTGTCATCTTTGGTGATAATAATCACATCTGGGTCATGGTCGATATCTAAAAATTTGGCTTCATAAAATAGCTTCATCTTTTTGAGAAAGATATCCCCTGTGATACTCTTTTTTTTGCCTTCTTGAAGATAGTGAACCTCTGTGGAGAGAACCATTGAACCATAATTTGGATGTCCTAGAGGCAGTTTGGTAATTTTAAAATCTCCCTCCAAGAACTCCTTGTCTCCTTTTAGCTCCACAAAGATATTGGGATGCATATCGAGTAACACATCCCGTCTCTCTCCTAAATGTACCATCGCTTTTTGATTGAGATAGAAAGCTCTATTTAAACGGCTGTCTTCAAATCCTATGGTATTAAAGTTTAGTTTGTTGATGGTGATTAGCTCTTTGGTATAGAGTGCATCTATGTCTATTTTTTCGATATTAAAGCCATCAAATAGAATCTCGTTACTATTGATATTGGCTTGGATATTTTCTCCTGCTAGTTTGGCTGTTACCTTAATCGCTCCATCTATGGCTATTTTTTCAAACTTATAGAGTGAATATAGCTCATTTTGAAGCTTATCCAAAGAGGTAGTACTTAGTATAATTTCTATATTTTTACTTTTGATGTCTCCTCTTGCTAAGAGTGTAAGATAGTTGCTTTTGAGCATGGCATTAAGCCCTGTTCTCCCATTTTTTGCATCAATATTGGCATGAAATTTTTTATTGGAGTAGAGGTCTCCTTGGAGGCTAAAGTGTTGTGTTGAGAGTGTTGCTTCTCCTTTTATATCGAGTTTAACAAACTTGTGGTCTAGGGCTTGGGGCAGGGTCATCATCTTGTAGAGATAGAGTTTTCCTGTATGAAGCTCAAAGCTAAAGTGGTCTTGGTCAGGTGTGGTTGCTATGAGATTGAGACGTTTTGAATGGATAGTAAAGGTTGTTCCATTTTTACCATTATCAATTTTGACATCTATGGGTGCTAAACTATCGAGGTTGATACCAAAGGCATTAAAGTTTTTGACCTCAACATTGCTTTTTATTTTTAGCTTTTTGGGTTTGGTGTAATCTCCTGATATATCAATATCTATAAGAAGTCCAAGGTTATCAGACTCATTGACTATTTTGAGTTTTCCCTCTACTGTATGCTCTTTTAAATTTAGAAGAATGGGGGAGCTTTGGATATCTACTTTTGAGATTTTTTTATCTTTTAGCATTTGGGCTTGAGCATTTAGCTTCAAGGTTAGCTTTCTCATATCTCCCTCTAGGGTTAGCTTAACTTTTGGTACGCCTTTTACCTCTAAACTTTTATCTGTAATAAGCGTATTAAGGTAGTTTGAGGAGGCATCTATCTCTATTTGGGCATTATATTTTAAACTGTTTTCCAAATCATTAAAGTTTAATGTGAGATGGTCTTTGATATGCCCCTCTCCTACTGTTGAGTTAAACTTGGTAGAGGCATCTACTTTTATATCACCTGTTAAAATGTTACTGTTTCCCATGAGGGATAGGCTATTAATCTCTGCTTCTAAATCCTCTCTAGAGGCAGACAGATGCTCAAAATTTATTTTAAACTCTGTCTCTAAAAGGCTACCTTTTGCTAAAATATTAAGAGGAGCAATCTTTTCAATAGAAATATTATCAGGGATTCTTGATTCTATAAACTCTTTGTTGGGAGTAATGTTTGCTTTAAAATTATAGCGTAGGCTATTATTAATATCTTCTAAGTTTAATTTCGCCTCCAAATCTATTTTGATAGGGTCGGCTAGATTGCTACTTAGATTACTATTAATTAGGGTGGTGATATCTTTATGTAGAATACTATACTCCCCTTGTGCTGAAAAATCGCCACTGTTTAATCTATATTCATTCTGTTTTAGATTTAAGTTTTGAGCCATTAGATTATAGGTTAAATGCTCAAAACTACCTTCACTCTTTAGTTTAATATGGGGAGAGGCTAAAAAAGTCAAGTTTTGCTCTTGCAATATATCAGTTAAGAATGCTTGTTTAATCGTTGTATCTATATTGGTTTTGTAAGTTAAGGTGTTGTTGATATCATCCAAGTTAAGTTTGGCTTCTAAATTTAAGCTAAAAGGAGTGGCAATATTGCTATTAAGTTGGGTATCAATTGTTGTAGTAACATCTTTATTAAGAATACTATAATCCCCATAGGCTGAGATATTTCCACTGTTAAGTGTATACTCATTCTGTTTTAAATATAAATTTTGAGCCATTAAGTTGTATGTTAAGTGATTAAAATCCCCTTCGCTTTTGAGTTGAATAGTTGGAGAAGCTAAAAAGATTAGGTTCTGCTCTTGTAAGAGATTGGTTAAGAAATTATCTTTAACAGAGGTGTTTATATCAGCTTTGTAAGTTAAGGTGTTGTTGATATCATTTAAGTTGAGTGTTGCTTCTAAATCTAATGAGAGTGGGGAGGCAACACTGCTATCAAGTTTAGTATGGATAGTTGTGGTAACATCTTTACTGAAAATACTGTAATCACCATAAGCTGAAAGGTTACCACTGTTTAATTTATACTCATTTTGTTTTAGATTTAAGTTTTGAGCCATTAAATTGTATGTTAAATGGTTAAGATTTCCTTCACTTTTGAGTTGAATTTGTGGAGAGGCTAAAAAAGTAAGGTTATGCTCCTCTAAGAGATTGGTTAAAAAAATCTCATTAAGTGAGGCATTTAAATCAGCATCATACTGTAAACTGTTGTTAATATCTTCTATATTGAGTGTGGTATCTACTATCAAAGATATCTCTGCCATGCTTCCAAAGAGATGGCTATCTAAGTGATTAACACTTGTTTTATGGGCGATATCATAACTCCCCATAAGTAGAAATCTATCGCTATCTATCTGATGTTCATTTTGGATAAATCCAAGGCGATGTGTTGTAAGTTCATACTTAACTAATTTCTTAATATTGCCTTCTCCTTTTAGTGTAAAGAGAGGATTAGAGGTAAAAGTTAAGTTGTAATCTTTAGTAAATGTGTATAAAAAGTGACTTTTTGGCTCAATTGTAGATGAAATATTCACATTTTTTTTATTTATAGAAGTATTTAAGTCTAAATTTGCTATATTGCTATCTAGCAGCATATAGATATCTCCTATGTATTGTTGCTTTAAATCACTTTTTAGATTTTTCACTTTAACTTTTAGACTTTTGATAAAATATTTTTTATAGGTAATATGAGAGAGACTTATATTGGCACTATCTACTACAATTTTATCAAAAGGAAGTGAACTGTTCGACTCCTTCTTTTTACCACTTTTTGTATCTATTAAATCACTAAGATATTTCTTGTCTATATTGAGATCCTCTAGCTCCAACTCTTGGATATGTAGTACTCTGTTTTGGAGTTGCTCGAAATCAATCTTTACTCCAACTTTTTTTGCGGTTACATTGTTTTGGTAATTAAGATTATTAATCTCAAATCCTGAAAGTATTCCCCCTTTTATCTCACCATAACTAATACCAAGCTCTTTTAGTGGAGATTTGGCAAGTTCAAGTAGCACCACAGGATATTCAATAAAGAAGAGTAATAAGAGAGTAAGACCAAAAGCCAAAAGAATAAGCCATCGGGTTAACGCGTAGCCAAAAGAGAGTAGTGTTTTCAAAATACCTGTCCTATCCCAAGATGAAGAGCAAATGCACCCCCTTCCTGAAAGCCTATATCAAATCTAAGTGGACCAATAATACTAATATATCGCATCCCTAAACCATAACTACGATACCAATCATCATGAAACTTCTGTACCTCCTCAGAGATGGTAGAGGCATCAAAAAAGCTTACCACGGAGAAGTTTTCACTCAGTGGATAACGCACTTCCAATGAGGTATCAATAACCCCAACACCACCTGTGGCATCCCCTTTGGTATGGGGACCTAAATCTCTATATTCATATCCACGATTACTCATTGCTCCTCCTGTAAAGAAGTGTTTAAAGAGAGGTGTTTCATGGTTAAGGGTTCCGACTTTTAGCTTAAATGCAACTACCACAGGGTCAAGCTCTTTGATATAGCGTCCCTCTGCTAAGAGTTTGAGATACTCAATCTCTGAACCGATGGCATGCATCGCTTTTTCAGCATAAAAAGAGAGATAGTAACCATTTCTAGCATTCATTACGCTGTCACGCTCATCAATCACCACCCTATAGAAGAGAGAGTTAATAAGATAAGAACCACTTAATAAATCGGGATTATCTGAACTAATGGTATTGTACTCATGTTGAAAACCAAAAAAGTGTTTGAGCCGAAAGAGTTCCCGACCAAGGGTAAACTTCTCTAATAAAAGAGCCTCATCATACCCATCAAACTTCCAATCATGATAACTCAACTCGTTTCTCATACTAAATTTTCCAAATATAGGTACAACTATTTTGGGGTCATAAAATCCAGTATAGGCACGGTATCCACGTTCAGATATTTTTAGACCTGTTGTAAACTCACGCAAGTTTCCAAAAAAGTTGTGGTCGATATAGTCCACGGCTCCCCTTACTCCATCTTGGGTATCATACCCCAAACGGCTTAGTATCTCTTTTGTCTCCCCCTCTTCGAGGTTAATTTCCACATCAGATATCCCGTCACTGTTATTAAAATCAGCCTCTACTTGGATTTTGGAGAAGACACCTAATCTGTAGATATTGTCATAACTCTCTTCAAGTTTTAAGATATCAAAAAGTTCATCTTTTTCATAAACAATCTGCTCTGTAATAAGCTCTTGGTCTATTTTTGAGCTGTTGTTTACGTCAGTCTCTCCAAAGTAACGCTTCTTCCCTTTCTTAATCTTTATCACAATATCCACTTGATACAAATCTAAATCTACTTTGGCTTTGGCATTCATCCCATAAGTGGGATAGCCATTCTCTTCAAGATATCGTGTAATTCTTTTTTTTGTCTGTGTAAAGTCTTTGGTTCTAAAACGTTTCCCTTTTTTAAAAAGAGCAAAAGAGTCAAACTCTTTGTCTAGCTTAATAGATTTTATTTTGATGGGTTCATGTTTTTGAATATTTAGGATAATGGTATCTTTTGTCATTTTTGGGAAAACTTTGACCCTATAGTATCCCATACTCTGTGCATAACTTTTAAGATTTTCTACAAATTTGCTTATCTGCTCCTCTTCAAAAATAGGGTCTGCTTTCCAAACTTTGTAGATAGGAGGGTATTCGATATGACATATTTTAAGTAGGGTTGAACGGTCAAACTCCCCTGTGATAAGGTCTACATCACCTTTGAACTCCACTTCTGTAAAAGTTTTAGCTTCGATGAACAGCGATAATAGGATAATAATTATTAGATATTTTTTCATTAAATTATTTTAGCAGAGTTTTGTTAAAATTGTAAATCAAAATTGAAGGATAATAATGAAAAAAATATTGGGGGGAATAACCCTTATTCTCATCTTATGGGCAACTACAACAGTGGTTATTGGAACAAAAACCAAAGATGAACTAGAGAAAATAGTTGAAAAAACGAATAAAATATATACTCAGCAAGGAGTAAAAATAGAGATAGAGGAGTATCAAAACTCTTTTTTTACTGCGGTGGCTACTGTCAAAATAGATATGTTGGATAGTGAATTAAAAAACGCTATCTCAAAAGAGTATGGTTTGATGTTCCCTATAAAGGCAGAGTATCAAATTGAACATGGTCCATTGTTTTTCAAAAATGGAGTAGCATTGGGACTCTCGCGAATTTATCAAGAGATAGAGGTGAGTTCTCTTTTTAACAAAGAGGTACAAGGGAGCTTTACTAAAAAAAGTATGCTGACTTCAAAAACAGTTGTTTCTTTTTCAAAAGTGGCTACCTATCATCTTTTGGGTGAAGGTATTGAGATAAAAGAGGGTGCTAAAAAGTTGAATATTGCTCCTTTTGAAATTAGTGGTAAGAGTAGTTTAGAGAATTTTACAGGAGAGATGCAGATGGTTATGCCTCTTATCTCTTTTGTAGAAGATGACAAAAAAGTGACAATTGAGTCGATGCTCTTGGACATCAATATGGATAAACTGGTCTCAAACTCATTGGCAATGGGAACAATTGACCTCATTATGAAACGATTTTATTTGGCAGACAAGGAGAATGGAGCCATAGAGGTTATCCCCACACTTCATATTCTTAGTCAAAAAGATGGTGAAAAAACATTTAGCTCAATAATGGAATTGAATATGGACGTTAACAACTCAAGCACACAATCATCTTTTTCTGATATTGAGAAGTTGAGTCTTATGCTAAAGGTGGATGGCATTGGAATTAAAGGGATGCACGAGTATCAAGAGGCGATGACAAAAGCGCAAGAAAAACAGACCAAGATTATAATAGAACTACAGAAAAATCCCAATAATAAAGAGAAGAACTATCAGAAATTGGTCTCTTTGAAGGAGGAGATGGCAAGTCATCTATTTAATGCTCTAAAAGATATGCTATTTAAGGATAAGAGTTCAATAACCTATAGCTTTAAGAGTAAAACAAAAGATAAAAAAGAGAGTCATGGAGATATTCTTTTGGCTTATACAGGAGATATTGACTTCACCAAAACAGCCCAAGAGATACGTCAAAGTATCAATACTAATATGTTTGGTCTTTTTAAATTAGAAGTGGATATTGCTATAGCTGAAAGCCATATCCAAACCCTTCCTGATGGAGATAAGTTTTTAAAACAGCTCCAAGCACCAATGTCCCAAACCATGGTAAATCATCGAAATAACTATTATACTATCAAAGGATATCTTAAAAATCAAGAGCTAATCTTAAATGATGAAAACCTCACTAATACTGTTTTACCATTACTAAAAATGCTGTCTCAACTAGGTATGGCAGAATAGAGTAATATAGAGTAATAGAGTAGGAGTTGTTACCATTTTGTAATCAAACTCTACTATACTTCCTCCAATATTTACTAAAAGAGGAGTATTTTATGAAAAAAGTTCTATTATCAGCTATCGTGATAGCAACAGTTTCCACCGCAGGGGAGTCGGTTGTTAAATCACATGTGCCTGTATTGAAATTTTCAGGAACACACTATTTGGGTTATGTTAACTCTTCACCAGATGAGGGAGATTCTACCAATAAATTTGAGACAAGAAGAAACTACCTTCAGGTTAAAGCATACATGAAAGAGAATCCAAAAGATTACATGAGGATTACACTTGATACGCATGATAGTAGTGAGGGGGAGAGTAATGTACGACTAAAGTATGCCTATCTTTATCTTGATAATGTGCTTCCAAATACAGGTATAGAACTGGGTCAAGCACACCGACCTTGGATTGATTACGAAGAGCATAACTCATGGAGCTACCGTTCAATCTCAAAAGTTTTTGTAGAAGAGAAAAATGCAGGTCACCTTACCAACTCAGCAGACAGAGGGGTTAATTTAAAAACCAAAACACCTTTTTTCTCTAGTGAACTGGGCGTATTTAATGGAGAAGGCTACCACAATAAAGAGGATGGAAATAGCATGAGTGGTGAGTGGAGACTGACAGGTCATGTTCTAGGAACAGGTAAGAAAAAATCTAAAAAGTCACTTAAATATGCAAATGTTTCATTCTTTGGGCAACAGAATACAGAGAGTAACAAGCATAACAATGAAGATCTAAACTGGTATGGGGTACACGCAGTTTATAACCAACCAGAATTTTTAATTTCAGCTCAATATATTGATGTAACAGATGCCAATGATGCTTATAGAGGAAGTGGATTCTCTGTAAATGGTGAGTATAGGGTCGCTCCAAAATGGAATATTATTGGAAAATATGACAATTTTGAGATGGATGCAATCTCAGCAGAGAAAAAGAGAGTCATCGCAGGTGTTACCTATAAATATAACCACAATGTAGAGTTTATCGCCAATTACCTACAAGAGAGTGGAGATGCATTGGATGATACAAAAAAACGTGATGCTGTTATGTTGACAGCTCAGGTTGAGTGGTAGAGGAGAGTAGTAAACCTTAATTTTCTGTCTTCTCTATCTCCTTCTATCTTTCTTTATTGCACCTATTTTTAGGTGTAGTATTTAGATCTCATCCTCTTGATTAAAATCGCAATAATCGCAAAATTATTGTCATGACTAAGGTTCAAGCTACCTTTTTAATTTTTTGTTTGAAAAGTTTCATTAAACCCCATATATACTTGGATTTCGCTCTATATGGTGCAAAACTATTATCTAAACTAATAGATTCAAACATATGTATTTTACAAGCTTTTATATTATATAATGTTTAAAATAATGTTATTTAACAATAAAATAAAGTGATTTTATTGCGTTATTTGCATTAATTTTGAACTGTCTTATGCCCTCTACTTCCTCTAATTAGATGAATCAAACTACCCTTTTGCATATACTCAAGATATTTGGAGAGTGTCGCCCATGCAACCCCTGCTTCTCCTGAAAGTTTGGCTTTGTTTATCTCATAGGGTGAGGTACAGCAGAGCATATAGAGTACTTTTTTAGGGTATCTAATTTGTCACTGTTTATCTTGAAAAGTGATGCTAAATCACTATCTATTGTGGTGTTGACCACCTCCCAAAGCCGATTATGATAAGATATCTCACCCTCTTTGAAAAAAGGATAAGCCCCATACTCCAAGTAGTCTTGAAAATGAGCCAATGGTTTTATCTGCTCTGTTATCTCTACAGCTATATCTTCATGATTTTTCAAAATCTCCTCTAGTGGGTAGCTAGGGAAATGGGCTATATTTTTCAGAGCCAAAAATTCACGAAAAGAGAGAACAGGCATATCATAAACCAATGCTCTTCGTGACAAATCACCCAACTCATGCTCTATCTTCATGGCAGAAGAACCCGAAAAAAGCACTTGCAAATCGGTAAAATCATACATAGCCTTGATATGAGAAGCAAAGTTATCAATCTTGTGAATCTCATCCAAAATAAGCAATCTCCCCCCATAAGCCGAAAATTCATCTGCTATCTCATAGAGATTTTGACCTATCATCACAGGGTGATCACAAGAGATATAGAGGATTTGAGAACTTTTGAGTCTGGAGTTTTTGGCGTATTGGTGCAGAAGTGTTGTCTTGCCTGAACCTCTCCCCCCTTTAATCCCAATAACAGAGGCTTTGAAATCAATCTCTTTATAGAGAAATCTTTTAAAACTTGAACTCTTTTGAGCCAAAAAT
>CAYVNI010000063.1:0-14782 GCA_964452815.1 uncultured Sulfurovum sp.
TTATGAAGGAGGTAATAACTTTTGGATCTATCTCCAACAGTTGTAGCTTATCCAAAGAGAGCAATCCTTTGTCTATTTTACCTCTCATCTCAATATCTGTTAACCCTGAATGAACAGAGATATTAAATAGTTTGCTTTTGAGGTTTAGTTCTCTATCTATTTCTACTCTGTTGGTTCCTAGTTGAAAGTTTTTAAATGTCACTCCTCCATAGGTGAGGGGTCTGCTTGTAACTTTTATCTTATCTATCACAATATCAAAATCAAGCTTGGGTGATGACCCCTTCTCTGAATTCTCAAGAGTAGAGGCAATATGCATAATCGCATTGGGACGTAACCCATGAAGTTCTAGTTGTGTAATATGAATTTTTTTCTGCTTAAGGCTAAAAGGGTTCCAGTGGATAATGGCTTGGTCGAGGAGCAATCTATTTTCATACTTTAGCTTGTCAACTTTTATGCCTGTAAAGAGATTTCCTGATATTTTTTGATACTCAATATGGTACTCTTTTAGAATATCTTTTGTGGCAAAATGGATAACACGAGAATCAGTAATAAGAAAAAGTACAATAGCCAATAGGACGAGAGCTATCTCAATTAGAACCATAAACCAATAGACAAGACGAATCAAAAGGATTGTCCTATTTGAAAGTGTAGTCCATTTTGACTGTACTCTTGGATATTCATCCCAAAATCAATTTTAAAAGGACCAATGGGGGTCAAGTAGCGTACTCCAAAGCCTACCGAATGAATAATATCTTCATCAAAATTCCAAAATGACTGCTTACTTGATATCATACTACTGTCTGTAAAAATGCCCATATAGACATCTTTATAGATGGGAAAATTAACCTCTATGGAGAGGTTTGCCATACTTGACCCTCCCAAATCAGAATTCTCACTAGAGGAGGTGGTGATACCAAGCTTGTCAAACCCATAGGCTCGATTTGAAAATGCTCCCCCTGCAAAGAATTTTTTTGATTCAGGCAGTCGGTTGTCATAAACATCAATCGCACCTACTCTTCCCACAGCAGAAAATGTTAAGTTGGACAGAGAGTAGATAAGCCGTAGCTCCTCTAGATATTTGAGATAGGTGGTGCTGTCAGCTGAATAGGGTAGTCCTAGCTCCATCTTATGGGCAAAATAGATACCTTTTTTGGGATTGATTTTGGAGTCTCGTAGGTCATAGATAAGGTGCATAAAGGGGTAGATAAGAAAAAAATCCTTGTCATTGCTTATCTCAATATTCTCAATCCCCAACCCCACACTGTGTAACCACTTGTCATCACGATGTTGCAGATAGAGCTTCTCATAAGCGACCTTCTCATCAAAATTATGAATCTCTTGCTCCTCTTTGTACCCCACACTGTTTTGAAAATCAACATGATACCCCCAAAGGTCAACTACAGCAGGGTTAAAAAAGTTATTTTCAATATGTTTCTGTTTTTCTGAAAAGAGTAAATCAAAAAGAAGTTTACGCCCTCCACCATAAAAATTTCGGTACTCCCAGTGATAACTTGCTTGAAAATTTAAATCTGTGGCATAGCCAACTCCCACCCGTGAGGTGCTATTTTTTTGTATCTCTTTAAAATGTATATCAACGGGAATTATATTGTTAAATTTACTATCATAAACCATACGAAGTGTCTCAAAAGATTCCAATCCATAGAGAGACTCGTAGCTCTCTTTTATCTTGTATAAATCAAATACCTCTCCCTCTTTGAAATGTAAACGAGATAAAATAAGCTCCTTATCCATACTAGAAGAGCCATCAACAGTTATTCTTCCAAAGTGGCAAAGTTTTCCTTTTTTGAGTTTAATGGTGATATTGGCACTCTTTTTCTCTAGGTCTACATACGCTTTTGTGTTCAAGTCGTTACGACAAAGCCCATTGTCCAAAAGAAGCTTATTTATACCCGATTTTGTTCGTCCAAAATCTTTTGACCTAAAACGTTGATTCTCTTTGAGATAGATAACCTCTGTAATATCAAAATCACTCTCTACAGTGAGAGAGTTTATCTTTATAAACTCTTTCTCTTCAATTGTAAAATGGATACCACGGTTATCTATATGGTGGGTAATATTGGCATCGTAAAATCCCTCTTGTCTGTAAAAAAAAGTGAATATCTCATCAAGCTTCTTAATATAAAGTTCGTTGATAATTGCCACATCATTTTTCCAAAAGATATAAACACTGGGTCTTTTTGCCCCAACAAGATCCTCTAGTTCATCGGTGGAGATAATTTTATTTCCCTTAAAGGTAATAACAATGGGTTGGTCTATATTTTTTGCAGTTAACGGCTCTATGGCTAATAGGAGTGTAAAAAATATTACCAGTTTATATAAAATTATTCTATTCATCTTCTGTCATTTTTAATCTATATTTGATTTGATTTTTCTATAGTTAAACAGAAAAGTATAAAATGTTATTTTCGTATTTGACCATTTCCATAAAGTTTGAATTTATAGGTTGTCAACTCATTAATACCCATAGGTCCTCTGGCATGAAGTTTATTGGTAGAGATTCCTACCTCTGCTCCAAATCCAAATGCTCCACCATCCGTGAATCGAGTACTAGCATTCACATAGACACACGCAGCATCTACCACGTTCATAAACATCTCTGCGGCCGAGTAGTTTTCTGTAATAATCGCTTCAGAGTGACCCGATCCATAGTTGGCAATGTGTGCAATGGCATCATTAATCCCTTCAACTACACGGATATTTAGTATGTTGTCAAGATATTCTGTATGGTAATCTTCATCGGTTGCTTTGTCCACAAAGATAAACTCTCTAGTCGTGTCACACCCTTTTATTTTGGTTCCTGCATCGACAAACGCTTTATAGAGACCTGGAAGTATAATTTTGGCGATATGTTTGTCTATAATTAGTGTCTCCATTGCATTACAAACTCCTGGTCGGTGGCACTTTGCATTAAGGGCAATACTTATCGCTTTTTGTTGACTTGCATCTCGGTGTATGTAGGTGTGACACAGTCCTTTATCATGTTTGACCACAGGTACTGAGGAGTTTTTTGAGATAAATCGAATTAACGCTTCTCCCCCTCGTGGTATAATAAGGTCAACATACTTATCTTCTAGTATAAGCTTGGCAACCCCCTCTCTTGAGGAGTCAGGTAACAAAGAGATAAGCTCTTTTGGTAGATTGTTTCTTACCAAAACCCTTTGGAGAATTTTGGCAATAGCTTGGTTTGAAAACTCAGCCTCTTTCCCTCCTTTTAAAATGGCAACATTCCCACTTTTAAAACAGAGACCTGCGACATCGGAAGTGACATTTGGGCGTGATTCGTAGATGACTCCCACCACCCCAATGGGTACAGAGACTTTTTCAATTCGGATATTGTCCTCTTGTACCCACCCTTCAAGAACACGACCAATAGGCTCTTTTAATCCTGCAATATCTCTTAATGATTGTGCAACCCCCTCAAGTCGCTTGGCATCAAGGAGTAGCCTATCTAAAAGAGAAGCTTCTAGTTTACGTCTCACTCCCTCTTGCATATCTTTTCTGTTCTCTTTGACAATATAGTTACTATTATCCAGTAAAGCATCAGCCATTTCGTTAAGTATTCTATTTTTTGTTTTACCATCAAGCGTGGCTATAATTGGCATAGATGCTTTGGCTTTGGCTAAAAAGTTTTGCATATTTTTCCCTTATCTTTTTTGTATTATATCTTTTTTGATATTTATTTACAATTTACAATAATACTATTTTAAATAGTTGATAAGGTTATGGTGCTATATGGTCACTTTCCCACTTTTCAAAGCGTGGTGAAAAGTACTCAATACGAACTTTTTTAAACTCTCGTGTAGAGTAGAGTGGTCTTCGTGCAAAGTGTTCAATCTCTGTTGCCATCTCTTTGATAATGGCATTGGTCTCTTGGGTTGTTTTTCCATGAACCATTGTAAATAGGTTGTAGGGCCAATTTGCATATTTTGGACGTAGATAACAGTGACTAACGGCTGAAAACTCTGCAGCTTTTCTTCCTATCTCTTCCCCTTTGTTCTCATCCACATCCCATACCACCATTGCATTGGCATTAAACCCTGCTTTTCTATGGTTAAGTATCCCTGCAAAACGACGCATCACTCCCGCTTCTTTTAGCTCATTTAAAATAGAGAAAAACTCATCATAGCTGATGCCTAATTTATCCACAACCTCTTTGAATGGCTCTTTAATAATGGGAATATCATGTTGTGCTAAAGCGATAACTTTATGGTGTAGAGGGGTAAGCTTCATAAAGGTGCGTTTATGTCTCTTGACCGTCTCTTTTTTAGCATCATTTCCTGTGGTATTAAGCTTGACGGCTATTTTAAAAAGCTTTAGCGTTGGGAGCATGATATACTCAGTAGCATTGGCATCTTTTGCTAAAATTTCAACAGTTTTTTCCAATCCAAGTTTTGAATCTGGTGCAACAGCGAGGGTAAACCAAATATTAAAGGTATGCTCTCTCTCGTAGTTGTGAGAGACCCCAGGGTGGGCGTTGATAATATTAACAGCACTATCAATCAATTCACGTTTGATTTTGAAAGATACCAAAGAGGAGCTGTATCCTAAACTTTTGGTATCAAAAATAGGTGATATTTGTCTTATTATTTTCTTCTCTTTCTCTTCTCTTAAAAGTTGAATAATAGTCTCTTCATCAGAGTTTAGTTCATCTGCAATATCCGCAAATGGTCGAGAGGTTAAGGGGAATTTTTTTTGAATAATTGATAGGAGTTCTGATTTCATTTTCGTACCTCAAAAAGTATATTTATAACGTGATAATTATACTAATTTTTAATATATCTTTATTTGATACTAATCAACCAATTGATAAGTTGAACCCAACAGTTGCATAAGAGACAACTGAAGGTTTGATATGTATTAGTTTAAGGAACATACGCAATAGTAGGTATTCCTGCTCCTTCTGATAGTCCACACATTAAGTTGGCGGCAACTAAAGCTTGTGAACTCGCACCCCGTAAGAGATTGTCAATAGAGGCACTGACAAATAGACCATTTTCATTTTTTGTGGCAAAGATATCACAAAAGTGTGTTCCTGCGACCGATTTTAAATCGACAGGGTTCTCTCTGATACGGATAAATGGGTCATTTTTATAATGCTCTTTTAAAACTTCAAGAGGGTCGATATCCTCTTTTAGGGTGGCATAGACAGAGACCAACTCTCCTCGTGTGACAGGGATAAGATGGGGTACAAAGTTTACATTGAGTTTAATCCCTTGAACCTTCTCAATTTTTTCAGCTATCTCAGCACCATGACGGTGACGCAGAGGAGCGTAAGCAAACATATTTTCATTGATATTTACAAAGTGAGAGGTTTCCGAGAGTTTTTTACCTGCACCACTCAATCCTGATTTTGCATCGACAAAAAGAGGTGCTTTGGGGTCAATATAGGGGATAAAAGGGAGAATTCCCAAGAGGGTAGCCGTGGGATAACACCCTGGGCCTGCTACAAGTTTTGTCTCTTTTAATGCTTCACGATAGTACTCAATAAGTGCATAGACAGCATTGTCTAAGTTCTCTTTGTCTTCATGTTCACAATAAATACGCTCATAAGTCTCTAGTTCAAGACGATAATCAGCAGAGAGGTCAACTACTTTTAGCCCTTGGGCGATTAAATCTTTTGCAAATCCCATTGAGGCTTTATGAGGAAGGGCTAAAAAGACCAATTCACAATGCTCTACAACAGACTCTATGGACGCTTTATCAACAGAAAGGGTAATAACATCCACCAAAGAGGGGTGCAGTGCTTCTATTACAGTGTCACCTGTGGTGGTTGCTAAATATTTAAGATGAAACTCTGGATGAGTAACCAGCATTTTGACCAACTCTAAGCCTGTGTATCCACTGGCTCCAACTATACCTACGTTTATCATCACTATACCAACTCATCCATTGCAGAAATCTCTTCTATATCAAACATTTTTTTACCTGATGGAAGAGAGACTTTAACTTCATCCCCCTCCTCTTTTCCAAGCAACGCTCTTGCCATTGGTGAACCCACAGAGATAAGACCTTGTTCAGGGTTTGACTCTTGTGAACCCACTATGGTATAGGTTATCTCACTATCATCCTCTTGGTCTATCAGTTCAACTTTTGAGCCAAAACTGATACGCTCATGAGGCAGTTTACTTGGGTCAATTACTTGTGCTCTTCCTACTAAATCGGTTAAATCTAGTATTCTGGCTTCCATCAATCCTTGTTTGTCTTTAGCTGCGTGATACTCAGCATTCTCTTTTAGGTCACCCAATTCTCTGGCAACATCAATGACGTGTGCAATCTTGGCACGTTCTACCGTTTTTAGTTGTTCTAACTCTTTAGATAGTCTGTTAAATGTTACTTCTAGCATTGGTTCTTTTTGCATAATATTCCCTTGTTTTTGATGAATCTAATGAAAAAGATTATACCATAAAATATGCTTTAGAAGTGAATATAGAGACTAATATAATCAGTACCTCTATCTACATTTTTAAATCCTCTAAATATCTCTTTTCTCTCACTTTCAGTATAATTTAAGTTGTTCCCATTTACCCATAGGTCGTTAATGTAGACGTTATGTAGTGGTGAGTAGTCAATATAAGATAAGTTGTTATTATTTAATTTTAGTTCATTAATAATATTTACATTTTCTAATGGTGTTAAATCTATACTATTTAAGCTATTATGGCTTAAATCTAAGCTTTTAATACTTGAAAAGATACTTAATGTATTTAGGTCAATATCTTGTAGTGCTTGACCACTACAAGAGATGGTTCCACTGTAGTACCCTGTATTTTCGTTATAGTACCCTTTATTAAATATTTGACCACAACTGTCGCTGTACCAGTTTTCAAAGTCTTCGAGTTGAGTGGTTGTTGTGTCATTCCAAGTGGAGTCACTATTTGTTCCATAATTACCCACAAATACTTGTCTTTGAGCATAGGCAGTATTGCCATCTGAATCGGTTACACTATAATTGACGGTATATGTTCCCTCCGTATTGACATCAAAATTATCACCCTCTATCGTTACTTTGTCACCTAAATCTCCATCTTCAGGGTCACTTGCAGAGTATTGAGTATCGTACTCCTCTCCTAAGGCTAAGTAGAGAGGGTTCCCTCCTGGAAACTTGATTTCAGGATAGAGTCCACCACCATAAGTTCTGTCGTCATCATAAATAATAGTACTATCATCGTTATTATTATTGTTGTTGTTGTTGTTGTTGTTGTTATTGTTATTGTTATTGTTATTGTTGTTATTGTTATTGTTGTTATTGTTATTGTTGTTATTGTTATTTGGGTCAATAATAGTAATTGTTCGTGTTGCAGTATCGGTAAAACCTTCACTGTCCATGACGTTATAGGTTACGGTATAGGTTCCAGCATGGCTCAAGTCAATGTCGTTGGTAACTTTAACAGCATAGGTGATATCTCCATCTTGTGTGTCTGTTGCTGTAAATCCAGGTTCATTAATGGTACGTTGACCCAATGTTATCTCAATATTTCTATCTCCTATGAGTGTAATAACAGGAGCATCTTCATTAAACTCATCTGTCCCATTAAACTCATCATCTGTGGTCTCTCCACAACCTGTTAACAGTAACGTTCCTGTAAGTACAGAGAGTATAATCATTTTCTTCATAATTTTTCCTTTATAATTAATTTTCACCATTTTATCTAATAATTGTGAAATAGTTGTTATAAATATTTCACAACTATTATTAAAATTGGTGTTATTTTAATAACCCTTAAAGAGCTTTTCCTACTAATTTTTGATAGACCTTACATTGATTTAAGAGATTATGATGGTTCTCTTGGCAAATAATTTTAGCCTCTTTAAAGACCAAAATAGTATCTGCATTTTTAATGGTACTTAGGCGATGTGCAACGGTAATGGTTATCATCTCATCTTTTAACTTATCAAGTGCTTTTTGAATGAGAATTTCACTTTTATTATCAAGTGCTGATGTCGCCTCATCAAGAATTAGAACAGAGGGCTGTTTGTATAATGCACGTGCTAAAGCGATACGTTGTCTTTGTCCCCCTGAGAGGTTATTTCCATTTTCACTAAGAAGTGTGTAGATTCCCCTCTCTAGTTTCTCTACAAACTCCCATGCATGAGCTTTTTTTAGTGCTTCTATTATACGGTTTTTCTCAAACATCTCTCCATAAGCAATATTGTTAGCGATGCTGTCATTAAAGATATAGATACGTTGGGTGACATAGGCGATGTTTTTATGTAGAGAGTCAAGGGTTATCTCTCTAATGTCTATACCATTAATTACTATTTGACCGTTATTGGGGTCATAAAATCGTACCAAAAGGTTTACAAAGGAGCTTTTTCCTGCACCACTGTCTCCTACTAAAGCGATACTTTGACCTTTTTTCATCTTAAAAGAGATACCTTTTAATGCAATCTTTTTATTATAAGAGAGATAGACATCTTTAAATAGTATATCTGTGATATTCGCGTTTAAAATCTTCTCTCCTGAGGTGATTTTTGCTTTCATATTAAGAAGCTCAAACATTCTTTCATTGGCAACGACAGCATCTTGGGCTTGGTTGTAGAGTTTTGATATTTTTTTGATAGGGGTATAGAGCATAAAAAGTGCTGTGGCAAAGGCAAAAAATGATCCAACACTTATGCGTTCTTCTATTACCTCCATCCCACCAATATAGATGACGAGTCCAATAGCAACAGAGCCTAAAATCTCCATAATAGGAGAGGTGAGGGCATTGACTTTGACCTGTTTGAGTAGATACTTAAAGACATTTTGATTCTCCTTTTCAAACTTTTTAGCCTCTAACTCTTGGGTTGAGTTGGATTTTATCACCTCAATATTGGAAAAAATTTCTGCAATACGAGCCGTCATACTAGAGGTACTCTCTTGTGAAAGTTTGGAGTATTTTTTCATTTTTTTTGCCAAACGAGTAAGTGGATAGAGGGCAAGTGGCATAATAATCAAAAAGTAAAAAGCAAGTTTTGGACTCATGTAAATAACATAAGCAGTTAGTGCAACAATAGTAAGTGACTCTCTCATCAGATAGGGGATAATAGAGGTGACAGTGCTTTGTATTCGTGTGATATCATTGGTGATACGTGAGAGTATTTCGCCTGTGTGCATGGTCTGAAAAAAGCTCATGTCTTGATAGCTTAGATGTTTTACAAGGTTGTTTCTAAGCTGTTTTACAACGTTTAACCCCATATAGGACATATAGTAGGTCTGAACATATTGCCCCACCCCTTTTAGTGCAAAAACACCAAAAAGAAAAAAGGGCATAAGCAGAAGCATCGCCTCATCTTTATTGATAAAAACATCATCCAAAACGTGTTTAATGAGGTGAGCAGAACCTGCTGTTCCCATTGCTACAGCTATCATGCCTAAAATGGCAAAACTAAACTGACGTTTATAGCCTAAAAGATAGGGAAGATATTGCTTAAATAGCTCACCCATTAAAGTATCTCTTGGGAAAAAAACTCTTTGGTAATATCTCTCATCTCTTTTTCATCTTCGATTCTATTGACCAAATCTCTAAAGCTAGAAGCTCCTTGATATCCAATTTTGGAGTAAGTATGTAGATGTTTTCTAAAAATAATAGCACCATACTCTCCAAAATGAGACACCATTTGGTCAAAATGTTCAAGTACCACCTCTTGTATAAGTTCAGGGGTTACTTCTGACTCTTTTCCCTCTAATATATAATCTTTCATAATTTTAAAAATCCAAGGTTTCCCAACAGCACCACGACCTATCATCACCCCTTTTGCCCCTGTGTGTTCAAGTACCCACTTGGCTTTTTGGGGAGTGGTAATGTCGCCATTGGCAATAACAGGGATAGAGATAGCCTCTTGTATCTCTTTTATCGCATCATAATCAACAGGTGCTTTATAACGTCCTGCTCGTGTTCGCCCATGTACGGCTATAAAATCTGCTCCATTGTCTTCACATATTTTGGCAATCTCTACATGATTTCTTTCATTGAATCCCAAGCGTATTTTGACAGAGGTATACTCTTTATTTGAGTATTTTTTGATGGTTCTAATGGTCTCTGCCATCTTATCTAAATCGGTAAGAAGTGAGCTTCCTTGTAGATTATTAACCACTTTAGGAGCAGGGCAACCACAGTTTAAATCTATAATATCTACCCCCTCTTGTCGGTTAATAAGCTCAACTGCTTTTTGGATAACCAATTGGTCTGAACCTGCTATTTGGATACTGTAGGGGGTCTCTAGTGGATTTTTTTCTAGCATTTTAAGTGTTCTAGCATTTTGAAACGCGAGTGCATTGGAGCTTATCATCTCTGAGACGGTAAGGTCTGCTCCAAATTTTTTAACAACGGAGCGAAAAGGGAGGTCGGTAAACCCTGCCAAAGGGGCAAGGGCAAAGATAGGGGTCGAAAAATCTAGTGTTGCCATATTTTATAGTATTGTTTGAATTAAAGGTCATTACAGATATGTTTAATGTTCATCAAATCTGTAATCCTATATTTTTTATGCTCTTTTTTCAAATCAAACAATGCTCTAAATCGCATAAATTCATGAGGGTCATGCTCATGAAGGTACTCTCCTGCTTTCTCTATCATTTCGTAATCAAAGAGTAGGTATAGGTAGGCTGTTTGTGCTTTTGTATAAGTTTTCTCATAAGCTTTGAACATCTTAAGATTTTCATCAGGAGAGAATGGTTTTTTACTGATATCAGCAATCAGTAAAAAATCGGAACATTTGAGTTTGGTATGGAGTTCCAAGATGAACTCATCGAGGATGGCTTGGGTAAGTTCTAAATTCTCATCATAAGTTATTCTTGAGATAAGTGTCATGAAATTGTCTCTATCAAAGACTTTGATATGTTTTTTGGCTTTTGGAAAGGTTGTTGTCGTTGCAAATAGGTAAATTGCTTTATCAAAAACTTTTTTGTGATAACTCTCTTGATTTTGTAACACAGTTTCAATAAAAGATTCATCTGTTGCTAGACAATTCAAGTGGTTTTTGATAACCAATGGATTGTCTAATGAAAGCTCATGTGCCAATTTTTTCTCTTTAAAGTCAACACAGTTTCCTTTGTCAAGCTCATAGATAATATTTAAGGCACTCTGTATTTTTTCAGAGACACCATCAATCGTACCATTGAGCTTAATATTTGCTACTTGAAGCAGTACTGCACTCTCTTTTAGTTTTTTTAGATTAAATTTATGCTCTCTTGGCTCATTTAGAAGAGACCAATATAGTGCATTGGTAAGGGTATTGCTATCTTTTTCCCATTTCTTAAACTTAAAGAAGTTTTTGGTACTGTAGAACATCATATGAAAAACAGAAGCAAGCATTAGAAGGAACATTGGAATAATAATCCATACGGCAACAGGTAAGGTAACAGGCATACTAAAAAGAATATGTCGATAATCATTTGGGTTAAATGTAAACACAAACATTCCGATAATAACCATTAAAACGATGGACGCAAATATATATAAGCCTATACGCATAAATACTCCTCTAATCTTTACTTAAATTTTTATTTTTATTACTTTTGTTGTTTCTCTACAACTTCTCTACAGGTGATACAGTATCGAGCAAATATCTTAACTTTTAGTCTTTCAATATTTATCTCCTCTTCACACATTTCACAAATACCATAAAGCTCTTCTTGTATTTTACCTAAAGCTAGTTCAATTTCAGTTAATTCTCTTGATTGTTGAGCCAATATTGCATTGTCAACAGTATGCCCTAACGCCATTGATGCGTGGTCACCCTCATCTTTGAGTTCATTGTTTACCATATCATCCATCTCTAAAGAGGTAAGGTTTAAATTTTTTTTAATTTTAACTCTTTTTGCCTCTAGTGCTGTCTTAAAAAAAATTATTTGTTCTTCATTTAACATTGTATCTTTCTCCTAAATTATATTATCTAATTTTTTGTCTATTTTATTTATGATAGGGATGATTGTTTATAATGGTTAGACCTCTAAAAACTTGCTCCATCAATACCACTTTCACTAATTTATGTGACATCGTCATTCTACCAAAAGAAATGCTCATATCACATTTGTTTAAAAAATCCTTCTCAAGCCCGAAAGCTCCACCAATAAAGAGGTTTACAACTCCTCTATCCTTAAACAAATTTGAAAATTTATAACTATCAAGCTCCTTGGAACTTGGATTTAGAGCAATATTGAACCCCCTGTTCAGATATTTCTCAAAAGCGATGGTATAAGATTTTTGTGAAGCTTCTGTGGAGATATCATGTGCTTTAATAATATCTTTTGTGAAAATCTCAAAGACCTCTATTTTGGCAAAAGGTTTTGAAATTTTTTTATAATGCTCTATGAGTGGAGCGTAGAGACTGTCTTTTGATTTTTTATCAATGATATAGATATTTATCTTCATGATATTAATCGGTACTGTCTACTTCTTTGGAAGGAGTAGCTTCTTCAGGACTGCTCTCCTCTGTGAGAGTTGTTGTTTTTTTTACTTTTGGATTGTCCTCCAAAAATAAAATAAGGAGGTCAGAGATGGTTTTTTTCATATCATTTCTATCTACTATCATATCAATAAGTCCATGCTCTAAAAGAAACTCAGAGCGTTGGAACCCTTCAGGTAAATCAACACCCACCGTCTGTTTTATAACCCTCTGTCCTGCAAAACCTATTAATGCTCCTGGTTCAGCGATAATAATATCTCCAAGCATTGCGAATGAAGCTGATACCCCACCCATTGTAGGATCAGTAAGTAGAGAGATAAACGGTAATCTGTGATGATGAAGGCGATTAAGGGCTGCAGAGGTTTTACTCATCTGTAGTAGAGAAAAAGTACTCTCTTGCATTCTGGCACCACCTGATGCTGAGACTATGATAAATCCACATTTCTTCTCAATAGCTCGGTTAATACCACGGATTATCTTTTCACCTTCCACGGAACCTAAGCTTCCACCCATAAATGAGAAGTCAAAGATAACAATCTCTGCCTCAACGCCATTTATGCTACAAGAGCCACTAATAACTGAAGAGGTTTTACCCGTTTTTGCTTTTGCTTCATCCAATCTTTTTTTATATGATTTTTTATCCACAAACTTAAGAGGGTCAATGGGTGCTAAAGAGGTGTCAAACTCAACAAAGCTGTCTGTGTCACATAGAAACTCTTCTCTTTTTTTCGCATTAATTCTAAAATGGTTGTTACATTTAGGACAAACACTACATTTTGACTCAACCTCTTTGTAATACATCAAAGCTAAACATTTTGGACATTTTATCCAGTTGCTTTGCTCATTTTTGGTATTGGCCGCATTTCCCATCATACCAGAAAATAGATTTGCAAAATTCATTTTATAGGCTCCACTTATTTTATTGGTGGAATAATAGCATAATCGTTATTAAGAGGCAATAATCAGCAAGAGTTTAGATACTCCAAGCCCCATAAATGTTCCAATAATATATCCCATCATTGCCATAAGAACGCCAATAGGGATTAATGCCTTGTGATAGGCTCCTGCTAAGATAGGAGCAGAAGCAACCCCTCCAATATTTGCCAAAGAGGCAACTCCGAGTGTAAATAAATCCAGTTTGAAAATTTTTGCAAAGAGTATCATAATGGCTCCATGTATAAGAATAATAAAAAATCCAGCCATAATATAGATAGGTGCTTGGGTCAGTTCAGTAAAATTTGCCCGTGAAGCGATAAGTGCAATAATAAGATAGAGCATAATATTGGCCAAAGAAGAGGCAGAGGTCAAACGACTAAGAGGGGTCATACCAAAGAGTATGCCCATTATTGTAGCAAAAAGTACAATCCACGTTGTTGTGGTAAAAAAATCACTAGTAGGAAGTAGCAGTGCTATCTCCTGAGATAAAACAGAGACCATAAGGCCCAATCCTAAAAGCATAAAAAGAGAGGGAAAATTAATAGGTTCTTGTTTTTCATTGTTGCCGTGAAGTTTTTTAGTAAGGCTATTGAGTATACTCTCATCTGCTTTTGTCCATCTGTTAAAGCTTGATGCAAAGGGGACGAGTGCTAGAAGTATCATTACCCATATGGCATAGTCAATGGAGTCGATAAGTAGCACATAGCCCATGGCACTGTCGGGAAGGTTTAAGGCACTCTGTATGGCAACCATATTGCCCGTTCCTCCCATCCATGAACCACTCAATGCCCCAAAAGCTCTCCATGCCCCAGTTTCAAAAAAATTATGAAACAGAGCAAACATAATGACAAAGCCCAAAGAGATACTCAAAGAGGCTAGAAAAAAGGTAAGTAGTATTTTTTTACCTAATTTAAAAATATTACGGATATCAGCTTGAAGAAGCATTAGAAAAATCATGGCAGGAAGTAGATTTGACTTAAAAACTTTATAGGTGTTGTTTATCTCTTCTGTTTTTATCCACAGATTCAGCGAAGAGAGAGTCATCACTGTGAAGTATAGTATCACGATAGCAGGAAGGTACTCAAAAAATTTTGCTTTGGTTCTCTCCTCAATATAGACCAATATGGAGGCGATAAAGAGTAATATAGCAAGATAGGGAAAGGCAGTTTGTATCATAATAGTCTCTACTTTTTAATGAAATTGTAACGATAAATAGTTATAATCAAGTATGAAAGCAATTATAAACGCAAAAATTATTACAGAAGATGAGATTTTAAAGGGGTATAATCTTCTCTATATGAAAGAGGTTATTGCCATCTCTAAGGAGTTACCTATTTGGGCAGAGACCATAGATGCCAAAGGGGCATATCTGAGTGCAGGATTTATAGACTTACATATACACGGTTCTAAAGGTTCTGATGTAATGGATGCAACACCT
>CAYVNI010000064.1:0-1624 GCA_964452815.1 uncultured Sulfurovum sp.
AAAATAGCCAGTTTTTGCCATCGCCTCAATCGCATCAAAGTACTCTTGCCAAATATCATTGATATCTCGCTCCTTCCATCCTCCAATAAATTCAGGATTATCAAACCCCCATTTATCCAAAAAGTGAACCGAACCAATAAGGTAGTCAACCTCTGTTTCTAAAATAGATTTTTCCATGTGTCCTTTTAGATAATCAACTTCATATCCTAAAAGTATTGAGATATCACTCTTATACTTCTCTTTTGCTTTTAAAACATCTGTTTTATAAGCTTCCATTTCATTAAAACTCAATCTATAATATGAATCAAAATCCATAGGAGCGTGTTCTGAAAAGCCATAAATATCTATGCCCAATTCTATGGCACGGAGTATATACTCATCTATCGTTCCCTCTGCGTGGTTGCATCGTGTGGTGTGGTTATGTAGGTCTATTCTCATAGAGAAATTTTATCAAAATAGTTCTTAAAGCGTAAAAATGTTTATTTATATTCAAAATTATTGTTTTTTATTAATATTAAAGTAAAGATAGACTATAATTTTGTTAACAAGAAACAATAAAGGAGTTCAAGATGTTACGAGTTTTGATAATTAGTTTTTTAATGGTAGGTACATTTTCAGTTGCAGATAGCTATTATGCAGAGAGAGAGCAAGTTAACTACTCAAATCAAAATGATATCTTAAAATTAAAGTTAGAGATATACCAGTTAAAAGAGAAAAATCTTGAACTTCAAAAGATTATTGATGATTTTAAGATAAGTAAAGAGCAACAACAAGCGTATAAACACCAAGAGGCAATTGAAGATTTACGTCAACAGTTACGACGTAGTAAAAAGGTATCCCTTAGGTATTAATCTGCCCCATTATCAAAAATAGACCACTTGCAAAACTTTCATTTTCTAGTTTTGTAGGTCTGTTAATCTTCCACTAAAGAAAAATCATATATTATAAAAAAATCAAAAATAACAAGATAAAGAAATAAGAATGAAAAAACAATTTATGCAGGATTTACAAAAAATATATGATGAGCTTCAAACCCGACAGAGAGAGCTTAATGGTTACTATGCTGTGTTGGACAATAAACATGATAAAGCAAAAAAATTGGTTGAGAAGTTTTTAAAACAGATGCACCTCCCTGTCAATAGTGACACCACTATGGCAACACTTACTAGGATTGTCAATCTCCGAGAAGATGCACTAGAACAAGTTCTTCAAAAAGAGGGCTTTAGCGAAGAGGAGATAATCACCAAAAAAGAGGAGGCGTATCTGTTTGTAAAAGAGATGCACCTTTTACGTCACGAGTATCTTATCGGATGGATTAAATCAGAAAAGCTCTTAACCCCATTTTATCTCAAACTTATCGAGGGTGTTCACCATATTGGAGAGTCGATGAGCCGATGGCAATCAGCTTGGACAGCGATGATTATCAATGGGGTTAACAGAGAGCTTTTAGCAACCTATGATGGTGATGAGAAGGCTATTTTTTCGATGCTTCAAGAGCAAGATTTACTCGACCTTGACCCCAATGGCAACATAGGTGATAGATGCTACTCGGTCTTGGTAAAAGATGATGAGGGTCGCTACCGAAGTACAGCCTACAGTGAAGCGTTCCCCAATGAAGTTGGAG
>CAYVNI010000065.1:0-21374 GCA_964452815.1 uncultured Sulfurovum sp.
GAACTTCAAACATTAAAATGGAATAAGCAAAAAGAGTATAAAGATGTTGTATCTTGGCGAAAATAAGATAAATATAGAGAGTAGATAATGAAGATAGCCCTAATAACGATAAACCAACCAAGCCTCAATAGTGCCTGTAAGCTTCTGCCTTACCTTAGTGAACACGAGGTTGATGTCTATGGGAAAAAAGAGTTAACTCACAACTTAGCAGAACTCAATATCTATAGTAAACTAGATGATATTCTACCTTCTGCATGGGAGAAGTATGATGCTATTATCTGCATCTTGGCGATGGGGGCAGTGGTACGCAAAATAGCCCCTCTACTCAAAGACAAAGCGACCGACCCTGCTGTCATTGTTATTAATTTGGCTTTGGACAAGATAGTTCCTCTGCTAAGTGGGCATTTGGGGGGAGCAAATGCGTTGGCAGATGATTTGGCTTCTGCTATTCCCCATGCCATTAATTTTATCAGTACAGCAACCGATCAGACCAACACATTGGCATTTGAGATGTTGGCAAAGAGAAATGGTTGGAAGATAGAGAATCTTAAAGCGTTGGCGAAAATTTCAAATAGGTTACTTAACAAACAGCGTGTCAAAGTGGCAACTTATAAAAATATTTTTGATGCTATCCCAAACAGAGACAATCTTGTTTTGGTAGATTTTGAAAATTTAGATGTAGACACGGTGGTGATAGACCCCACTGTGCTGTCTGACTCTTTAACCTTTCGCCCAAAAGTCTCTTTGGGGATTGGTTGTAATCGTGATACATCACTAAGCGAGATAGACAAGGCTGTTAAGACTTTTTTGAGTAACCATGGTCTAATCATGGAAGATATAAAAAATATCGCCTCTTTTGAAGCCAAAGCCGATGAAGTTGGGCTGTTAGAGTTTGCTAAAAAGTACGCTTTTGAGATAGAGTTTTATGAAAAAGATGCTATAAACGCACTTGAAAATGAGTTTTCTAAATCGGCTTCTACTAAGTTTTTTGGGCTTAAAGGGGTGGCAGAACCGAGTGCTATTTTGGTCTCGGAGTATAAGGAACTACTCTTTAAAAAAGAGGTTTATTTTAAATCAGTAACAATCGCAGGAGCAATATAATGGCAAAAAAACTATACATACTAAGCAGTGGTGCAGGTGGCACACAGTACATGACAACCGAAGCACTAGAGGCACTTGATGAGTGTGAAGCCGTGGTGGGGTACCGAAATTACGTTAAAGAGTTAAAAGAACTCATAGGGGACAAGCCTGTTTATATGTCAGGAATGACCAAAGAGATAGCACGATGCCAAGAGGCCATAAACTATGCAAAAGAGGGCAAGACCACCTGTATTATCTCCAATGGTGATGTCAATGTCTTTGGTATGGCGACACTGGTAACCGAACTTATGGACGAGCAGAAGTTATGGGATGAGATAGAAGTCATTTCAGTAGCAGGGGTCACCTCGTTTTTAGCAACTGCCTCACGAATTGGGGCGCCCATTAGTCAAGATTTTGCTGTTATTTCGCTTTCAGACAAGTTGACCGATATAGATATCATAAACAAGCGTGTGCGTAACTGTTTGGATGCTGATATGATTATTGGGATTTATAATCCAAAATCTAAAAAGCGTATTTTGCCCTATCAGAATTTTTTAAAGGCGTTGGGTGAGGGTGAAGAGAAGATTGCCATTATCGCCTCTCATGTGGGGCGAGATAAAGAGAAGATAACCGTAACCACAACAACTGATTTGATAGCACATGATATAGAACACCCTGAGGTGAGTATGTCCACACTTATTATTGTGGGGAACTCTCAAACACGTCATACAAGTAATGGACAAGTTTTGACTCCAAGAGGCTATTTGAACAAGTATGAGATGTCGGGTGAATTAAAAGATAACTAATGTTAAACCTCTGCATCTCAGCCATAGCCTCCAACCAAGGCAAGACCATTTTAACCACAGCACTGCTCTACCACTTCAAAGCATCGGTGCGTCCTTTTAAAATAGGGCCTGATTTTATCGACCCACAGTTTCATAAAAGGGTTTGTGGGAGAGATTCGGTCAATTTGGACAGCTTTATTATGAATGAAGAGCAGGTATCTTGGCTTTTTCGCCATTACCAAAATGAAAAGGTCAATATAATAGAAGGGGTTATGGGATTTTATGATGGAGAGAACAAAGGGTGTTCTGCCTATTCGGTAAGTAGACTTCTAAATATTCCCACCATTTTGGTACTTGATGGAGCAGGAAGTTACATTACCATCTCAGCTGTTTTAAAGGGTCTGCTAGAGTATAAACCTGACAATACCATAAAAGCCGTTGTGCTAAATAACCTCTCCTCTAAGATGCACTTTGCATTGATTAAAAATCAGATAGAGTGTGACCATCCTGATGTGGTGGTATTGGGTTGGATTCAAAAAAAATTAGCCTCTCTAAGCGATACCCATTTAGGGTTGGATTTAAATGATTTAAACAAAATAGAAAAAATAAGCCAAGAGGTACTAGAACACATAGACCTAGAGAAACTCTGTAGGGTGCGTCTTTCAATTCACCAAAAAGCTCAAACAGAAAAAAACTATCTCTTAAAAAACTATCCCTTAAAAAGCTACCCTTTCCCGAAAATAAAACAAAGAGAGCAAAAACTTGCCATAGTAAATGACAAAAATTTCTCATTCCTTTATCACGACAACCTAAACTTTCTTAAAGAGATTTTTAAAGAGGTGGTGATGGTTGACTCCACAAATGATGAGGTGATTCCCTTTGATTGTGATGTGGTCTATCTCTGTGGTGGATATGTTGAAACAGATGAAGCGTATGCACGACATAAAAATGCTAAAGCGTTTAGAGATTCTTTGGTAAAACACGCCAAAACCAAAGTCATCTATGCTGAATGTGCAGGGCTTTTGTACCTTAGTAATGGGGTAGATGAAAAGAAGATGAGTGGGATTTTAGACATAGCATTTACACTTGATAGACGTTTTAATCGCGTGGGTTACTACCATAATGAACAAGGGGTAAAAGGTCACGCCTTTCACTATACCAAACCGACCGATAAAAGTTTGGAGTCTGCTTTTGATAGACTTTCCAAAACAGAAAATGGTAAAGGGGCTTATGGCTCTTGGTCAAAAAATAAGGTCTTTGGAACGTATCTACATGGGATGTTTAGAGGAAATTTCAATTTATTGGGTAACAGGTTTGGATTTCTGCCTAAAAATCATACAGAATAGTTAATCTTTTTGTCTCTTTTCTCACTATAATTAAATTTAGATAATCACGAGGAAACCCATAACAATGAATAACCCAACACCATTAGACTCTTTTATTAACCACAAAGCCCAAACAGGGATGCAGTGTGGTAACTATAGCATAGATGTACCCGAACTTAAAGAGGGTGAACAGTATCGTTTTCACTTTGATGCTACGGCGTGTGTGGGGTGTCACTGTTGTGAGGCTGCGTGTAATGAGCTACAAAATAACCCTGCTGATGTTAAATGGCGAAGGGTGGGAGAGATGGAGGGGGGTGAGTTCCCTCATGTGTTACAATTTTTTAACTCCATGTCTTGTAACCACTGTATCGACCCTGAGTGTCTGCGTGGCTGTCCTACCAACTCCTATGTGAAGTTTGAAGATAACGGAATCGTTTGGCATGATGATGATAGCTGTATTGGGTGTCAATACTGTACATGGAACTGCCCCTATGAAGTGCCTGTAATGAATCATGATAGAGGAATCGTCACCAAGTGTGATATGTGCCACGACAAACTAGCCGTAGGTGAAACCCCTGCGTGTGTTCAAGCCTGTCCTGCTGGGGCGATTGAGATTGAGGTGGTGCATAAAGAGGAGTGGATAAAGTATGGCATGAAAACAGAGGGGGTCGCTCCTCATTTACCTGATGTGGCGATTACCAAACCCACCACACGTTACACCTTGCCCCAAAATATGCCTAAGCTTCACCCTGCCGATGAGCGACTCCTAAATCCTGCTCATGCTGAACTCCCTTTGGTCTTTATGACGGTACTTACCCAAGTCTCATTGGGGGCATTTTTGGCACTCTTTTTGGGTCAAATACTCTTTGGTTTAGGGTTTAATCTTCCCGAACCAACTCTGGCAATGGCAATTATGGCATTTGTCCCATCAGCCATTGGATTACCTCTCTCTGCTCTGCATTTGGGTCGTCCTATTTTGGCAATGACAGCCATGAAAAATTGGAGAACCTCATGGCTCTCTCGTGAAGCGATTGCGTTGGGTGCATATACTGGATTGGCTTCCGTGGTAGCAGGAATGTACTTTTTAGAGATAAAGGGGATTTTACTTCTTTTGGTCATGTCGATAACCTTTGCAATGGGTGTTTATGGTATTTATGCTCAATCTATGATTTACAGAGTACAAGCCCGACCTGCATGGAACAGAAAATCAACCACCAAACGTTTTTTTGGTTCAGGGTATGTAGGCTTTTTACTAATCGCACTACTCTTACTTATCACCAATGGAAAAGAGGGGGCGATGGTACTCCTAGCCGTAGCGCTCCTCTCAGGGATGGCACAGGTGCTTATTATCTATGAGGAGGTGATGTTTTACCGTCATTTAGACAAAGAGGGGTCACTCTATTATCAGTTAAACCGAACACGCATCCTCTTAAAAGAGCATTTTGGACAGATTAAAAAGTTCAGACTCTACACTCTGACCATCTTTGCCTTGGCTCTACCCCTCTTGGCGATGCTCTTTACAGCCAGTGGATTAATCACTTTTGCCACCATCACGCTTGTAATATCAACCATTGGGGCATTGGTTAGTGAACTAGCAGGTCGATATCTCTTTTACAGAACCGTTGTGCCTCTAGGATTAGCAGGGAACTTTTTTGCTGGGAATCAGAGGGGGTAAATAACTTCTTTAGTGTTTATTTGTGTTTTTATTTATAGCAAATTTTTTATCAGATTGGGTCTGTTTTTGATAAAAGAGATGTTACAATAACAAAAATAAATAAATAAAAAAATATAAGAAAGAAAATAATGAAAATAATGAAAATATTATCAACCCAAGATAGAGAGATTTTACTAAATAGCATTCGAGATATTCCTGATTTTCCTAAAGAGGGCATTATCTTTAAAGATATTACCACACTGCTTAATAATGCAGAAGCGTTTAAGACACTTATGAATCACCTAGAGGCGCGTTATGCTGAGTATAACTTGGATTATATTGCAGGGATTGATGCTCGTGGGTTTATTTTTGGGGCAGTGTTGGCTGATAGACTAAATATCGGGTTTGTGCCTGTCCGTAAAAAGGGAAAACTTCCTTATACTACAGTGGCTGAGAAATATGTGTTGGAGTATGGGTTTGATGAGGTTGAAATTCATATTGATGCATTTCCAAAAGAGGGGGCGAAGGTGTTGGTGATTGATGACCTTATTGCCACAGGTGGGACGGCAAAGGCTACGGTTTCACTTATCAATAAGGTAGGAGCAGAGTGTGTAGAGTGCTGTTTTGTCGCTGAATTGGCTTTTCTGAATGGAAAAGAGGGAATAGAGAGTGAAGTCTACTCTGTTTTGGAGTTTTAAACACAACTTATGTAAAAAACAATATAATTGTGTTAATATATTTTAGGAGAGAGAATGCTTCGATTTGCCCCGTCACCCACAGGTGATATGCACATTGGTAACCTTCGTGTTGCCATTTTTAATTATGTTGTGGCACAACAGAAAAATGATACTTTTTTGGTTCGTATCGAAGATACCGATGTCAAGAGAAATATTGAAGGAAAAGATACCGAAATTATGATGCTTTTGGAGAAGTTTGCCATTAAACATGATAGCGTTTATCATCAAAGCGAACATCTTGGGATTCATCAAAATTTGGCACTTCGTCTGCTCAAAGAAGAGAAGGCATTTGTCTGTCAATGTACGCCTGATGAGTTGGAGGCTGAGAGAGAAAAGGCAAAGCTTAACAAGGTGGCGTATCGCTACTCTGGAAAGTGTGATAAATTGACTAAAGAGGATTATTCACAGCTCAAAGAGCGTGGTGATAAGTTTGTGGTTCGTTTGCGAAAACCTGATGGGGATATTGTCAATGATGATGCGATAAAAGGTAAAATCAGCACCGCACCAAATGAGGTAGACTCTTTTGTAATTTTGCGAACCGATGGAACACCTACTTATAATTTTGCGTGTGCATGTGATGATATGCTCTCTAATATTGATTTTATTATCCGTGGAGAAGACCATTTAAGCAATACACCAAAACAGAAGCATATCAAAAGCTCTTTGGGCTATGAAACAGATACCTTGTATGCTCACCTGCCAATTATTCTCAATGATGATGGTCAGAAGATGAGTAAAAGAAGAGATGATGCTTCTTCTGTTAAGTGGTTGTTTGAGGAGGGATTTATCCCTGATGCAATTTTAAACTATCTGTTACTATTGGGAAACTCAAAAGCTCCTGAAGAGATTTTTACCTTGCCTGAAGCAATGGAGTGGTTTAATTTGGATACTATTTCTAAAAGCTCAGCGAAGTTTGATATAGATAAATTACGGTTTATCAATAGAGAACATATCAAGATGATGGATGACAAACAGCTCTCAACACTGTTTGGTTTTGCTGATGCTGATATCGGAAAACTTGCCAAACTCTATCTTGAAGAGGCGAGTACTACGAATGAATTAAAAACAAAAATTCTCACCATCTTCAAGCCCAAAGTGTTTGATGGTGAGTTGGGGGAGCAGATGAAGCTTATTAGCAACATTATTGCTGATGCTCCTGCATTTGAGACATTTAATGAGTTACAAAAACATATCACGGATATAAGTGGATTGGAAGAGAAAAATCTCTTTCAACCACTAAGAGTTTTACTAACAGGAGCAGAGAGTGGTCCTGAACTTAGTAAAATCTATCCGTTTATCAAATCTTATATTTTGGAGGTTGCATCATGAGTGCATTAATTTACGCAGTTGTTGGTCTTTTACATTCGGTTATTACGTTGTATGTGTGGATAGTTATTATCGCATCCATACTCTCTTTTGTGCAGTTAGACCCACGAAATCCTATTATTGAGATACTTCACCGTTTGACACAACCTGTTTTTATGTTTGTGCGTCAAAAGATGCCATTTGTGGTCATATCGGGCATTGATTTATCTCCACTTGTTATTATCTTAGGTTTAAACTTCTTTGATACTTTTATGATGCACTCTCTTACCTAAACTCTTTTGTGTGCTTTATCTGGCACACACCATCATCTATTATGAAAAAAACAGTACTTTTTTTATCTCTTCTTATCTCTATTGTTGTCGCCCAAACTCACTCTCTCAAAGAGATTAAAGCAATGCCAAAAAGCATCTCAAAAGATTACTATATTTGGCGTTTTATTGGGGATAAAAAAACCTCTAAAAAAGAGGCATTAGAAGCCTACAAATGGATAAAGAGAAAAAATGCTAAACTCAAAAAAGCCATTCGTAAAAAAGCTGGACAGATTCCAAGAGATAAAAAAGTCAAAAAAAGAAGCATTGACCCTAAAAACTTTATTATCTATCCTGCGACAGCTGGGAAAAAAAGTAAAAAGAGTCTTAAACGGCTCTATAAAAAGATCAAAAAACAGGGTAAATACTCAGATATTTTAAAGGTTATGAGTGACAAAGAGCCTTTTAAAGTTTTAGAGACACTTAAGCCCCAAACACAATGCTATATTTTTAATAACTGTAAAGGCAAATATCGTAAAAAATATTTTAATCACCCTTTTACCCAAGAGAACCTACAAAAGCTTATTGGAGAAAAACAGTTTAATAAAAGCATACATTTTATTGTCACTACGCCGAGGCTAACGAAATTAAAAGCTTCATTGGTGGATATTAATATCACAGAAGAGTCCACTATCACTGCTTTGAGCTTCTCTAGCCGTTTTCTTTTGGCGATGAATGCTATTGATTTATCAAAGATAAAAGAGGCAGAGAAATATTTAGAACTAGCACTGCTCAAAGCCATATACTCTTCTCAAAAAGACAAATGTAACTTTTGGCTCTATCTTGTCAATAGGGATAAAAAACATCTCGAAAAACTTTTAAAAAGTAGCTCTGTCAACCTCTATACTTTACGGGCAAGAGATATTTTAGATAAGCCTTATCCCCAAGTGATTACTCCCACATTACCTTTTGGCTTTGTTCCTAATTTTGACCTCTATAATCCGATTGATTGGGAAAAGATAAAGATAGAGATGGAGATGAAGATGAAAAAAAGCCCTAAAAGCTTAGATGAACTTGCAAAAAAATATAATACCTATCTGACCACAGGTATCTATTCATTTATCAAAGAGAAAGCCGATAATTATCAAAAAGCTTACTACCCCATGCCCTATATGGAGGGGATGGTTGGTCTAAAAAAAGAGAGAGTTGCCCTGCTTTATGCCATTGGACGACAAGAGAGCCGATTTGTTCCTGCTTCGGTCTCCTCCTCTTATGCATTGGGGATGATGCAGATTATGCCTTTTTTGATTAAACATTTGGCAAAAGAGCGAAAAGAGAAATTGGATTTAGATCAGATGTTTGACCCCTATGTGGCAATTAGTTATGCCAATCAACACTTGAACTATTTAAACAAAAAGCTCTATCATCCCCTCTTTTTGGCCTATGCGTATAATGGAGGGATAGGATTTACAAGACGCACCATACGTTCAAAACATCTTTTTAAATCAGGAAAATATGAACCCTATCTTAGCATGGAACTTATTGATTATGAGGAGTCTAAAAAATATGGGAAAAAGGTACTTACCAATTATGTCATCTATATGAATATTTTGGGAGAGAAGATAAAGATAACTCCTCTTTTAAATGTTTTAGATGACCCCAAAAAAACAGACCGATATCGAAAAAAATAGACTATTTTTTGCTCTATATTTTTATCAACGTCTCCTTTTTAACGTCTCTAAAAGCTGTTTTCCATCAAGTTGGCTAAGGTATTTAAAATCATTTTGAATGGCTGTTAATAATCTCTTATCCTCTTTTAACTCAAGAAGTTTAAGTAAGGTGGAGAGATGCTCTCCGTTGGCTTGAGCCATGTTTAGGTTTATCTTTTGTCGGTTGGCTTCTATGTAGCGTTCTCTCCTCTCTCTTCTTTCCTCTATTGTATTGTAGCTTGTGGCTTCTGTAGATAGAGCAAAAGAGAGTTCTGTGCTAATATGTGCCGTAGCTTCGGAACTGGAAAAGAGGATATCTTCATGAACTCCTTTTGAGGAGTGATGGTGGCTTGTTCTATCTTTTGCTTTGACTCTTTTGGGTTTTATTGTTCCTGAATTGAGGTAGATAAAATTGATAAGTAGGAGTATTAGTATTTTTTTAATAAATATATTTTTCATAAATATATTATAGTACAATTAGATAAAAAATATAGAAAAAGATAAAGATGAACGAAGAGTTTAATGCAAAAAATAGTGGACGTTTGGATAAGGTTTTAAGCCAATATCTTAACAAGAGTCGTAATCAAGTGGAGCAACTTATCAAAGAGGGGCTAGTAAAAGTAAATGAGAAAACGATTATTAAAACAAGTTTTAAAGTGCTACCCGATGACAGAATAGAGTACCGATTTAAAATGGCCATACCCAAAGAAAAAGTGGTAGTAGATTTTGATGTTGAGGTGCTTTATGAGGATGAGGTGATGATGGTGGTTAACAAACCCGCAGGATTGGTGGTGCATCCTGCACCTTCAGTTAAAGAGGCAACGCTTGTAGATTGGTTGGTACAACGGGGCATCTCGCTCTCTACTTTGGCAGGAGAGGAGAGGCATGGGATTGTGCATCGAATTGACAAGGATACCACAGGAGCATTGGTGATTGCCAAGACCAATGAAGCCCATCAGAAATTGAGCGAACAGCTCAAAGATAAAAGCATGGGACGCTATTATCTTGCACTGATTGATTGCCCGTTAAAAGAGAGTGGACTAGTGGAGAAGTCGATTGGTAGAAGTCGTAATAATCGCTTAAAGATGGATGTCGTTCCAGAGGGAAAAGAGGCAAAATCTGCTTTTTATAAACTTGATGAAAGTGACACAAAAGTGGAGTTGATTGCAGTGAAACTATTTACAGGAAGAACCCATCAGATAAGAGTGCATCTTAACAGTTTAGGACGACATATATTGGGAGATGTTTTATATGGTTTTAAGAGCAAACGCGATACAATCAAAAGAGTTTATCTTCATGCCTATAAACTTTATTTGACACATCCCATATCCGAAAAGAGGGTTGAGTTTATTGCACCTCTGTTTTCTGATATGCGATATTTTATAGATAAAAATTTCAACCAAGGAGAGATTGATGAGAAAATTAACCCTACTGCCATTGATGGCTATTTCAGGACTCTTGTTAACAGGATGTAATCCTAAAAACATGATGAACTACAGCTTGGATCCAAAACTACCAAAAGTTTTGAATGTGAAAGCTCTGGTGGACAGCACATCGGTAGGATTTGAGTGGCAACCACTTGATAGACAAGGGATAGATGGTGTTAATATCTATCGTACCGAAGCAAATGCCTATGTTGGCTCACAGCAGAAAGAGGCGATAAAAATTGGTTCGGTTTCTAGTAAATATGCATCTCATTATGTTGACAAAGGATTGCAGCAAAACAGTAGATACACCTATACATTTACGACGACCAAAGGTGACCGTGAATCCTCCTATGGAAAAGTGATAGAGGTCAAAACATTGGGGCTTTTGCCTTCGGTTACTTTTTTTCAGGGGGTTCAGAAGACCACACGAACCATTAAGCTAATATGGCGACCACATCAGGATAAAAAAGTTGCAAAGTATCAGGTACAACGAAGTGTCAATAAAGAGGATTGGAAACGCATTGCAACAGTATCGAATCGTCTAATGTCAGAGTATATTGATAACTATGTTGTCTCTGGAAAGAACCATCAGTACAGAATTATTGCAATAGGTTTTGATGGTAGTCGTTCAAAGCCAACGCACCCTGTTACCATTCTTGCGAGATAAGAGTTTAAATGCCACATATAACTATAGATTCATTTGATACCTCGCAGATAGTTTCAGGTGAGTATGGAGAGACAAAATTACTTTTTGTCGCACAAGATTTGTTCTCAGAAGATGAGATATTGGGGGTTGAGATAGGGGGAGAGACTTTTCTATTGCAGGTTAAAAAATCAGATGCCTCTTGGTTGTTAAAGTATGACAAAGTTACACGACCTCTTGATGTCAATTTAGTAAAACAGGCTATTTCTGATATCTCAATAGCGTTTAGTTTAAAGGTCTTAAACTCCAATATCAATATAAATAAATCCCGAGCATCATTGGCAAATGCCTATGAAAAAGGGATTGAAGACTTTATTGATATTAAGTTTCCTTTTGAGTTGGTCTCTATTGAGGTTGGTTTTGGTTCGGGTAAACACCTAATCTATCAAGCACAAAAAACCCCTCAACAGCTCTTTATCGGTATTGAGATACATACCCCATCAGCACAACAAGTTTTGCGTCAGGTAGAGCTTTTGGGGATTAAAAATATCTGGGTAGTCAACTACGATGCGAGGCTTCTGCTTGAGATGTTACCTTCAAATTTATTGGAGAGAATCTATGTTCATTTCCCTGTACCTTGGGATAAAAAGCCACAAAGACGGGTTATCTCTAAGAGTTTTTTAGAGGAGTCCATGCGTACTTTGAGACAGAGAGGAAAGCTAGAGCTTAGAACCGATAGCCATAAATATTTTTGGTACGCTTTGGATACTTTTTTAGGTGAAGGGATAAGTAAAACAGCTGTAGAGATTCGTAAAAATGAAGCGTTGGAGATTACCAGTAAGTATGAGGCACGTTGGTTACGTCAAGAGAAGGATATTTATGATGTTTATGTCACCTCTGCGTATGAATCAAAGCCACGAATTTTAGATTTTGACTTCTCTTTTAATAATATAAAATATAAAAATAATTTATTAAAACAGTTACCCAAGGAAGCCGTTGTTTTTGATGGTCACTTTGTACATTTTGAGAGGGTATATAGAGTATCCCAAAGTTCTATTTTGTTAAAATTGGCATTTGGAAGTTTTGATAGACCTGAGCATAAATATATATATATGGATAAAAATGGTACATACTATTTTGGTTCGATGCCTGTAAAAACGCTCACCAATCATAAAACTCATCTTAAAATAGAGGATTTTTTTAATGTCTAATATTATTTTTGCGGAGAATTTAACACTGTGGTATGAAGAGAACGAAATTATTATTAATAGTGCCAATTTCTCTATTAATAAAGGTGATTTTGTATTTATCACAGGTCCTAGTGGATCTGGTAAATCAACACTGCTCCAATCCTTTTATGGAAAATTACAACCCAACCACGGTTCATTGGCTATTGGTGGGCTTGATATGACAATGATTAAGAAAAAAAAACTGCAAGAGTTACGAAGTCATTTGGGAATTGTTTTTCAAGATTATCGTCTGATTAATGAGTGGACGGTAGAGGATAATGTTGTGTTACCTCTGTGGATAGCAGGGTACTCTAAAAAAGTCCAAACAGAACAGGCTCAACGACTTTTACATCATGTAAAACTCTCTGGAAAAGAGAAAAAATATCCCATGGAACTCTCAGGTGGAGAGCAACAAAGAGTAGGGGTAGCACGGGCATTGGCCAAAAATCCATTTTTGATTCTAGCCGATGAGCCTACGGGAAATCTTGATGAGTACTCCTCAAATGTAATTTGGGACTTACTAGAGAACGCGTGTCAGCAGTTAGATACAACGGTAGTGGTGGTAACCCACCAGATACCAACGGTGTTTAATATCCCTTTTAAACATCTGAGCATCGACCAAAAAGGGACAGTTTATGAAGTTTGTTAAGAACCATCTCTCTATTATCTTTCCTATGGTTGCTATTCTGTTAGGGTTGGAGTTTTTTATAGTCTTTGACCGTACGACAAAAAACTATGAAGAGAGTCTTAGAAACAGTTATGCAATGTTAGTCGTCTCTAAAGAGGAGATGAGTATTGATGATTTTAAATCGTGGGACAGCCATGTTTTTAAGGTCTCAGAGATAGAGAAGTCAAAAATACTCAATAGGGTTAGTTTAGCTTTTGATAAATCATCAGGAAAAAATAGTAAATTGCAAGATAAAATGCCAAACTTTTACTCTATTAAGTTAAACAGTTATCTTGATAAGAGAGATCTTGAAGAGGTAAAAAATAATTTTTTAAAGAGTCGTAAAATAACAAGAGTAGAGACATTTGATACCCTTCATCAGTCCAATTATGGACTTTTTTCATTTATTAAATTTGCATTTAGTACCTTTATTGTTTTTATGACCATTATTGGCTCTTTTCTGATTATAAAGCAGATGGAGGTATGGAACTATATGCACTCGCAACGTATGAAGGTGATGAATATCTTTGGAGCATCTCTTTTTTTACGCTCTAAAGTATTAATTAATATGGCATTAATAGATGCAATTATATCTGCTATTTTTGCAAGTATTATCTTCTATTTTATTCAAAAATCTTGGTTAAGAGACTCCAATATTACCATTATTCAAGATAATTTAGAGAAGCTTTTTACCTTTTCAGATATTTTTATCTTAGTGGCGGCGGCAATGGTAATTGTGATGACGGCAGTAACATTAGTGGTGATTAATGTCAAGGAGGAGTAGATGAAAAAACTATTATTATTGACATTTATTTTTTCTCTATTTTTATTTTCATCAAGTATTGATTCAAAGATAAAAGCGAAAAAAAAAGAGCTTAGTAGTCAAAAAGTTGAATATGATAAAATGGATAAAAAACTCTCTGCGATGGCAAGTAAAATTATTAGAGCCAAGGAGGAGAGAGATAGGCTTGATAATAAAATTTTTGAATTAGAAGAGAGTATTCAAAAAAATAAAGTGAACTACAGAGAGCTTCAAGATAAACAAGATATGGTCAATAGAAAATTATCAAAGCTTACGGTGGAGATTGCTCAAAAGCAGGAGAAGTTTATCTCATTGGTTGCTGAAAAATTTTCTATGGCACTGGTGCTTGAAGAACTCAATCAACCAACCTCTGAATCTATTATGTTGCAAGAGACTTATGCTATTTATGCCCAAGAGAATGAGCGACAGATAAAAATTTTAAAAGAGGATATTCGGATATTAAAGATAAAAGAGGAGTATTTTCAAAATAAAAAAGAGAATATTCAACGGGTTTTGAGAACATATCAGGATGAGCGTGAGGAGTATAAAAGTCAAAAGTATAAAAAAATACTGCTTTTAAAAGCTTTGGCAGGAGACAAAGCCATTTATCGAAAGCGTTTTGATAAGATTCGAAGTACTCAAAGAGCATTACAGCATAAACTCTCTACACTAAAGATTTTAAAAAAGGATAAAGCACGAGAGAGGCGAGAGGCTAAGAGGTTGGCAGAGGCACAACGCAATGAAGAGCTACAAGCCAAAAGAGAGAGGGAGATAATCTCCCAAGAAGAGGTGATTGCTGAATTACCAATAGTGGAAACCTTGCCTCCTCCTGTGGTCTACAAAGAAGAGCCTATCCAAATGGCAACACATCATGGTAAAAAAACAATTTCACCGTTAGCAGGTTCACGGTTGATTAAAAAATTCGGTACCTACATCGACCCTATCTATAAATTTAAAATATTTAATAAATCCATCACTTTGAAATCTTCGCACAAAGGTGCGAAGGTCAAGAGTATTTTAAAAGGTAGGGTAGTCTTCGCAGAGGACAGTGGTGGAATGTTAGGACGTGTTGTAATTATTGAACACGCGAATCAACTGCATACTATTTATGCAAAATTAGCCCGACTTGCCCCTGGAATTCATGTAGGAAAAGAAGTCTTACGTGGGTCAGTATTGGGGAAAGTTAATAAAAGCCTTATGTTTGAAGTAACTAAAAATAATAAACATATGAACCCATTAAAACTTATTAAATTATAGGAGAAAAAATTGTCATCAAGAGAAGAAATTGAAAAAATTTTAGAATATATAAAAGAGTGTAGTCCCGGACAGAGTGAATTTTATCAAGCATCAGAGGAGGTTCTATTTTCGTTATTACCTCTATTGGAGAGTGACAGTAAATATTTAAAAGATAATATTTTAGAGCGTATTGTTGTACCAGAGCGAACCATTATGTTTCGTGTGAGTTGGATAAATGACGCAGGTGAGATAAAGACAAACCTTGGTTATCGAGTACAGTTTAATTCAGCCATTGGTCCCTACAAAGGGGGGCTTCGTTTTCACCCATCGGTCAATTTGGGAATTATTAAATTTCTTGGCTTTGAGCAGATATTTAAAAATGCACTCACAGGATTGCCAATTGGGGGAGCCAAAGGTGGTTCTAACTTTGACCCAAAAGGCAAGAGTGATAATGAAATTATGAAATTTTGTCAAGCTTTTATGTCCGAACTCTATAAGCATATTGGGAAAAATAGAGATGTTCCTGCTGGTGATATCGGTGTGGGGGCAAGGGAGATAGGGTACCTCTTTGGACAGTATAAACGACTAAGAGGTGAATTTGAGGGAGTCTTGACAGGAAAAGGACTCAATTGGGGTGGTTCAAAAGCCCGTAAAGAGGCAACGGGTTACGGCTCGGTCTATTTTGCAGAGAACTTTTTAACTGTAAATAGTGACTCTATCAAAGGTAAAATCTGTGCCGTTTCAGGCTCAGGAAATGTGGCTATTTACACCATTGAAAAGCTTTATGATATGGGGGCAACGCCTGTGAGCTGTTCTGATAGTAGAGGAACCATCTATCATAAAAAAGGGATTGTACTTGCCTCATTAAAAGCAATTAAAGAGGTCAATCATGACTCCTTAGAAGCGTATGCTTTATTACATGATGATTGTGAATATGTTACTATCAAAGATTATCCTAAAGATGGACATGCCGTTTGGCAGATACCGTGTGATATTGCATTCCCCTCAGCTACTCAAAATGAGCTAACACTCAATGATGCCAAGCAACTCTTAAAAAATGGGTGTATCCTGATTAATGAGGGTGCAAATATGCCAACAACAGCAGAAGCGTTAAAGTTTATTCAAGAGAGCAAGATGTTGTTCTCTCCTGGAAAAGCTGCCAATGCAGGAGGGGTTGCCACCTCTCAACTGGAGATGAGCCAAAATGCAAGTATGGAGCAGTGGAGTTTTGAAGAGGTTGATATAAAGCTTCGTACTATTATGCAAGATATTTTTAATACAGCGTATAACACTTCAAGAGAGTTTGGTTGTCAAGGAGATTTGGTAACAGGTGCAAACATTGCAGGATTTAGAAAAGTAGCTGATTCGATGATAGAGCAGGGGGCGATATAGCCTCCCTCTCTTTTTTCATGTAAGATTATTTTAGTTCAGATAGTCTTGAAGTGCTTTAGGCTCTAACTCTCCGTTAGAGTTTTTAAGTTCGTTAATCGCTAAAGCAGTGGCTCTTGCTGCTGCTACGGTAGTAAAATAGGCAACATTGGCACGAAGAACGGATTGTCTAATGGTTTGACCATCTATCTTTGACCCAGCATCTGCTGAGGTATTAATTGCCAAGGCAATCTCATTATTTTTAATCATATCGTCAATATTAGGACGACCCTCAGAAATTTTAAGAACTTTATGTGATGCCACTCCTGCCTCTTCTAGCGTTGTGTGTGTTCCATTGGTTGCATATATTTCAAATCCTAAATCCACAAAAGATTGTCCTATCTCTGCCACATGAATCTTGTCATTTTTTGCCAAAGACATAAAAATTTTCCCCTCTAATGGAATGTTGTTTTTCGCGGCAAATTGGCTTTTTGCAAAGGACATTCCAAAGTTATCAGAGATTCCCATCACTTCGCCTGTTGATTTCATTTCAGGTCCAAGAAGCAGGTCTGCCCCTGGCAATTTGTTGAAAGGGAAAACAGCCTCTTTTACAGCTACGTGACCTTTTAGGTTTGGCTCCATAATTTTTTTGTCAAAGTTTACAACATTAAAATTATCATAAAATCTCAATGCCTCTTTTAAATCGCCTTGAACCATGACTCTTGTGGCAACTTTTGCCAAAGGAACACCTGTTGCTTTACTCACAAATGGAACGGTTCTTGAAGCTCTTGGATTTACTTCGATAAGGTAAACTTCATTTTCAAAAATTGCGTACTGAATGTTCATAAGACCAACAACACCCAGACCCAATGCAATATCGGCCGTTTGTTGTTTAATCTCAACCAACAGTTCATCTGAAATAGAGATGGTTGGTAAAGCACACGCAGAGTCCCCTGAGTGAATTCCTGCCTCTTCAATGTGTTGCATTACTGAACCAATGTAGACATCTTTTCCATCACAGATTGCATCGACATCAAGCTCTATTGCGTTGTCTAAGAATTTATCAATAAGCACAGGTGCATCGTTAGAAACAGAAACAGCTTCATCCATGTACTCTTTAATTTCTGCGTCAGAATAGACGGTTTTCATTCCACGTCCACCCAAAACAAATGAAGGACGAACAAGCACAGGGTACCCAATACGGTTTGCAACGACAAGAGCCTCTTCTTTGTTAATAACAGTAGCGTTATTTGGTTGTTTTAGTCCCAACTTAGTAATAAAGTCTGAGAAAAGCTCTCTGTCTTCGGCAAGGTCAATCACTTTTGCAGTTGTTCCAGAGATGTTTGCTCCGATTGCTGTCAGTTGTTTTGCCAATTTTAGTGGAGTTTGACCACCAAAGTGAACAATCACTCCATCAGGCTTTTCAATTTCGATTACATTTCTAACGTGTTCAAAGTCGATTGGTTCAAAGTATAAAATATCTGAAGTATCATAATCAGTAGAAACTGTTTCAGGGTTACAGTTGTACATGATTGATTTTACGCCCATATCTTCAAGGGCAAACGCAGCGTGAACACAACAGTAATCAAATTCGATTCCTTGACCAATTCTGTTTGGTCCACCACCGATTACGAGAACTTTTTTATCATTACTTTTCTCTTTTTCTACTTTTGGAAGTTCTACTTTTGGAAGTTTGGTAATATTGGTGCTAGAGTAAAGGTACGGAGTTAATGCTTCAAACTCAGCAGAACAGGTATCTACCTCATTGTACTCTAAAGTAACATCAAGTTTCTCTCGTGCATTATAGATATCATTTTCTGAAAAGTTTTGACCTTCATTTTTGTTAATCGCCCATGCAATCATTGCGTCAGAGAAACCATCTGCTTTTACTTTTCGCATTCTCACTTCATCGGTTAGAAGTGCCACATCCATCTCTTTCTCAACGAGTGCCAGTTCTTCTAATTGGTATAAGAACCATGGGTCAATTTTACACCAGTCAAAAATCTCTTCAACGGTTTTCCCTCGTCTAAGTGCTTCAAACACATAAAGTACTCTGTCAGCATTTGAGCGTCTAATCTCACGGATTAGCTCCTCTTCAGCACACGCAATGGTATCAAAGCCAATAAGACCCGTTTCCAGTGAGATGAGTGCTTTTTGGAATGACTCTTTAAATGTCCGACCGATACTCATCGCTTCACCCACAGATTTCATCGCTGTGCTAAGTGTTGAGTCTGCCATTGGAAATTTTTCAAAAGTAAATCTAGGAACTTTGGTGACCACGTAGTCGATAACAGGCTCAAAACTCGCAGCTGTTCCTGTGATGTCATTGGTAAGCTCATCAAGCGTGAACCCTACTGCCAACATGGTGGCTACTTTTGCAATGGGATAACCTGTAGCTTTAGATGCCAGAGCAGAACTTCGGCTTACCCGTGGGTTCATCTCAATAACAATCATTCGCCCATCTGCTGGGTTAATGGAAAACTGAACATTTGAACCACCAGTATCAACACCAACTTCACGCAAAATTTTAAAAGAAGCGTCTCTCATTCGTTGGTACTCTTTATCGGTAAGTGTCAAAGCAGGAGCCACTGTGATACTGTCACCTGTGTGTACCCCCATTGGGTCAAAGTTTTCGATAGAACAGACGATAATACAGTTGTCTTTGTGGTCACGAATAACCTCCATCTCATACTCTTTCCAACCTAGAAGCGACTCTTCGATTAGAATTTCAGAGATAGGAGAAGCATCAAGACCCCCTTGTACAATGGCTTTGAACTCGTCGATGTTGTACGCAACACCTGAACCTGCTCCTGCCATGGTAAATGAGGCTCTAATAATAAGAGGGAAGCCGATATTATTGGCTACTCTTAGTGCCTCTTCCATGTTGTAAGCATACTCTGAAATTGGTAAATCCATACCAATTTTAATCATCGCCTCTTTAAACTCTTGACGATCTTCCCCTTTTTTAATGGCAGCAGGTTTGGCTCCCAAAATTTCAATGCCATCAAGCATTCCAGCTTCGTGCATCTCCATCGCGGCATTTAGGGCTGTTTGTCCCCCCATCGTAGGTAGTACTGCGTCTACCTTCTCTTTTTTTATAATTTTAGAAATAACTTCAGCTGTAATAGGTTCAACATAAGTTCTATCAGCAAATTCAGGATCAGTCATAATAGTAGCAGGATTGGAGTTAATGAGTACAACTCTATAGCCAAGCTCTTTAAGTGTTTTAGCAGCTTGAGTTCCAGAATAGTCAAATTCACAAGCTTGACCAATAACAATTGGACCAGAGCCGATAAGTAAAATAGTTTTGATGTCAGTGCGTTTTGGCATGAAGAATTACCCTTGATTTTAATTGAGGGATTATACAAAAAAGGGACTTAAGAGGTGATAATAATTAACATAAAGAATCAGCATCATACTTAAAGGAAGTATGTGAAAATCATAATGTAGTATGATGCCAAAGTTAACCTCTATAAACTTAATCAAAGAACATCATTCAACACCCTGAATAAAAGGAATAAGGAGAATACGCGTCTTGAAAAATGCTTCTTGAGAATGTTTATATTAATTAAATTATAACACTATAAAACATAATATTGCCTTAATATATCTTATGTTTTTATAATCAACCATAAGATATAATCCCCAAACTACATTAAAAAGAAGAATTTATGAAAAACTATAGCGATATTTACATCCCAAAACCAAGCCCTCATGACCCTGACGAGAATGGTCATTTTGGAAAAGAGGACGACAAACATAGATATGGTGGGCGTTTTGTGCCAGAGACATTGATGCCAACACTTGAACAGCTACGACTTGATTATGAAGCGATACGATTTGATAAAGATTTTTGGTCAGAGGTGGACTATTATTATAAAAACTTTGTTGGTCGCCCTTCAGCACTCTATTTTGCTGAAAATATCTCCAAAGAGCTAAATGCCAAGATTTATTTAAAACGGGAAGATTTAAACCACACGGGAGCGCATAAGATAAATCATACCGTAGCCCAAGCCGTATTGGCAAAACGTCTGGGCAAAAAAAGAGTCATCGCAGAGACAGGAGCAGGACAACATGGTGTAGCAACGGCCACGGTAGCGGCTCTGTTTGGGTTGGAGTGTGAGGTGTTTATGGGTGCAAAAGATGTGGCACGTCAAGAGTTAAACGTCTTTAGAATGAAACTGCTTGGAGCAAAAGTTCATGCCGTAGAGTCGGGAAGTAAAACCCTAAAAGATGCGATGAATGATGCCATCCGTCACTGGGTAACCAATGCCCGAGACACCTACTATATTATTGGTACAGTAGCAGGCCCTCACCCATACCCAATGATGATACGAGATATTCAGTCGATTATCGGTTGGGAAGCCAAATCTCAACTGGATGTGGTTGAGGGGTGTCTGCCTGATAAGGTTATCGCCTGTATCGGTGGTGGCTCAAACGCTCTTGGTATCTTTAACCACTTTTTACAAGATGAGTCGGTTGAGTGTATCGGAATCGAAGCAGGGGGGCTAGGTCTTGACTCCAAACACGGCTGTTCCCTAGAAAAAGGAAGCCCAGGAGTCCTTCATGGTCAGTTGAGTTATCTGCTCCAAGATGAAGATGGACAGATTCAAGAAGCCCACTCCATCTCAGCAGGTCTTGACTACCCTGGCATTGGACCAGAACACGCCTTTTTCAAAGACAACAATATCGTCACCTATGACCACATTACTGATGATGAAGCTATGGAAGCGTTTGTATGGCTCTCCCAAGCCGAGGGAATTATCCCTGCGTTTGAGTCCTCTCATGCCATCGCCTATCTCAAAAAGATGAAAAAAGAGGAGATAGAAGGCAAGACAATCTTGCTCAACCTCTCAGGACGAGGAGACAAAGACATGATACAGGCTCAGGATATTTTAAAGGGAAAGATTTAGGGTTATTTTAACAGAACTTGTAACGAATTTTAAAATTCGTCACAAAAATCTATACAGGTAGATAAAACTTCTGTCTCTTATAGACTATATGGGTTTTATATCCACTATAGACAAAGATAGCAAAAAAAACAGTATGGCTCATTTCTGCCCATGATTGTATATCAAAGGATAAATTTGCAATAGAAATCAATATCCAACCAAGGGTAAGTTCAGCCAAAAAATAGA
>CAYVNI010000066.1:0-24346 GCA_964452815.1 uncultured Sulfurovum sp.
TAGAGATAGAAGATAAGTTTGCATTTTTTATAAAACAATGAAAAAAATAATAAAAAATAATAGAAAATAATTTAAAGGTAATAAAAAATGAAAATAAATTTTGCTAATCTACAATATCAGTATCAATTATATAAAACTGAAAGAGATAACTCAGATTATAGTATGGGTGAAGAGGTAATTACTACTCCTTTCCCCTTTATATTAAAAGAGATGTGACATGTCAATAGTATATTGTAATGCATCAAATATAGGACAACTATTAAAAGAGATAAATAGTGGATTAAATATTGGAGATAGAGTTGAACTTAAAATTCAGATGGATAAAAATTTATATTATGGATATTTTGTATATTACGGATTTAGGATTATAACTCTTATAGATAGAGGTCAAAAATTAATAGTAGATATTACCAAGCAGAAAACAATTAAGACTATCTATGATAAAAAATACTCATGGTTAATAAAATTACCAAGAACAGGTAAATATGGTAAAAGAATTTACGTTTATAAATTTAGAACAATGGAACCCTATTCTGAATATCTACAAGATTTTGTTGTAGATACTAATGGATTGAATGGGGATGGGACAATCAAAAATGATTTTAGAATTACAAAAATAGGTAGATTTTTAAGGAAATATTGGTTAGACGAGTTGCCTATGCTTTTTAATCTGCTAAATGGAGATTTAAAATTAATTGGTTTTAGACCACTAAGTGATGTAATGCTGAGTACATATCCTAACGATTTTGTTAAAACAAGAAGTAGATATAAACCAGGATTGATTCCTCCATATTATATAGATAGACCAAAAAATTTTGAGGGAATAATAGAATCTGAAAAGAGATATATAAAAAAATATGAAAATAGAGGATTTAGAACTGATATTAGCTATTTTTTTAAATTTTTAAATGCACTTTTTCTGAAAGGTGTTAGAAGTTCATGAGAGTATTAAACGTATTAATAGATAAATATCTAAAATTTTTAAAAAAGGAGTTTGCATGAAAGGTATAATATTAGCAGGTGGTTCAGGTACAAGACTCTACCCCATTACCAAAGGAGTAAGTAAACAGTTGTTGCCTATATATGATAAGCCTATGATATATTATCCACTATCTGTTTTAATGTTGGCAGGGATAAAAGAGATACTTGTTATCTCTACCCCCCAAGATATAGATAATTATAAAGAGCTTTTGGGGGATGGAACACAGTGGGGTCTTATGATTAAATATAAAGTGCAACCTTCTCCTGATGGATTGGCACAGGCTTTTATTTTAGGGGAAGAGTTTATAGGTACAGATAGTGTTTGTCTTGTTTTGGGTGATAATATTTTTTATGGTTCAGGACTTATAGAATTAGTTAGAAACTCTTCTAAATTAGAAGATGGTGCGATTGTTTTTGGTTATCAAGTAAAAGATCCAAAAAGGTTTGGAATTGTAGAGTTCGATGAGAATCAAAAGGTAATCAGTATAGAAGAGAAGCCTAAATATCCTAAATCAAATTTTGCAGTAACGGGTTTATATTTTTATAGCAATGATGTTATAGAAATTGCCAAAAAAATCATCCCTTCATCTAGGGGTGAACTGGAAATAACTTCTATTAATACAGAGTATTTAAAAATGAATAAAATTAAAGTAGAAACATTGGGTAGAGGATTTGCATGGTTGGATACAGGAACTCATGATAGTCTTCTGTCTGCAAGTGTATTTGTACAAACCATAGAGCATAGACAGGGCTATAAGGTGGCTTGTCTTGAAGAGATAGCGTACAATAATGGATGGATTAGTAAAGAAGAGGTATTGGAAATTGCTTTAGAATTAGATAAAAACGATTATGGTAGATATTTAAGAGATATAGTGAGATGAAAAATATATTAGTAACAGGTGGAGCAGGTTTTATTGGGAGCAATTTTATACCATATTTTTTGGATAAATATAGAGATTATACCGTTATAAATTTAGATTTACTTACGTATGCAGGTGATTTATCTAATCTAAAAGAGGTTGAAAACAGTGATAGATATAAGTTTATAAAAGGAGATATCTGTAATAGAGAATTTATTGAGTATATTTTTAACGAATATGATATAGAGGGGGTTATCCATTTTGCAGCAGAGTCTCATGTGGATAACTCTATTAAAAACCCTTCTGTCTTTATTGAGACAAATATTAATGGAACGTTTACTCTTCTTGATGTTGCCTATAAATATTGGATGAAGAGACCATTTACCTATAGAAATAGGTATCAACATTCAAGATTTCATCATATCTCAACGGATGAGGTGTATGGGACATTGGATAAAAATGGACTTTTTAGTGAAACTACCCCTTATGCTCCAAACTCTCCATATAGTGCAAGTAAAGCAGGTAGTGATATGATTGTACGAAGTTATCATGAAACGTATGGATTGAATACCGTTATTACTAACTGTTCAAATAATTATGGTTCAAAACAACATGGTGAGAAACTAATACCTACAATTATTAGAAACGCTCTACAGGGTAACTCTATTCCAATATATGGGGATGGGCTAAATATAAGAGATTGGCTCTATGTCTTGGACCATTGTAAGGGAATAGATTTGGTTTATCATACAGGTACTCTGGGTCAAACTTATAACATAGGTGGAAGAAATGAGAGAACAAATTTACAAATAGTAGATAAAATTTGTGAAATATTAGATGTTAAATTTCCACAAGAGAAATCATATAAAAAGCTAATCACCTTTATAGAAGATAGAGCAGGTCATGATAGAAGATATGCGATAGATGCAACTAAAATAGAAAATGAACTGGGATGGGAAGCCGATGAAAACTTTGAAAGTGGAATAGTTAAAACTGTTGATTGGTATTTAAATAAATATGGGAGAAAGCATGAAGGTTGAATTTGTAAACTTTGATATAAAAGGTGATAATCGAGGCAATTTAATTGCCATTGAGCAATTAAAAAATATTCCATTTGAGATTCAAAGGGTCTATTATATTTTTAATACAAAAGAGGGGGTTAGAAGAGGTTTTCATGCACATAAAAATCTAAAGCAAATGGCTGTTTGTCTAAGTGGCAGTTGTAAGTTTTTATTAGATGATGGAAAAGAGAAGATTGATGAGGTGGTTTTAGATAGTTCACAAAAAGGTTTATTGATAGAGAATATGGTTTGGCATGAGATGTATGATTTTAGTGTAGACTGCATATTGCTTGTGTTGGCAAGTGAATACTATAATGAAAATGATTATATTAGAGATTATAATGAATTTTTAAAGGAGTGTAAAAATGATAGATGAGATAGTGTTTGCAGGAAGTGGGCATGGTGGAATAGTTGCTTTTAAGTCTCTCCAAAATAAATTTACATCAATAAAAGTTGTAACAGATGATGGTGAAATCATTGCACTATTTCGTAAAACTGATAAACTAATACCTTCTATTGAAGAGAGTAGTGTCTCCACGGTTGTCTGTGCAGGGTATCACTCTATTATTTCTAAAAAAATTTTAAAGGATAAACTTATTATAAACACACATCCCTCTCTCTTGCCAAAATATAGAGGACTACATGGGTTGGTATGGGCGATGTTGAATTTTGAAGAGGAGCTGGGTTTTACTATTCATCTTATGAATAGATATATTGATGACGGAGGTATCCTTGCTCAGTATAAGGTTCAATATGCTGGAGAGACTTCAAAAGAGATTATGGATAAGTTTGACAAATATGTAGAAGAGAATCTAGGAGAAGTTGTGAAAAAATTTCTTAACAAAGAGATTCTTCCCCAAAAAAATTATAAAGATAAAGCAACATGGGTTCCCAAAAGAAATTTAGAAGATTGTATTGTTGATTTTGGTTGGAGAAAAAAATTTATAGAAGCTTTTTTTAAAGCCCTTGTGAGACCCTATCCTCTGCCTTTACTAAAAATTAAAAATGAGTTGTATGAAATTGATGGATATGAGTTTATTCAAGTAGACTACTATACCCATTTAGGTAGGGTTGTTAATATTGAAGAGGAGAAGGTTTATATTAAAACTGAAGAGGGCTTACTAATTGTCAGTAGATTAATTCATTATGATACAAAAAAAATATATAAAGCAAATGAAATTTTAAAGTTGGGAATGAGATTGTGAAAATTATACAATATAATAAAAATCATAAAGAGATATGGAATGAGTTTGTAAGAAACAGTAAAAACAGTCATTTTTTCTTTTTAAGAGATTATCTGGAGTATCATGGTGATAGGTTTGAGGATTTTTCACTATTAGTCTTTGATGATAACAATAAGCTCATAGCTCTTTTACCCTCAAATAAAAAGGATAATATTCTCTACTCTCATCAAGGTCTAACATTTGGTGGATTTTTAGTAAATGATAGAATGACAACAGAGATAATGCTCAGTGTGTTTGAAAATCTCAAAATATTTCTAAAAGAGAATATTATAAAAAAGCTTATATATAAATCTATTCCTTATATATATCATTTAAAGGCTTCTGAAGAGGATAGATATGCACTCTTTATTAATAATGCCAAAATTATACGTAGAGATGTGACCTCTACTATAAATTTAACAGAACCCATAAGATATTCTAAAGGTAGAAAATGGATTGTTAATAAAGCTAAAAAGAGTAGCATTAAAATTGAGTGTTCAGATGATTATAACTCTTTTTGGCAGATACTATCTGAACTGCTTGAATCAGGTTATGGAGTAACACCTACACATACTCTCAATGAAATAGAAACATTATCAAAACTTTTTATTAAAAATATAAAACTTTTTTTAGCAAAAAAAGATAATGTGGTCTTGTCTGGGGCAATAATTTATGAAAATAAAAATATTGTACACACACAATATCTTGCAACCACCCAACAAGGGAAAGAGGTTGGGGCATTGGATTTGTTGATAGACCATCTGATAAATAATGTTTATAAAGATAAAAAGTATTTTGATTTTGGTATATCAAATGAGAATAGTGGTTTATATTTAAACCATGGGTTAATTGCTCAAAAAGAGGGTTTTGGTGCAAGAGCTGTGGTACATGACTTTTATGAATTGGAGATAATATGATATCGTTTTTAGATTTAAAAGCTATTAATAAGCAATATAAAAAAGAGATGCTTGATGCTTTTGAAAGAGTAATAGATAGTGGCTGGTATATTCAAGGTAATGAGTGTAAGGAGTTTGAAAAAGAGTTTGCTAACTATTCTAATACAAAATATTGTATTGGTGTGGCAAATGGATTGGATGCTTTAACTTTAATAATTAGAGCCTATAAAGAGATGGGTATTATGCGTAATGGAGATGAAGTAATTGTGCCTTCAAATACTTATATCGCTTCTATTTTAGCAATAAGTGAAAATGATTTGGTTCCAATTTTGGTTGAACCAGACATAGATACTTATTTGATAGATTCAAATAAAATAGAAGAGAAGATAACGTCTAAAACAAGAGCAATCATGCCCGTTCATCTTTATGGGCAAACGTGTCAAATGGATAAAATAAATAGAATTGCTAACAAGTATAATTTAAAAGTTATAGAAGATTCAGCACAAGCCCATGGAGCATATTATAAAGATAAACGAGCTGGAAATCTAGGAGATGCAAGTGGATTTAGTTTTTACCCTGGAAAAAATCTTGGAGCATTAGGAGATGGTGGAGCTGTCACAACAAATGATAAAAAACTGGCAGATACTATTAGAGCTTTAGGAAACTATGGTAGTCATAAGAAATATGAAAATTTCTATCAAGGTATAAATAGTAGACTTGATGAGATACAGGCTTCAATATTGCGAGTTAAATTGAAATATTTAGATAGTGAAATAGACAAGAGAAAAAAGGTTGCTAAATATTATTTAGAGAATATTAAAAATGATACTATTATCCTTCCAAAGATAGATACAAATACAGTATGGCATCTTTTTGTAATACGAACAAAACATAGAGATAAATTACAAACATATCTATTAGATAATGGCATTCAAACACTTATTCACTATCCAATTGCTCCTCATAAACAAGAGGCTTATAAAACGTGGAATAATAGTAAATATCCAATAAGTGAGAAGATACATAATGAAGTTTTGAGTTTGCCTATTAGTGGAGTGCAGAGTTTGGAAGATAGAGAAAAAATAGTTAAGGTTCTTAATGACTTTGATTAAAACATCTATTTTAACAGCTATCTCTACAGTGATTAAAGTGCTTGTCGGGTTTGTTATAAATAAAGTAATCTCGGTCTATATTGGTCCTAGTGGTCTTGCCATAATAGGTCAATTGCAAAACTTTCTAAATACTGCTTTGACTTTTTCAAATGGAGCTATTACGCAAGGAGTAGTTAAGTATACAGCCGAATATAAAGATATTGAACAAAAATCAAAAATATTTAGTACAAGTGTTATGGTCAGTCTAATCTGTTCCTCTATCATCTCAATATTACTGTTTCTATTTAATGACTATTTTGCCATTCTAATTTTGAAAAATATTCAATATAGTAGTGTCTTTACCGTGCTTAGTTTCACTGTTTTTTTATTTGCATTGAATATTATTTTATTATCTATCTTAAATGGTCAAAAAGAGATAAAAAAATTTATATTGGTTAGTATAAGTAGTAGTCTATTCTCTCTACTTTTTACATCTTTTTTGATTATAAAATTGAGTCTTATAGGTGCGTTATATGCTTTGGTAGCAAATCAATCTGTTATATTTTTTGTAACCTTGCTTTTTGTTATAAAGAGTAGATGGTTTAAGTGGGAATATTTTTCCAAAGGGATAGATAGGGATAGTTTAGTAAAACTTGGAAAATTTTCTCTAATGGCATTGACTTCTGCATTGATGATTCCTGTTAGTGAGTTAATTATAAGAGACTATATTGGAGAGACTCTTAGTTGGGATAGTGCTGGGTATTGGCAAGGAATAATGTATATATCTAAAATGTATCTCTTAGTGGTTACCACATCATTGGGGATATATTATTTACCAAAATTATCTGAAATTACAGATAATAAAGAGTTAAAAGAAGAGATAAAAAATGGGTATAAAATTATTATACCCATTGTTGCTATTATGGCTTTGGGAATATATCTATCAAGAGATTTAGTAATAGAAATAGCATTTAGCAGTGATTTTATAATGATGAGAGAGCTATTTAAATGGCAACTGATAGGAGATGTTATAAAGATAATTAGTTGGTTGTTGGCATATTTAATGTTGGCAAAAGCGATGACCAAGCTGTTTATTATTAGTGAAATAATTTTTACCATAAGTTGGATAACTTTTGCTATTTTGGGAGTAAAATATTTTGGACTTGTTGGGGTAACCTATGCCTTTAGTTTAAATTATTTTTTATATTTGATTTTTGTATTTATCTATTTTAAAAAGGTTCTGAGATGAAAATACTCTTGTTAGGTGAATTTAGTGGTTTACATAAAAATTTAAAAGAGGGCTTAATCTCCTATGGGCATAAGGTAACGGTTGCTTCTACTGGAGATGATTGGAAAAAGATTGAGAGTGATATTTTTTTAAAAATAGAGAGTGATAATAGAATAAAAAAAATTTTTAATCGTTTCTATTTATTTTTTCAACTCAAAGATTTATTGGGTTATGATATTGTTCATATTATAAATCCATTTGTTTTTAGTTTTAAGTATTTTCCAACCTCTTTATATCTTTATTTTATATTTAAATTTAACAAAAAAATCTATTTAAGTGCTGCTGGTGATGATTCATTTTATTGGAAGTATGGTAGAGAAATTTTAAAATATGGACCATTTAATAGCTCTTTAAGATATGACATAAAACAGAAAAAATTTTGGATGGAGAGTGTGAAATCATTTAAATTTAATCAAAAATTGGCTGATAGGGTGGATGGTATTATTCCTATTATGTATGAGTATGAGGTTGCTTATAAAAATCATCCTAAATATCTATCGACCATACCTTTATCTATTTCAACAAATAGCATTGAATATAGCCCAAATATCATCAAAGATAAAATAGTAATATTTCATGGTTTAAATAGATATGGTTTTAAAGGAACAAAAATAGTAGAAGAGGCTTTTGACGTTTTATCTAAAAAATATCCTAATGATTTAGAACTGATAATTGATGGAAATATGCCATTAGATGAGTATTTAAAGTTGATAAAAAGGGTAAATATTATTATTGACCAAGTTTTTTCACACTCATGTGGAATGAATGCTTTGTACTCTTTAGCAATGGGTAAGGTAGTACTTGGAGGGGCTGAACCTGAATCTTTGGCATCTCTAAAAATTGATAAGAGTCCAGTTGTAAATATCAAGCCAACAGCCAAAGATATAGTAAAAAGAGTTGAATATTTTTTAAATAATAAAGAGAAGATTGAAGAGATTGGATTAGAATCAAGGAGATTTGTAGAAAAATATCATGAGAGTAAGATTGTCGCACAAAAGTATTTAAATACTTGGGGAAGTATGATTTAAAATTAAAAATAAGGAATATTTTATGAAAATAATACAAGTAATAAGTCAACTGGGTAATGGTGGTGCAGAGAAATTAGTAGTAGAATTATCTAATGAATTGGAAAAAGATAATCAAGTTGTCTTGATTTCTTTTAGAAAAATAAAAGAGTGGATGTATTTTCCTAGAAAACTTAAAAAATCAATAAAACTTATGGAACTTAATAAAAAAGAGGGCTTTGATATAAGTATCGTTTTTAAATTAATTAAAATAATTAGAGAAGAAAGACCTGATATTATTCATATACACCTTGATTCAACATTGAGGTATCTAATGTTATTAATGCCTTTTTTTAAAAAAATAAGATTTGTCTATACGTTACATAGCAGTTTTGAACCTTTTAAAAAACAATTTAATCTATATTCTAAAATTTGGTTTTTAAAAAATATCTATTTTATATGCTTATCAGAAGAAATTTATAATGATTTTAAGGAGTCATTTCCCTCTCTAAATTTTAGAATTATCAATAATGGTATAGCAGACTTAAAGATAACAAAAAAATCTTTTTTAGTAAAGAAAGAGATAGAGGGATATAAAAATAATAGTAATAGTAATACGTTTATATTTCTTTATGTTGGAAGATTGAGCTATGAAAAAAATATTCCATTATTGGTGGATGTTTTTTTTAAAATAGCCAAGAAGAATCTAAAGTTATTGGTAATAGGCAAAGATACATCTGAAAATCAAGATGATTTTAGATTGATAGAGCAGTATAAAAAAGATAATATTATATACCTTGGTGCAAAAGAGAATGTTCAAGATTATATGAAATATGTTGATGCACTTATTTTAACTTCTAGATATGAGGGGCTACCATTGGTTGTATTAGAAGCTTTATCTGTAGGTTTACCTATTATATCAACACCTGTAGGAAGTCTTGTGGATACCATAAAAAATGGTAAAAATGGTTTCTTGTCAGATGAGATATCAAGCAGAAGTATTTTAAATATTATTGATAGGTTTTTAAATTTAACAGATAGAGAGATAGAGCAGATTAGAAGTAATAATATAGATTTATTTAACCAAAAATATTCAATAGAACATTGTGGAAATAGCTATAGTTTATGTTATCAGAATATTTAAAAAAATTAATTAAGGAGTTGTAGTATGTGTGGCATTTGTGGGTATATATCCGATAAAAATATTAATATTAAAGCGATGAATAACCTCTTGTCTCATCGTGGACCAGATAATCAAACAGTTTTTTCTGATAAGGATAAGAGTGTAGGTTTGGGACATACGAGATTATCTATTTTAGATTTGAGTGATGAATCGCACCAACCCATGAGAAGTCAAAGTCAAAGATATATCATTGTTTATAATGGTGAGATTTATAACTTTTTAGATTTAAAAAATGAACTAATTAAATTGGGTGTGGTTTTTGAAAAACAGTCTGATACCGAGGTGATATTAGAAGGGTTTGAAAAATGGGGTACAGCATTATTTGAAAAACTAAATGGTATGTTTGCCTTCTCTATTTATGATAAAGTATTAAATAAAATATATATTGTTAGAGATAGATTTGGAGTGAAACCACTCTACTACTATAATCAGAATCAAGACCTTGTTTTTGCTTCAGAGATTAAAAGTCTTTTAGCTTCTGATATTGTAGAAAAAAAGATAAGTTATCAAGGATTATATGAGTATCTACATTTTGCTACAACCTTAGGTGAAACAACTTTTTACAACAACATTAAAAAATTAGAGCCAGGTTACTTTATTGAGTACGATATTAAAAATAGAGTATTGGTAATTAAAAAGTACAAAGTAAATTATGAAATTTCTCCTTCAAGTGACTCCTTGGAGGATGCGATTATAAAAACCAAAGAGCTATTTGAGAGTGCTGTTAAAAGACAACTGGTTTCAGATGTTCCTATTGGAATATTTCTAAGTGGTGGAGTTGACTCGACAGCCATTACAGCGTATGCGACCAAACATTATAAAGGTAAAGTTAAAACATTCTCTGCTGGATTTGATTTTGATGAAGGAGATAATGAACTAGAAAATGCAAAGTTTATTGCTAATCATTTTGGTACAGAACATCATGAATTGCATATAAAAGGGGACAATGTACCCTCAATTTTAGAAGATGTCAATCACTATTTTGACCAACCTTTTGGAGATTCTGCGAATATTCCTTTATATTTAATGAGTAAAGAGTTAAAAGGAAAAGAGAAAGTAATACTACAAGGTGATGGAGGAGATGAGCTTTTTGCAGGGTATCATAGATATATTAGACTTCATCACTATAAAACCTATAAAAGTATCGCCAAATTGTTACCTCTAATTAAAAAAGTTATTCCTAAAAGCAGTTCAAAATATAAAGGGTTGAGATTTCTTTTTGCTCTTAATCAGAGAGAACCAAGTCACGAAATGGCCTATATCTTATCCCAAGAGATGTTTGATGAAGACCCTGCTGACTATTTTTCAGAAGAGATTCAAGGAGAACTTCAAAAAGTAGAACCATTTCAACGCTATCAACATTTTTACAATAAGTTTAAAGAGTTAGACCCAGTCAATAGAGCGTTATATACCGATATGAATATTATTTTACCAGATTTATATTTTGAAAAAGTAGATAGGGCAACAATGGCAAATAGTCTGGAGGTAAGGGTTCCCTTTTTGGATAATGAGTTGGTAGATTACGCCATGAGCCTACCGTCTAAATATAAAGTAAGAGGAAAAGAGAAGAAGTATCTTCTAAAAAAGGCGTTTAAAGGTGTTGTTCCTGATAAGATTCTTAATGGAGCGAAAAAAGGTTTTGGAGTTCCTTTTCAGTACTGGTTAAGAGAACCGATGAGAAATTTTATGTTGAATACTATTAGAGGTTCTGAAATTTATAATGATAAGATTGAACATCTAATGCAAGAGCATATATCAAAGAAAAAAGATAATGGTTATATATTATGGAAACTATTAAATCTCTCAATGTGGCTTAAAAAGTCAAATATCTCTTTATAACAGAAGTATGATTTATGTTGAAAATAATAAATAGAATATATTTACTGGCATTGATATCTCTCTATGCTATATTGGTTTTTAAAATATCTGGAGAGTTTTTATTAGTAATCTTCTTTACAATATTTTCTTCTATTAGTTATTTTATAATATTGCACTCTTACACATTAAAGAGTTCAAAAGCTTATAGTCGAGGTAGTAATGGTTTAGCCATGAAGGTTCTTCTATACCTTTTTGTATCCATTGTCCTAGAGAATTTTATATCATATTATTATCGTGATAATTTTTATCTATTTAGTGAATCCGATGCAATTTTTTATCATGAGAGCATCTTAGATATAATTGATATGAGTTTTTTAGATGGGATATCACACTATTTAAGTTATATGGATGTTGATGATTTAGGTATGATATTAATAGTCTATCCTCTCTATCATATTGTTCAGTCTAATTTAATTGTAAATGCTTTTTATGTTATTGTTGGGGTTATTACTGCACTAAGTATATTTCAGTTAAGTCAAAACTTTATGACAAAAAAATATGCTTTTTTATCTTCATTGTCCTACTCTATCTCCTCTTTTGTTGTTTACTTTCATGCAACAGGATTAAAAGAGAGCTTTATGGTCATGTTGGTTGTTTTGTCTTTTGATTTTTACTATCGTTTTTTAGAGAAAAGAGATATATCATATTTTATTGTAGCCATGGTATTTGTTCTTAGTTTATTGCTTTTTAGACCAATGATTTTAATAATGATTGTTGGTTCTGTAGGATTAGGTTTTATACTTTCCCGAAGAGGAAGTATTTGGATTAAAATATTTGCTATAGCACTATTTGTGGCTCTTCTTTTAATGAGTGGTGTCTTGACAGAGAAAGTAAATGTCTATACAACGGGAGGAATTGACTCATTAATTAGTGCAAGAGAGTCGCAAGGTAGTGTTATAGGAGGAGTCTATTTTACATATGTTGTTAACATACTCTCTCAGACCATAGGTCCACTACCAACTGTTATTATCACCTCTGAAAAAGTGGGCACAATGTTTTATACATCAGGTTTAATATATCGAATCCTACTGGCCTTCCCTTTTTGGCTTGGTGTATCTTATATTATTAAAACCAAAAGTACTAAGCTCTATCCCTTACTTATATTTATTCTTATGGAGATGTCTGCATTGGCTTATTTAATGGATGGACTAGAGCTTAGAAAGGCTTTACCTCAAATGCCTATTATATTTATAATAGCTTTTTGGTTTTTAGATAAGTATGATAATAAAATAATCGAATTTAAAAAAGATAAAAAGTTCAAACAATTTTTTTATACCATAATGATTTTATTGGTATTGATGATAGGTTATTGGAACTTTAGATAGGAGAAAAAATGAAAGTACTGTTTATAAGTAGTGGGAATAGTGAATCAGGCATAAGCCCAATTATCAAGACACAAGGCGAATCTCTAAAAAGAGAGGGGATAGATTTGAGCTATTTTACCATCAAAGAGAAAGGAGTTAAAGGCTATTTAAAATCTATATTGGAACTAAGAGAAAATTTAAAAAGTAACTCTTATGAGGTGGTTCATGCACACTATTGGCTCTCTGCCATCGTTGCATCTTTGGCAGGGGCAAAGCCTATAGTTGCGTCACTCATGGGAGATGATGTTAAAGCCAGTCCATATTTTAGATGGATTATCTATCTCTTCTACTATCTATCTTGGTCATCTGTTATTGTGAAATCAGAAGATATGTACTCGGTATTAAAAATCAAAAAGGCTCATATTATTCCCAATGGTGTTGATATGAGTAGGTTTAGACCCATAGATAGAGTATTGGCATTAGAAGAGGTGGGATGGGATAAGAGCAAAAAACATATTCTGTTTACCTCCAATCCTAAAAGAGTGGAAAAGAATTTTGAACTTGCTAAAAGAGCATTTGATGAAATTGATAACGACGGTTTGGAGTTGCACTATCTAAAGGGTATCTCTCATGAGAGAATACCCTATTATTATAACTCTTCATCGGTTGTGGTTTTGACAAGTTTGTGGGAGGGTAGCCCCAATGCAATCAAAGAGGCAATGGCCTGTAATACTCCTATCGTATCTACAGATGTGGGTGATGTAAAAAAGGTTATATCAAAGACAGAAGGGTGTTATCTCTCTGGCTTTGATTATGAAGATTTTGCATTAAACATAAAAAAAGCATTGAATTTTGAAGATAGAACATCAGGCAGAGAAGATATAGCATATCTCGAAATAGAGTTAATTGCAAAAAAAATAGTAGATTTATATAAAGGAATATAATGTGTGGAATAGTAGGAAAAATAAATTTTAATAATATAAATATAGAAGAGAGAACTCTTACTAAGATGATGAAAAAGATAAAACATAGAGGACCAGATGATGAGGGTGTTTTTATTGAAAATGGAGTGGGCTTAGGATTTGTGCGTTTAAGTATTTTGGATTTATCCACAGCAGGTCATCAGCCTATGATCAGTGATGATAATCGTTATGTACTTATTTTTAATGGGGAGGTTTATAACTATATAGAGTTGAGAGAGGAGCTAAAAAAGAAGGGTTATGAGTTTAAAGGTGGTAGTGATACAGAAGTTGTACTGAAATCATATCAAGAGTGGGGAAAGAGTTGTCTTGATAAGTTTAATGGTATGTGGGCATTTGTAATATATGATAAAGAGACCAAAGAGGTTTTTGGTGCTAGAGATAGATTTGGGATTAAACCTTTTTATTATTATAGAGATGATAACACATTTATTTTTGCATCAGAGATAAAAGCAATAAGAGTAGCAGTGGATAAGCTTTCTATTAATGACCAAGCTGTTTTTGATTATCTCTCTTTTAATAGAACTGATTATGGAGAGAGAACATTTTATAATGAGATTTATAAAATTCCTCATGGACACTGTTTTACTATTAATGTAGATGGAGAGTTTATGTTAGATAAATGGTATGATTTAGAGAAATATTGCAATAAAAAGGAGCAGATAACACCACAGGAGTATGAAGAACTTCTAACCTCTTCTGTAAAGCTTAGAATGAGAAGTGATGTACCTGTAGGGGTCTGCTTAAGTGGTGGGTTGGACTCTTCGGCTATCGTCTCTATTGTCTCTAAGAAACTAAAGATAGATGACATCTATACTTTCTCAGCTATTTATGATAAAGGTCAAAAAGGTGATGAGAGTGAGTTTATAGAGGAGTTGACTCCTTTTTTGAACAATATGAAATATATTAAACCTGATGCTAAATCACTGTTTGAAAATCTTCATGATTTTGTTGCCAATTTAGATGAACCCGTGCCTACTACCAGTATTTATGCACAATATAGTGTTATGAAATTGGCAAATAGAGATGCTGTTGTTACACTGGATGGACAGGGAGCAGATGAGCAGTTGGCAGGGTATCATTACTTTTATGGTTTCTATTTTAAAGAGCTGTTAACCCAACTATCTTTTGTTAAACTTTTTTCTGAAATGTATGATTATCTAAGACTCCATAAGTCACTGTTTGGAATTAAAACCCTCGCTTTCTTTCTCCTCCCCAAACGATTAAAAATGAATTTAAATTTAAAAAAAGTCGCCTATATACAGAGTAGCTTCTATAAAAATCATAATGGTAATAATACTTTAGTAGATGGATTATATAGTTCAGGTAGTCTCAAAAAATCACTGATAAACCATTTTGAATATAAGCTTGAACACCTTTTAAAATGGAGTGATTTAAACTCTATGAGGTTCTCTATAGAATCAAGAGTACCATTTCTGGACTATAGGTTGGTAGAGCAGACACTATCTTTACAAAATGATAGTTATATTAAAAAGGGAATGACCAAATATATTTTAAGAGAGAGCATGAAATCTATTTTGCCTGAAAAAATTAGATTACGATATGATAAGATGGGATTTGAAACACCTGAAGATGAGTGGTTTCGAGAGGATTTTTTTGTAAATATGATAAATGAGATATTAAATAATCCAAGCGATGAGTTTAAAAAATATATTGATACAGAGATAACAAAAAAGATGTATGATAGACATTTAAATAGAGAGATAAACTGCTCCAGAGATATTTGGAAGTGGATAAACTTAGATTTATGGTTGAAAGCACAATGAGCAGTTTAAAAACATTAGAGAAGAAAAATTATAATGAGTGGAACAATTTTGTAGACAACTCAAAACAAGGTTCAATTTTTTCTAAAACATGGTATTTAGATGCACTTCAAGCTGCTTATGAGATATTGGTTATTGAAGAGAAGGGTAAGATTATTGCAGGTATAGTTTTAGCTAAAAATGAGATAAATACTTATGCAAACCCCATGCTAGACAAATACTTAGGAGTAATTTTTGAGTCAAAAGAGGGAAGTGTACAAAAAATCGTCTCAAAAGAGTATAAACAGATGGAACAACTTATCTCTAAACTAAAAGATATAAAATCCTTTGATTATTACTTTCATCCATCTTTTATCAATTGGATTCCCTTCTCTTGGGGTGGTTTCACTCAACAAACACGATATACCTATATTTTAAATTTGTCCAACTCTATGGAAGAGATTGGTAGTAATTTCCATACAAATACAAAAAGAAATATAAAAAATGCGATAAAGCATCATATAGATATTCGAAAAAATATTGAATTTGAAGAGTTTTATGAAATTATAAATAAAACATTTATAAGACAAGGAAGCAAAGCTCCATTCAAAAAAGAGAAGATTAAAAAATACATAGAAACGTTAGAAAAAAAGGGTAACTTCATATCCTTTGGTGCTTATACATCTGATAATAGATTGATTTCTGTATCGGGACTGGTGTATGATGATACCACAGCTTATCTACTGTTTAATGGAATAGATATAGCTAATCAAGTGCGAGGAGCGAATACGCTTTTGGTGAAGGAGACCATAAAATATTTTCAAGGTAAATGTGAAATTTACGATTTTGAGGGTTCTATGCTTTTAGGTGTGGAAGAGTTTTATCGACGATTTGGAGGAGAATTAACCCCCTATATGAGGATTTGGAATGATAATTTTTTTAATTATGCCAAATCAAAAGCCAAAAAAATATATAAAAAAATAAGGTATGGAAGATGAGAATACAGATAGATATAGGACACCCTGGGCATGTGCATCTGTTTAAAAACTTTGCATGGAGAATGCAAGAGAGGGGGCATGAAATCCTCTTTACGTGTAGAGATAAAGAGTTTGAAATTTATCTTTTAGAAGAGTATGGTTTCAGATATAAATCTTTTGGAAAAAAATATAAAAAACTGATAGGAAAACTGTTTGGTTTATTAAAGTTTGATATTCAATCAATTATGACAGCATTTCACTTTAAGCCAGATATTTTTATGAGCCATGGCTCTATGTATGTGGCACATGCTTCTTTTTTCTTTAGAAAACCTCATCTATCTTTTGAGGATACTTTTAATATGGAGCAAGTAAAGTTGTATTCTCCTTTTACAGAGGTGATATTGGTTAATGATTTTGAAGAGCCTCCTCTTAAATCAGATAATATTATACCTTATAATGGTTATCATGAGTTAGCCTATCTTCACCCAAATTGGTTCACCCCAAATAGTGATATTTTTGAGATATTAAAACTAGAGCAAAGTGAGCCATATATCATACTCCGTTTTGTCTCTTGGGATGCTTCTCATGATGTAGGACAAGGTGGATTAACTTTAGAATATAAAGAGAAATTAATTAATACTCTTGCTAAAAAAATAAAAATTTTTATCTCATCAGAAGGAGAATTGCCTGATAGTCTAAAACCTTATCAGATTAAGATTCCTCCTCCTAAGATGCATGATGTACTGGCTTTCGCAACACTCTTTATAGGTGAGGGGGCGACCATGGCTAGTGAATGTGCTATGTTGGGAACACCTAGTATTTATATTAATACATTGGACCCTTTAACCATAAAAGAGCAAGGGGATTATGGTCTTATTTTTGATTATCGTAACGCAGATGGACTCTTAGAAAAAGCAGTAGAGCTTTTAAATCAAAAAGATTTAAAAGAGGAGTTTAAAATAAAAAAAGAGAAATTATTGTCTGAAAAAATAGATATAACAGCTTTTACTATTTGGTTTACAGAAAACTATCCACAAAGTCACAATATATTAAAAGAGACTCCAGCATATCAATTAAGGTTTAAATAATGAAAGATTTTACCCATAAAATATACAAAAAGCTTTTAATAACTCTAAGAGAGAGTAATTTTCAGTTTTTAACAATAGATGAATTTTATAACTCTAAATATAACAAATCAAAACCACTTATACTAATACGTCATGATGTAGACAGACGTCCAAATAGTTCTTTACAGATGGCAAAAATAGAAAATAGTATGGGTATAAAAGCCACATACTATTTTAGAACAATCCCTTCCACATTTAAATTGGAGATAATCAAAGAGATAGCAGATTTAGGACATGAGATAGGGTATCATTATGAATCTTTGGCAGAAACCAATGGAGATTATAAAGAGGCTATTAAAGATTTTGAAAATAATTTAAATAGATTAAGAGAGATATACCCTATAAAAACTATTGCAATGCACGGAAGACCTACTTCAAAGTGGGATAGCCGTCTGTTATGGGATGAGTATGATTATAAAAAATACTCTATAGTGATTGAACCCTATTTTGATATAAACTTTAAAGAGATTCTATATATTACAGATGCAGGTCGTGCATGGGACAATGAGAAGGTAAATTTAAGAGATAAAGTTGATAGTGGTTTTGATTTTTTATTTACCCATACAGAGGATATTATAACTCTATTGAAAGAGAAAAAAAATCCAAATATGATTATGGTAAATATTCACCCTGAGCATTGGTCAGATGGTGGTTTTGAGTGGTACAGAGTATTGATAATTAGAAAAGTTAAAAATTTTATTAAAAAAATATTAATAACTTAATGTATTTATAGAAAATTAGAATTTTAGCCAAGAGTTTAACAAAGAGGGACGCTCTTGGTTGTGTTCTACTCTTAATATATAGTCATTATAGGAGGCGATATTATTTCTATTTAAAAAATCTAAAAAAAATCTAATAGCACTGTCTGTATTATATTTTTCTATCTCTAACAACTCTTTGTATAAAGGAGTTATCTCTTTGATGATACCTTGGTGTGCTTGTCTCCCATGAGATAAAAAAGATAAAGTATTGTTTTGATTATTTTTTTGAACAGAAAGATTTATTATCTGCCAATAGTAGTTTCCCTCTTTTGTTAAATTTTTTATAAGAGCATGGGTTTCATACCCTGCTAAAAGTGTTTTCCATATAATATAAAAGATTGTTTTTGGCATATCTGGATGTCTTAAAATACTGTGGGGTACACGAATAAGCTCTTTTCTCGTATACCCTGAAATTTTTGAAAAAGTATGATTAAAATAGAGGATGTTCCCATTTATATCTGTACGACTTACAGTTTCCTCCTCTTTTCGTAACTTAACCTCTTTACTAAATACATGAAACTGGTTATCTATTTTTCTATTATACATATTATACATAAGGAAACTTTCTCTAATTCTTAAGTGATATATATAATAATTATACACAAAAAAACTTAAAAAATAATAGTTTAGCTATATGCTCCATAATCTTTAATCACATAAAACAACCCTTTACCTTGGGGTACAAACCAATATTTCATCTTTTTAATATTGGTAGCTAAACAGAGTAAATGAGGTGCTTTGTAGGCTATCACAGGGTAGTCTATTCCCCCATCAAAAAGCTGATTGCATCGTAGGATTCTAAGGGTGGTTTGGGCAAAGGCTTTGTCTACTCGATTGAGTTCAAATTGCCATTTGGCATACTCTGAACAGCTTGGGTAGTAACGACAGGAAGCAGGAAGCAGTCGTGAGATGGATTGGTAGGCGTTAAGTGGTATCTGATAGAATCTTTTCACTTGATTATCTCTCCATTATGCACGATATATGAGGGGGACATATTTGCTGAGTGGTAGATGGTGGTTCCATATTTTTTGTTGTAGTACTGTAGCAGTATTCTCTGTTCGGTTGGCTCGATAGAGGGGGTAACCCATCCGTTGTTTGAGATGACTATCATCTGTTTTGGATTGCCAACATACAGCTCTTCAGATGTTCCTTCAAAACAGATGGCATTTCTAAAGGTGATACCGTTAAGTTGGTAGTCGGTGACTTTGGAGGAGGCGACATAATCAGGTGCACCATCAAAAAAGAGATTATTGACAATTTTCCCCATCCATTTGGGTAAGGGGTTGCTCTCTCCAAAAGGAACCAAGATCACTTTGTTGGCGATAGAGAATCTGCCATCTTTAAAGATATAGGTGGAGTTTCTAGGGATTTCATTGTCCCAATATAGTCCCCCTATGACAATAGAGATATCGTTAGAAGCCCCTTGAAGGGCAGTCATTAGTTCGGGTCGTGTGTTGAGAAAAACAGGTAAAACAGATTCAGGAAAGATGATAATGGATTTTTTTTGAGCAATGGCAAGATTGATTTTTTTGAAGACCATCTCTACATGAGATGATTCTAGTTCGGGGTTCCATTTATCGGTGACGGTTACCATCGTGTTGGTGATGCTTAGGTTATGTTGTGGTAGCTCTGTTTTATTGAAGTGAGATGTCAAGGGGTAAGCAAAAACAACCAAAAAAAGAAATAATTTTTGCTCTTTGTAGATACTTAACACAATAGAAAAGAGGATAATAGCAAACTGCCATTTTTGAATGCCCAGATAGCTATTGGTAAAGATAAGCTCCATCTTGAACCAATCAAAACTAAAAGGGTGAAGATAGGACAAGAAAAGTAGTGCCATCGCTTTTATAACCATAGGGGTAATCTCTTGAGGTTGTCCCAATTTTTGAGGAAGATACTCTGCTATTTTTGCGATAAACCAAAAGATAAATCCATAAACAATAGCAGGAAAGAGGATTCCAATGGGAATTGCCCATGCAAAACCGTAGTTGAAGAAGCTCACAGACATCCACCAAAACCATAAAGCTCCAATAAAAAAACCACTCCAAAACCATACTTTTTTATCACTTTCTAGGAGGAGGTAGAGGGTGAGGAGTCCCAAAATTGTATTGATGGTGTAGTTTACCATACCAAGCCAATCGAGGTAGATAGCCCCCGCACTCAATAAGGCGATAAAAAAGCCTCGTGTTATCTTGTTAATGGTAAAATGTTTGCTAATTTTTAAACTCAAAGGATTCCCTTATGGAAGCAGTAGGACAATTTCTACCACTTATAATGTTGTTTGGTATTTTTTACTTTTTAATTATCAGACCACAACAAAAACAGCAAAAAGAACACGCAGAGATGTTAGAAGCCCTTACCAAAGGTGATAAGATAGTAACATCAGGTGGTCTCTATGTTGAAATCGTCAAAGTTGAAGAGGATTTTATCAAAATAAAACTGAACGACACGAGTATCGTTAAATTGGATAAGGCGTATATCGCTAAAAAGTTAGAAGCGTAGCGTATGAATGCATTAAATTATAGAGTTGTTATCTTTGCATTTGCATTTCTGTTTGGGATTGTTTTTTCTGTCCCATCATTAACACAGTGTGATGAGAGTAGCACCGATGAAGGTAGCTCCTGTGGTAAAAAAATTACCCTTGGACTTGACCTTCAAGGGGGATTACATATGCTTCTCTCAGTTAAGAGTGAAGTTGCCGTTGAATCAAAAGTAAAATCTATGGGAACAAGTATTAAATATAACCTTGAAAAAGAGGAAATTATTTTTGATGACTTAAAAATAGATAACAATATTATTACGTTTGAAGTACTTGATAAAGATGATTTACCAAAGGTAGTTAAAATTTTGGGAGAGGAGTTCAAAGAGGTAGCCGTTAATCAAAATGGTGCAATATTCTCTTTGGAATTGACGGATGATTTGATTGCTTTGACCAAACAAAATGCGATAGATCAAGCGGTGGATACCATTAGAAATCGTCTCAATATGTTTGGTCTTGCTGAACCCACTGTTGCCAAACAGGGTAAAGATAAGATACTGGTCGAAGTCCCTGGAATCAAAACAGAAGAGGATGAGAACCGTATCCGTAAGCTTATTGCAAAATCAGCACACCTACAGATGATGGCAGTTGATGAAGCACGGGCTGCACGGGTAGATACGATGAGTGATGGTGAGGCTAAACAGTACGGAGATATCATCTTGCGAGATGTCAATGATAATCGAACAAAATATCTACTCTACTCTATTCCTATCTTGGATGGTTCTATGCTTGTTGATGCAAAAGTAGGATATGGTCAAGATAACAATCAACCCCTTATTAACTTCAAGTTAAATGGACAAGGGGCAAAAATATTTGGTGATTTTACAGGAAAATCTGTAGGAAAACGTATGGCAGTTGTTTTGGACAATCAAGTCTACACTGCTCCCAATATTGTTCAGAGAATTGGAGGAGGACAGGTACAGATTACAGGTGCTTTTACTCCTCAAGAGGCTCACGATGTAGCCATTGCATTGCGTTCAGGTGCGTTACTGGCTCCCGTTCAAGTTGAAAGTCAACGAAGTATTGGACCTAGTTTAGGTGAGGACAATATCAATGCAAGTATCTTAGCACTTGTTGTTGGATTCTTATCGGTGGTTGTTTTTATGGTACTCTATTATGGCGTGGCAGGAGTTATCTCCAATGTTGCCTTGGTCGCCAACCTATTCCTTATCTTAGCCGTGATGTCTATGTTTGAGGCAACTTTGACATTGCCAGGTATGGCAGGTATTGTTCTTACTGTGGGTATGGCCGTTGATGCCAATGTTATTATTAACGAACGTATTAGAGAGCTTCTTCATGAAGGAAACTCCATTACCAAGTCGATAGAGCAGGGGTACAACAATGCCTTTACTGCGATTTGGGATGCAAATATCACCACACTTATTGCAGCGGTGGTACTATTTGCTTATGGTACAGGACCTATCAAAGGATTTTCTTTGACCATTAGTATCGGTATTTTAGCATCCATGTTGACAGCTATTTTGGGAACACATGGTATCTATCAGTGGTTACTCCCAAAGATAGACAAGAAAAAACTTGGCTTCTGGTTTGGAATCAAGACTGATAAGGAGATAAAATAATGGAAGTTTTTAAAAAACAAGAGATTATAAACTTTATGGAGAATGCCAAAAAAGTTGGTTTTTTCTCTATTACTTTGGTGATTATCTCCTTGGGATTGCTCTTTACCAAAGGTCTAAACTACGGTATTGATTTTGCAGGTGGTACGATTATTCAGGTTCAATATGAGGGAAAAGCTCCCATTGAAAAAGTAAGAAATATTGTTGCCCAAAATCCAAAATATCAGGGGGCTACAGTCACCTCGTTTGGTTCTGAATCTGAGCTTGTTATTCGAACCAAACAAGCTTCAAAGTCGGTTAAGGGTGGAGCCAAAGTAGAGGTGCGTGAGATGCTCAAAGATACAGGAAAGTTTGAGATACGACGTGTTGATATGGTAGGTCCTGCGGTGGGTGATGAGCTAAGAGAGAAAGGTCTCATGGCGATGCTTCTCTCTATCATAGGTATTATTGCCTATCTCTCATTTAGATTTGAGTGGCGTTTTGCTATCGCTTCTGTCGTGGCTTTGATTCATGATATCACTATTGCGATGGGTGCATTAGCTCTTTTCCAAATAGATGTAAACTTACCTATTTTAGCTGCGGTATTAACGATATTGGGTTACTCTCTAAACGATACGGTTATCGTATTTGATAGAATTAGAGAGGGGATTAGAACCATTAAATCTCCCGATATGGCAGATGTTATTAATGAGTCGGTTACCAAAACGCTTTCTCGTACCACATTAACCTCTCTTACAACATTTTTTGTTGTTTTGACACTCTACCTGTTTGGTGGAGAGATTATTAGTGGGTTCTCCTTTACACTTCTTGTGGGTGTTGTGGTGGGAACTTACTCCTCTATCTTTGTGGCATCTCCTGTGCTTATGTGGTTGAAATTTTCAGTTGCTGAATTTAGGGAAAAAGAGGCTGCTGCTCTCAAGCGAGAGAAAGAGAAAGAGAAAATTCGTGCGATGTATGAACAAGGTACGATGTAGCATACTCTCTCTTGTTCCCACGCTAAACATGGGAACAAACTAAATATTTCAAGGAGTTATACGATGAATTGGGGAAAAGTTTTTTATATCTTTTTTACACTGATGAGTCTGACTACATCAGTATCATTTCTATATGAGCATACCATTATGGCTCTTTTTGCAGCAGCGAGTATCAATTTTGTCTCTAGTATTCTAAAATTAGGAGTGCGAAACCTACTCTCAGCTGAACTGTTGGCAGGTTCTTTGGTGGCAGACTTGCACCTTATTCCTTCATTATGGCTTTTACATTTTGGAGGTGCTGAAAATATAAATTTGATTCGTGGATTGGTCATTGGTGCCATTATCGCAAATATCTATACTTTAGTTATCTCTATTGTAGAGAGTGCAAAGAGTAAAGAGGACTTTTAAAAATCCTCTTTAGAGGATTGGTTAAAGTGAGGAGTAGTATCCACCTCTTCTTTTTTTAACCTCTTTTGCTAGTTGGAATACCGCCATACCGTAGTGAGAACTATGATTATAGGTTGTTATCACTCTAAAGTTATGTGTTCCAAACCAAAGCTCATCATGTGTAGCACGGTTGAGTTTAACCAAAGAGACAGGTCCCCCATAATTCATTGTTTTTCGAGCTTTAATCTTATATTTTTTACGCAACTTATACTGAGAGTATTTTGTTTTGTATCCCGTTTTAAGTCTTTTAAAACGATTTCCTTTATACTTTGCTCGAATAGCCACTTGACCAATAGAACGTTTCCATCCATTTCGAGCAAAATAGTTGGCAATACTTCCAATGGCATCCTCTGCGTTCCATAAATCTGTTGTTCCATCTCCATTAAAATCTACTGCAAAATCAAGATAAGAAGAGGCAATAAACTGTCCATA
>CAYVNI010000067.1:0-15500 GCA_964452815.1 uncultured Sulfurovum sp.
GCAAAATAGGTAAAAATAATAACCAATGAGTACCCTGCAATAATATAGTAGTGAATCTGATCACCTGATACCAAACGATATGACCCCAAACCAATACCAATTGCCACCCCTAATGCTACCACAATTCTCAATACATTTTGCTTTATCATCCCCTCACTTATCTCTTGTGCCTTAATAGCAATTGCTAAAAGAGCAGGTTCTGCCATGGTGGTAGAGAACCCAATAAGAAAACCAAAAAGATAGATAAGTCCATTATTATTCATCGCTGTCAATGCAAAAGCGATGCTCTCACCAATAGGGAAAAGCCCCATCTCCAAACCAATAATAAAAGCATAAAGACCCAAAACAACCATAATAATACCTGTAATAATTTTAGGTAAATGTGGTACAGACTTTTTTATAATAATGTATTGAAAAAAGAAAATAACGATTAAGATAGGAGAAACATCTTTGATAACCCCAACCAACTCCATAAGAGTATCTGCCAATGAAAAGCTGTAGGTAGTCGCCACTGATTTTGTTGCTGTGGCAACCTCAGTAATAGATAAAGCTGTAGAGGCATCTCCAAATGAGTAGACAACAATCCCATAAATCTGTACAAATATCATTGGTGTTAAAGAAGCAAATGCAATAAGCCCAAATCCATCAATAGCAGGATTACGCCCTTTAATACTTGATGCCAATCCAATACCCAGTGCTGCCACCAAAGGTACCGTAACCGTTGAAGTAGTTACCCCTCCACTGTCATATGCCAAACCAATAATCTCTTTGGGTGCAAAAAAGGTAACAATAACCACAAGAATATATCCTGAGATAATATAGTATTGAATCGGGTGTCCCAAAAGAATACGAAGCGTCCCCAAAGCAATCGCAAATCCAACTGAGAGTGCTACTGTCATTCGAAGCCAAAAGGCATCAACCAATCCATTGGAAATCACTGCCGCTTTTTCGGCAATGGCAATAAGTGCAGGTTCAGCCACAGTCGTAGCAAAGCCTATGGTAAAAGCAAAGGTTAAGAGCCAAAAAACAGACCCTTTTCGTGCAAAATCTATTGCTAACCCCTCTCCAATGGGGAAAATACCCAACTCCAATCCACGAATAAAAAGTGCTAATCCCACGGCTACAATGGTTAATCCAATCACAATAGAAGCTAGATTTTCAGGCATGGCTTGGATGATAAAAGTTTGAAAGAATGCTACCACAATAATAATAGGTAACAAATCTTTAAATGAGTTTTTAAGGTCGTAATAGAATATCTTGATGCTTTCTTTCATAATTTGGAGTATATCTGAAAAGCTCTTTACATAACTACCAAAACTCTTAAATTTATCTTATAATTTCACACAAGTTCCCACTCCTCTCAAATTTTTAATTACAAATTTTATATTTTAATATAATTATCAATTTCTTCTAAAACCTCATTTTTAATTTTTAATTCTAACTTCATGATAGAGAGGGGCAACCCAAAGCCCTCCATTTTTACCTCATCTTTTTGAGTAATAAGCAAAGAGGTAGCCCCTAGCTCTAACATTTTTTGGGAAAGCTCCTCTTCATCAAAATAGGCGTGGTCTTCAAAAAATATCTTATCTACTACATTCAGGGGTAAAAATGGTGTTAGTCTAATAGGGTTTGAGATAGCAGTAACAAGTAACATCTTTTCGCTAGGATTGATAATTTCAACTGCCCTTTTAAAATCTATCTCCTCCAGAAGATTTAAATCAGCAAACTTTTTAGTAAAGAAAAATTCACGAAATGGTCCAGCAGGGAAGGTCAGGTAGTTTTCAATGTTTTTGGGAAACAGTAAAATCTCAAATTTTTTGATATTCACACGATTAAAACCATCATCTAAAAAGATAACTTTTACACCCTGTTTCTTCGCAAGAGTTATCGCTGTAACTCTATCCTCACTCACTATAACTGAAGCATTTGGTAGAGATTTTGCCATCAACATCGGTTCATCACCACTGGCAAAAACATCAGATAAAATTTTACCACGACGACTCACCTCAACCAACCCTCTACTCTCTCGACCATATCCACGGGAGATGATGCAAGTATCATTATACCGAGATGCTAAAGCGATAACAAAGGGGGTTTTTCCACTTCCTCCAACTGTTAAATTTCCAATACTTATAATGGGAATATGATAATCTTTTTTAGCAGTGAGTATCCGTCTCAAAAACATAACCATAGCAAAAACAAAAGAGAGTGGAGTAAGAAAAAGAATAATAACCCAATCAAAATGATTGGGATGGAAGAAGAGTCTCTCAAAAAAAGAGACTAAAATTTTACTAAGCATTAGATATTAATAATCAAATATGCTCACCAGCCACTTTAATAACAGCTTCACAGACCCTGTTTACATCTTCATTACTCAACGATGGGTATATAGGAAGTGACATCACACGCTGAAACACACCAAGGGCTACTGAGTAGTCAAAAACCTTCATGGAATATTTTGATTTATAATACTCTGTCAAGTGTAGAGGCATATAGTGTACCCCTATCTTTACACTCTCTTTTTTCAATTGACTTACAAAGTGATCACGGTTTTTATCAATCTCTACGATATATTGAGAAAAGATATGAGCCTCATCAAAGTTTGGTAGTTTTACATGCTTTAAATTGGCGAGTTTTTGACCGTAAATAGAGGCGATTTCTTTTCTTCTTATAATGCTCTCTTTTAAACCTTCTAATTCAGCCAAACAGTAAGCAGCATGGAGTTGAGAGATGTCATATTTCCAACCAATAGCAACAACATCGTAGATATAGTTAACATTTCCATAATCATCACAAGATTTACCCTTCATCCCATGAAATGACAAAAGTAAAGCTCTCTCATAAATTTTTTTACTGTTGGTTACCATCATACCGCCATTGGTAATAGAGTTACATAGGTGTGGTGCAAAAGAGAAAACAGTAATATCCCCACCACTGTTTCCTACTTTTTTACCGTTATGTTCTGCTCCCATAGCGTTACTAGCATCCTCTATAATTTTTACTTTATAGGTTTTTCCTAACGCATAAACACGCTCCATATCAAGTACATCACCTGCCATGTGATTAATAATAACTGCTTTTAATTTTTTACTTTGACTTTTTTCTAATGCCTTTTCCAATTTATCTAAATCTATATTATAATTTTTACTCTCTATATCTACAAAAATTGGCTCTGCATCAAAATGCCTTACTGCTTCAGGAATAGATGGAAATACGTTAATACTACAGATAACCTTATCTCCCCTCTTAAAATCCAATGCACACATGGCTAGATGTAATGCAGAAGTTCCACTATTAGTAGCAATGGCATACTCACACCCGATAAACTCTTTAAAAGACTCCTCCAATTTTTGAACTTTTGAATTATCTGAAAAAGTTAAAACATCATTAATATATTGGGTAGTATTTTTTTGAATAGTAGGTTTGTAAAACTCTATTGTATTTGGCATTTTATTTCACTTTTTATTTAATTTTATTACTAGCGTATGTGCCATTATACAACGTTTACCATTAAAATAAATTATAAACAAGCCATATTTTTAAATATTTTTTTTTATGTCCAAACAGTTACATTATTTTGTTAATAATTACTACCATTTAACAGAACTATTCACACTTAACCTTTGCCAGTTTTTTTATCTCATCACAACTGAACCCTGCCTCTTTTCTTGCTGATACATTAAAATAAGGTCTATGTTTCCCTATTAATTTATGTTTTTCTAAAATATCAAAATAAATATTTTTGTTTAATTTTTCTATATCACATAGATAAGAGAACCATTTGTCTCCTTTATGAACATGATTTATCTCCTCTTCATAGATAATATCCAACGCATCAATCAATCTTTTCACCACAGGAACCTTGCGTCTGTTATTCAGTTTTTTCACAATTTGAGGATTAACATCCAACCCATTTGCCTCATGATACCGAGGAATAATCGCCATTCGTTCCAATACGTCATGTGCTGTATGGTTTGATGCATCAAAAAGACCACAATGAACAGCAAAATCTCCATGAACATATCCAAGCTCATTTAAAAGAGTATTGAGCATCTTATAGTGTCGTATCTCATCAAGAGCGACCTCCAACCAATCAATTTTATACGATTGTGGCATATTAGGAAAACGATAAACAGCATCAAGTGCCAAATCAATTGCAGAGTACTCTATGTGTGCGATAGCATGGATGAGTGTAGCTAATCCCTCATTGGTGTGAAAATCTTTTCTTGCTTTTAACTCTTTTGCGTCAACAATTGTACAAAAATTGGCATAAGATGGGGATTGAAATAGTATAGGCTCAAAACCTTCCGAGGATATAAACTCATTTTGGCAACAATACTCAAATAGGTGCTGTGTCAACTTCTCTTTGGTCTCAATATGGGGGGTTTGAATGGCAATTTCAAGGTTGTGATATAAATTCATGACAACATTATACATAACAATACTATAATAACAATACTATAAACAATACTATATAAAAAAGGTTTTTTAATGCAGATTGAAATGCAACCAATGGGAAATACACAAACAAATTGCTACATTGTTACAATTGATAACAAAGATTTGATTATCGATCCAGGCATGGGTGCTACCAAATGGGTCATAGACAATGTGACCAACCCTATTGCCATCTTAAATACACACGGTCACTATGATCATATTTGGAGCAATAACGAACTACAAGAGAAGCTAAAAGTGCCTCTATATATCCCAAAAGATGATGCTTTTATGCTAGAAAAAGACCCCTTAGGTCGAGGAGCACCCAAAAGCAAAGCAGATATTTTGATTGATGGCGATGAGAAAATCACCATAGAGGGAATTGAAATCCAATATCGTCTCTTTGCAGGACACACCCCAGGAAACTCTATTATTGAGATAAAAGATGTATGGTTTTCAGGTGATTTTCTCTTTCAACAATCTATTGGTAGATGGGATTTTCCATTTTCAAGTGGAGAGGAGATGGTTAAAAGTTTGGAAAAAGCTCTAAAAATAGAGGGAGACTTTACGGTTTACCCAGGTCATGGTATGAGTACCACCCTAAAACAAGAGCAGAGAATCATGCCTCAGTGGATTGAGTATGTAAAGCACCATTAAATGGTGCGTTTCTCAACGCACCCTACTTTTTACTTTTCGTAAGAGAATTTATATCCTCTTCTTCTTACTGTGTGTATCACTTGGAAACCAAGAATACTCTTTAGCCTTTTTCGTATTTGGTTGATTGCCACCTCTACAGTGTTATCACTTACATACTCAGGCTCTTCCCAAAGGGCGTTAATAATCTCATCTTTTGAGAATACACGCTCTTCTCTAAGGGCTAAGTATGCCAAGATATCAAATGTCTTACCATTTAGTGAGACTATCTTATCATCATACTCTATCTTTTTATTGCTAATATCAATAACCAACTTTCCAATATCAATGTGCGTTCCAAAAAGATTACGCATATTAGAGAGTACTCTAGCTGCAATTAACTCAGCTGAATCTATATAATCAGTGATAACCTCATCGGCACCCAAATCAAAAAGAAGTATCTGATTTTTTGGCATAGAGGTAATCACAATAATTTTTGTCTCTCGCTTCTTTTTCTTAATCTCTTTACTATATTTTTCAAATGAGTACTTTTGATTCTCATCTACTACTATAATAAGTTCATAATGTCTAAAGTCTGTGAAGTTTGTTGCATCATATAAATCTTTTGCATTATCTACAATACAGATGAAGTATTTCTCTAGCTCTACTTCCAACTGCTTAACAAACTCGTCACTGAACCCTATGGTCAATATTCTCATTCTAATCCTATATAATATATCTACTTTTAAGGTTATATCTAAAATTCTCTTGTTTTAAAATAAGAAAATATAATTATATATTTTAATAAATATTAATATAATTTACCTATGTAGTCTAATTTTTCTTTAATTATACCTTATTTTTTGATTTTTTGAAAATTAATTTAAAAAATCAACTCTTTTTTTTAATTTTTTTTGCTTTAATATACACTCTTTTGGGTGCAGGATAGCCCTCAATTGTCTTAGAGCTATCATTCTCATCTAAAAAATCATCCAATGATTGTGTATTAATCCACTCTGTTTTACGCTGTTCATTCAACTCTGTCTTGGCTATCTCCAACACCTCTATCTCTTCAAACCCTGCTCGGTAACACCAATTTTTAAGGGCATTAACGGTGGGAATAAAATAGATATTTGGAATTTTAGAGTATCGTTTCATGGGTGTTAAACAAACCTCATCTTCTCCATCAATCATAAAAGTATCCAAAATCAGCTCTCCCCCAAAATTAAGTCCTTTATAGAGAGACTTTAACGAGCCAATAGGGTCTGCACGATGATAAAGCACCCCCAAACAAAATAGTATGTCAAACTTATGCTCATAATACTCAACGTGTTCGACCCCCAAGAGTTCAAACTTTATACCGCTTTGTATAAAATGGTCCAAAAATTTAAATTGACAATAGGGAATGGCAGAAGGGTCAAACCCTACCAAACATTTTGGCTTATCCTCCATCATACGAAAAAGATAATAACCATTATTGCACCCTATATCACCCACTATTTTATCTTTTAAATTAAAATGAGGTCTTAAGAGGTCATACTTAATATGGCTTCGCCACTCACTGTCTATAAAAGTTGAAGCGACTTGAAAAGGACCTTTTCTCCACGGCCATACCGTTTTGGCAGAGGTGTAGATATACGCCTCCTCCTCTTTGGTTAATCCTTGGGGATAGACCTCTACGGTATCCCCCAGTTTTACCTCAACCTCTTTAACATTGGGTAGACCTGTGACAGCCTCCCAGTAGGGTTTAATATTTTTCCACCCGATACACTTCTCTCGCTCTAAACGCAAGGCATCTAAATCTATCATATCGGCTATTTAACATACGCCTTGATAATTTTTTGCTCCTCTACAGGCTTGTCTCTACGACCCACTTTAGTATTTTCAATCTTTCGTACAATATCTTGACCTGCAACCACTTCACCAAAAATTGTATGTTTTCCATTGAGCCAAGGTGTTGCTTTGGTTGTTATAAAAAACTGACTGCCATTTGTTTTTGGCCCTCTATTTGCCATTGCTAACAGTAGAGGTTTATCAAATACTACATTGGGTGCAAACTCATCTGCAAAGTTCTCTTTCCAGATAGACTCACCACCTGTTCCCGTCCCTGTTGGATCTCCCCCTTGAATCATAAAATTTTTAATAACTCTGTGAAAAATCAGCCCATTATAGTAACCATTTTTAGTATGTGTCATAAAATTTTCAACTGCCAATGGTGCAATTTTTGGAAAGAGTTTAATCTCTATTTTACCCTGATTGGTCTCAAAAATCACAATAGTATCTGTTTTTTTATCGGCGCGTTTCTCTTCAACCACACTTTTATTGTCTGTTGAAGTTGCCTCTTTGACTACTTTTACCTCATCTTGTGCATTACATCCTGTAAGCAACAGTATCGCTGTTACCAAAAACAATAATCCTCTGTTCATTCTTTTTCCTCTTTTAATATTATCTAGCATAGGTAATCTCCCGCTTTTCACGAATAACATTTACCTTTATTTCGCCAGGGAATTGTACCTTATTCTCTATCTCTTTTGCAATCTTTTTAGATAAAACCGTGATTTGATTATCATTGATTACTCTGGCATTAACAAAAATCCGTATTTCACGACCTGCATTAATGGCGTAAGCCGCGACCACTCCTCTCTGTTTTAAAGCGATATCCTCTAACTCTTTTACCCGTTTGGTAAAGCTCTCTAACACCTCTCGTCTCGCCCCTGGGCGTGAGGCACTAAGCGTATCGGCAGCACAAACAGCAGCTGATTCTACCCCATTAGGCTCTTCATGTCCATGGTGTGCATAAATGGCATTAATCACCGTGGGGTGTTCATTGTATCTCTTACAAACCTCTACCCCCAAGTCCACATGGTTTCCACCTACCTCTTGGGTCAATGCTTTTCCGATATCATGAAGTAAGCCTGCTCGAAGAGCCAACTTCTCATCTCCTCCCATCTCTGCTGCCATAATGGAAGCTAACTTTGCAACCTCTAAAGTATGAGCTAGAGCATTTTGACCATAACTGGCACGATAACGCATACGACCAAGCAGTCGCATTAGCTCCTCTGCCATTGGCAAAAGACCAAGCTCCACTACAATATTTTCACCATCTTCTAAAATCTTCTGTTCAAACTCAGCTTTTACTTTGGTATGAATTGCTTCTATTCGTCCTGGGTGAATACGACCATCAGCCACCAATAACTCAATGGTTCGAGTAGCAATGGCTCTTCTATAGAGGTTAAAATTACTAATAATAATCACCCCAGGGGTCTCATCAATAATAATGTCTACCCCCAAAAGTTGCTCTAAACTCTTGATATTTCGCCCCTCTTTCCCGATAATACGCCCCTTATGCTCATCACTTGGAAGGTTTACAATATTTTGAAGTCTCTCCCCAGCAAACTCACCTGCATAACGGGTAACGGCTTGAGAAATTATATAATCTGCCTTTTTTTGAGCATCCTGTTTCGCCTGTGTCTCATATTTGCGAATCAGATGTGCCAATTCAAGTTGGGATTGATCCTCTACCTGCTGAATAAGGTGTCCTTTCGCCTCCTCTTTTGTCATTCCAGAACTCTTCTCTAGAAGTGAAATCAGAGTAGAGAGTTCACTATTTTTCTCATCAACAAGCTTATCAAGGTAGAGTTCTTTTTTATCTAAATCTTTTTTCTCTTTTTCTATCTCTTTCTCTCTCTTATCTAAAGCTTTTACCTCTACTACCAACTCATTTTTTTGCTTCTCTACATCCAAAACTCTCTCTTGAAACTGCTTTTCTAAATTAATTTCACTCTCTTTTATTGAGACTTTTGCTTCATGTAAATGATTCTCTGCCTCATGCTCAATCGCTAATGCTTTGGCTTTTGCCTCTGCTTCATGGTGCTTAAACTGTTTTTTACTATCATTTTTTACAAACAGATAACTCGCTATCGCACCTAAAATAGCCGTTACCGTTGATATTGATACCTCTTCTATCATTCTTTCTCCTAATTCAAGGAATTAACACCTTGATTTTTTTTAATATTATTTTTTGAGCTGTCTTTTATAAAAATATTACTTGAAGTTATATACTTGTCTCCTTCTACATCATGGTCATCTGTAATATTTTTATCTGATATGCAAGTCTCTCTTCCTATGAAAATTATCTTTTCAATATGAGTTGAATTATTATCAAAAAATCTATCATAGAAGCCTTTACCAAATCCTACACGCCTAAAAGTTTTATCTATTCCTATAACAGGAACTATCGCTAAGTCTATTTTTTTATAAATTATAGTAGAGATATTTGGTTCTTTTACAGAAAAATTTTTAATTTTTAAAGGTAGTCTATATTTTACCAATCTAAAGCTTTTACCTACCATAAAGGGAACTAAAACTGTCACATTCTCTTTTCTTAGCTTTTTAATTAAATTTGATATATTAATCTCTATTTTTAAAGGAATATAAAGCATAACAACGCTAACTTTCCTCTCTATTATCTCCATATAAATAGATTTGTTGATTTTTTTATCAGAGGCGTAGTATCGACTTGGTCTATTTTTTTTTAATTTATTAAGACAAGATGCCCTAAAACTCTTTTTATCCATTTTTTATCTCCTATTTTTATACTTTTTTTGCTATAATCGCGAAAAATACTAAAGATACACTTTAAATGAAAAACAAATTTTACATTTTTTTACTCATAACTTTAATGTTTTTTACCTCATGTGATGAGGGAAAAACAGATGAGAGTAAAATATCTTCTCAAGAGTTGGTTAAGAAAATTCATAATATAAAGCAATCAACCACAAAAAAAATAGTTCCACGGAGATATCATCTAACCTTCATAAGTTTAGATAAAGAGCCTACTTTGTTGAATATTAAAAAAAATATCTATGATTTTTCCAATATACGAGAACCCATTGTTTTGGTTAATTTCTTTGCGACATGGTGTCCTCCCTGTCGTGGACAGATAGCACATCTTAACAATCTTCAAAAAAAGTATCAAAGCAGACTTTTTGTGATGGGTCTGCTACTGCATGATGATATCAACTCAAAAGAGGTTACAGAGTGTATTGCTTTAAAAAGAGTAGACTATTACATATCAGATAGCAAAAAAAGCAACCAAAAGTTTGCAGAAATCATTGCACCTCAGTTGGGATTAAAATCCAATTTTGAACTCCCCATGATGGTAATGTTTGTTTATGGTGAGTACTATACCCATTATGAGGGTACAGTTCCTGAAGAGATGATAGAGAGTGATATCAAACAAGCACTAAAAGAGATAGAGGGGTAACACAATGTTTAATATATTTAAAAAAGTTTTTCGACGTACCACAGAGGCAATTCAAAAAGTCTCTCCTGAGAAAAAAAATAAAATCACACACGATGAGTTTGAAGATATTCTGCTCGAAGCTGATGTAAACTATGAATTAATAGAAAAGTTTCTAAAGAAGCTTCCCAAAAAAATTGACAGAGCAACTGCCTACAATGCACTTATCTCTGTTTTTCAGTACAAAGCAGATTGGAAAGAGGATATCAAAGCTACACCATTTGTCGATATGATTGTGGGGGTAAATGGTGCAGGAAAAACTACCACCATTGCCAAACTGGCACGATACCATCAAAAAGAGGGAAAAAGTGTTATGTTAGGAGCCTCTGATACCTTTCGAGCGGCTGCCATTGAGCAGTTGAGTAAGTGGGCCGTAAGATTAGAGATTCCCATTGTTGCTACCAAACAAGGTCACGACCCATCAGCCGTGGTCTATGATACCATCCTTTCAGCACAGTCAAAAAAAATAGACCATGTACTTATCGACACAGCTGGACGACTCCATACCCAAACCAACCTAGGTGAAGAGCTAAAAAAGATGGTGCGTATCGCCAATAAAGCGATGCCAAATGCTCCACATCGCAAGATGCTTATCTTGGATGGGACACAGGGAAGCTCTAGCATCAATCAAGCCAAAGTATTTAATGAGATGATAGGGATAGATGGAATCATCATCACAAAACTAGATGGAACAGCCAAAGGTGGCTCTGTCCTCTCTATAGCAGATGAGCTACAGATGCCAATCTACTACATAGGAACAGGAGAACAACCCGATGACCTTATCAAGTTTAAAGCCAATGAGTATGTCAATACTATTTTAGATGAGATTTTTGCCTAATCGTAACAACAATAGTTAAGTATTGGCAATAATCTCCTCTACTACCCTAAATATTTTCCCTACAGAATCAAGCTTGACCTTCTCATGCGTGGAGTGAGGAGAGAGAATCGTTGGACCAATAGAGGCAAACTTAATGGTGGGATAGTGATTGAGCAGTACCCCACACTCTAGCCCTGCGTGTATCGCTTCATACTTACTCTTTTCATCTTTACTTTTTTCATCTTTACTTTTTCCGTACTCTTTTACCATTGCATCATTTACAAGTGAAGTAAACCCATTTATTTCAGGCTTCCATGCAGGATATTTATACTCTATCGTGGTCTTAAATCCATACGCTTTAAATAACATTGCATTTTTTTCTATAATCTCACTCAACCCCTCATCACTCATCGCCCTTGGGGTGGTCTCTATCTTAGCTAAACCATTTTCAAAAGCTACTATCGCCAAATTAATACTGGTGTCAGGCAGATTAAACTCCTCATTATGGGTAGCAACGCCATGTTTAAACTCCATGAGTAGATTTAAAAATGCTTCACTCTCATAGACCTCAAAAGGCTCAGATAGTTTTGTGACGCTAACCCCATGACTCTCCTCCAAAGGTTCCTTTGAAGAGAGTCTAACTGTGGCAGTTGTGGGGATAGAGTTTCGTCTTTCACCTCCATAAAAAGAGGAGATTTTTACCGACTTATCCACAAGATACTCAACCATAAGCTTAATCGCATTGGGGATATTTTTATGAATCTCCACTCCTGAGTGTCCTCCCTGTAGTCCTGAGATGGAAACCTCATAGCTGTACCCATACGGCTCTGCTTTTAAAAACACTTTTTCTGTCAATAAATCAGCCCCTCCTGCACATCCGATACAGACAAGCCCCTCCTCCTCAAAATCCAAATTTAGCATAAAAGAGGCAGAGAGTTCCAACGCTATAGCAGAAGCCCCCACAAGCCCTATCTCCTCATCTGAGGTCAAAAGAAACTCCAATATCTCACCCCTCTCCATCAACTCCATCATCATTGCTATTGCCATCCCATTATCAGCCCCCAAAGAGGAGTCTTTAGCATACATCCACCCCTCTTCAATATAGGTCTCTATCATCGGTGCATTCCCCATACAGACCATATCATAGTGTGCTTGAAGTGCCAGTTTTGCTTCTCTCTCTTTAGGTTTTATGAGAATATTATTAACCCCATCAATCTCCACAAGATAACCCCTATCTTTGGCAAATTGCTCTAAAAATACCAACAACTTATGGGTTGTTTTACTACAGTGTGGGATTTTAGTCAAAGATATGAAGTGTTCTATTATTTTATTGTGCATTGTTCTCTCTATTTTTTTGGGGGATTATAACCAACTTACAGTAAAAACCTCTCCACAATTTAACCACAATGGCTACACATAGAGAACACAGTAATACCCTATTATGCTTATACCCCCATACAAAGGAGATATATTGAAAAAGAGACTTATTATACTGGTATCTATATCTTCACTATTTATCTCAGCTAAGGCTTTGGAATTAAATTTTTTTATATCCAAAGTCGGTAGTCAGAGAAACTTTATAAAAAGAGATGTAGATAATAATATTACCCCAAGAGACAGAAACCCCTATATAAATATGCTAAGAGGAGAAAATAGCAAAGGTCATAAAATTTTCCAAAAATACCTTCAAGAACCTTGTCAGATGTCAGCAAAAACATTTGCCGCAAAACATACCCAAGATGAGTGGGAAGAGATAGCCGAATCGGGGGCATTAAAAGAGTATATCATTCAACTCTGCCCCAATATTCAAGGAACCTATCAAGAGGAGTGGTCAGATGACCTCTATCAGTTTTTTTATAAGTATGCGTATGATAGTGATAATTTACTAATTTCTTAATATGTTAGTCATACTCCTCCCCAGTGGCTTAGGGGGGTGATTTTTGGGTAAAGTGTTGTAAGATAATTTATAAAGTTTTCCCCTTTAAATACCCCATCGCCACAGCAATCAAATCATCATCATCTTTACTATAAGACTTTAACATCACCCTATCCCGCCCATCTGCAAACTCGATAAAGACCCTCTCTCCTGTATTGGCTACTTTGGTGATTTTCTGCTCTCGTGCTAGGACTTTCATAACCATTACATCTATAAATTGTCGTGAGATAACATCTAGCTTTCCAAATCTGTCGGCTATCTCTTTCTCTACCTCATAGACATCCCCAGTGGTTTCACATTGGGACAATCGGCGATATAACTCTAAGCGTAGTCTGTCCTCCTCTATGAGTTCCTCATTTAGATAGGCATCAATCGTGAGCTTGATATCTACTTGTAACTGCTCCTCTTCCTCGTTGGCTTGTCCACTTAGCTCTTTGATGGCATCCTCTAACATTCGTAGGTAGAGCGAATATCCTATCTGTTTGATGTGACCACTTTGAGCCTCACCAATGATATTTCCTCCCCCTCGTATCTCTAGGTCATGAAATGCCAAAACAGCACCTGAGCCTAAATCAGAGTGCGACTCTAGGGCGAGAAGTCGTCGTTTGGCATTCTCGGTGAGTCGCTCTTTCTCTTCAACCATAAAGTAACAGTATCCCTCTTTTCCCCCACGTCCTACACGACCACGAAGTTGGTGCAAATCGGCGATTCCAAATCGGTCTGCTCCATCAACTATCATGGTGTTTGCCATTGGCATATGGATGCCTGATTCGACAATTGAGGTTGAGAGCATCACCTCATACTCTCCTGCTTCAAATAGCTCCATATCCTGCTCGGTCTGTTTGGCTGATATCTTGGAGTGAAGCACAGCGATTCTAAGCTTTGGCATTAACTCATGAAGCACTTTTCTCTTCTCTTCGATTTGAGCAATGGAGTTAAAGACATAAAATATCTGCCCTCCTCTTCTCATCTCTCTTGTTATCGCCTCTTTGATAATTTTTTCATCATACGATTTGACAAATGTTCGCACCCCTTGACGCTCCACAGGTGGGGTTAGAATCTCGGAGAATGTCTTAACCGAAGAGAGTGCCATGTTTAAACTTCTTGGAATTGGGGTGGCTGACATGGAGAGAAGATGCACGTTTATCGCTATCTCTTTAAGTGCCTCTTTCTGCTTGACCCCAAACTTATGCTCTTCATCTATAATGATAAAGGCTAAATTTTTGAACTTTGCTTTTAGCAGAGCATGTGTTCCTACTACCATGTCTACTCGCCCATCTTCTAGGGCTTCAAGCAGGGCTTTTTTCTCTTTCCCTGTGGTGAATCTATCAAGTTTTCCTATTTTTATATCATACTTCTCAAAACGCTCTTTCATGCTTTTGAAGTGTTGAGAACTCAATAAAGTAGTGGGGGCTACCATCATCGATTGATAGCCATTTTTCCATGCGATAAACATCCCATTCATCGCGACCTCAGTTTTACCGAAGCCCACATCAGCAGAGAGGAGTCTGTCCATCATTCTGCCACTTGCCATATCTTCAAGCATGGAGTTTATCGACTCCTCTTGGTCTTCGGTATGGATAAATCCTGCTTCACTCATAAAGATTTGATGCTCGACCAAATCTCGTTTTAAGATGATTCCTTTTTTAAGGTGACGTTGGGCTGAGAGGTTGATGATTTCAGAGGCAATTGCAAAAAGCTTCTCTTTCACCTTCCCTTTTAGCTTTCTAAAACTCGCTTTTCCCATTTTGTCCAAAACAGGTGTGCCTCCAGAATCTGCCACAAACCTATCTACCACATTGAGATTCTCCACAGGAATCAGAAGCAAATCCTCATTTTGGTACATAATTAGCACAAACTCACGCGTTGAGCCTAACACCACACGTTTTTCAACCCCTTTAAAGAGTCCCACACCGTGATTTTCATGTACCACATAGTCACCAAGTTTTAGCTCATCGAGTATAATCGAAGCCTTTTTAACTTTTTTACGTTTTATAGGTTTATTGAGAGATATAATCACCTCTTCATCAGAGATAAGGTTAACAATAACATCTTTGTAAACAAACTCCATATTCTCAAACGAATGAAGCTCACTTCCACGAATAATCGACTCATTTTTGGCGACGAGGGTTATCTTCTTGTGAGCATTAGACTTTATGATGGCATTTGGGTTGATGACCTCTAATTCTCTATAGTTAGTTGCTTTTGGAAGTATGGGCTTTTTAAAGTCTGCTCTATCGACCAAAGGGTCATCTAAAGAGTAAATCTCCTCTAACTCTTCTGTTATATTCTCTACTAATATTGCTTCAAAAGTTTGAAGGTAGTTCTCACCTAAATCGTTCAGATACCAAAAACCTAAAGAGTCTATATCTTTT
>CAYVNI010000068.1:0-9833 GCA_964452815.1 uncultured Sulfurovum sp.
TATTCAATCCCAAAACTTTACGATATTAGAGCACTGCTATCTGCTCTATAAACAATTATAAAAAGAACAAAAACTAGGAGAAACCTTGATATTTGATAATCAATATATTCAAGAGCGAATAAAAAAAACAGAAACTTTAAGAGGAAAAGGAATTAACCCTTATCCTAACCAAGTAAAAAAAGGAACACGGTCTAAAGAATTTTTAACCGACTGTGCCTATGTGCATGATATCCAAACCGATGAGATGAAAAAGGATGAAACTAAATCTTATAGACTAACAGGTCGCCTTAAATTTATGAGAATTATGGGAAAAGCCTCATTTGCCAAGATTGAAGATGAGGATGGGTTGGTACAGATTTACTTTAACCGTGATGACCTTCCTGAAAACTACTACAATGATGTGGTCAAAAAACTTTTTGAAGTTGGGGACATTATTGAGGTAAGAGGCTACCCATTTATCACAGGTACAGGAGAGCTTACGCTTCACTGTTTAGAGGTAAATTTGGTGAGTAAATCTATTTTTCCTCTTCCTGAAAAATTCAATGGAATCAAAGACCAAGAGATTAAATACCGTCAACGCTACTTGGATATGATTATGGATGCAGAAGTGACAAAACGTTTTAAATTACGTTCTAAAATTGTCTCCTCTATCAGACGTTTCTTTGAAGACAAAGGGTTCTTAGAGGTAGAAACCCCCATGATGCACCCCATTCCAGGGGGAGCAAATGCCAAGCCATTTACCACGCACCATAACGCTTTGGGAGTAGACAGATACCTCCGAATCGCCCCTGAGCTTTACCTCAAGAGACTTATTGTGGGTGGAATGGATGCTGTATTTGAAATCAACAGAAACTTTAGAAATGAGGGGATTGATGCAACACATAACCCTGAGTTTACTTCAATTGAGTTCTACTGGGCATATAAAACCTATATTGAACTGATGGAGGTCACAGAGGAGCTGTTTGATTATCTCTTTGACCATCTGAACCTAGAGAGAAAGCTTCCTTATGGGGAGATTGAGATAGATTTCTCTACACCATTTGCAAAAGTTCCGTGGGTTGATGCTATTGTCAATATTGGTGGTGTGCCAAGAGAGATAGCCCAAGACAGAGACCAAGCGTTGGCGTACCTAAAAGAGCGAAATTTAAAAGTAGATGAGAACTGGACATTGGGTTATGTTCAAGCTGAACTTTTTGATGAGTTTGTAGAAACAAAACTTATCAATCCTACTTTTATTACTGATTATCCTGTGGATATCTCTCCGTTGGCAAGAAGAAGTGATGATAATCCTGAAGTAACAGAGCGTTTTGAGCTGTTTATGGCAGGAAAAGAGATAGCCAATGGCTTCTCTGAACTCAATGACCCAATCGACCAATATGAGAGATTTAAGGCACAAGTGGATGCCAAAGATAGCATTGCCGATGATGAAGCGATGCACATGGATACCGATTTTGTACGAGCATTGGGTTACGGAATGACACCAACGGCTGGTGAGGGAATTGGAATTGACCGTTTAGTAATGATGCTTACCAATCAACATAGCATTCGTGATGTTCTTCTCTTTCCTGCCATGCGTCCAGAAGCACCAAAAGCACCTGTTATTTCTGCTGAAAACAAGTGTAAAAAGTGTGGAAATGAGACAGAAGAAGAGCTAAAACCTGCTAAAAAAGGCAAAGGGATGTTCTGTATTGATGGGAATGCTTGTAAAAAGCGTATTTCTGAACGAACCTAACCGTTTTGTTATCTTGGTGCGTTGGAAAATGCACCCTACCAATTTTAAATAGAGAGATAATTTAAAAACATCAAAGCTGTTCTTAAATTATATTTGATATAAATACACAATAATTTGCCCCAAAGGAAATATCCATGAGTTATTCAATGGAAACATTTGACCCAGAAATTTTTGAAGCTATTAATAAAGAGCTAGAGAGACAAACCGATCACTTAGAGATGATTGCCTCTGAAAACTTTACACTTCCTGCTGTAATGGAAGCGATGGGTTCAGTATTTACCAATAAGTATGCCGAAGGGTATCCATACAAAAGATATTATGGTGGATGTGAACACGCTGATACCGTAGAGCAACTAGCAATTGATAGAGCGTGTGAACTTTTTAACTGTAACTATGCCAATGTACAACCACACTCAGGAAGCCAAGCAAACGGTGCTGTCTATGCAGCCCTTCTTAAAGCTGGTGATAAAATTTTAGGGATGGACTTAAGCCACGGTGGACACCTTACTCATGGTTCAAAACCATCATTTTCAGGTAAAAACTACCAAAGTTTTACCTATGGTGTTGAAATGGATGGATACATCAACTATGAGAAAGTATTGGATATCGCTAAGATAGTACAACCAAAAATTATTGTTTGTGGTGCATCTGCTTATGCTAGAGAGATTGACTTTAAAAAGTTTAAAGAGATTGCTGATGAGGTAGGTGCTTTTCTTTTGGCTGATATCGCACACATTGCTGGTCTGGTTTGTGCTGATGAGCATCCTAGCCCATTCCCCTATGCTGATGTCGTCACCACCACAACCCATAAAACGTTGGCTGGGCCTCGTGGTGGTATGATTATGACCAATGATGAGGCGATTGCAAAGAAAATTAACTCTGCCATCTTCCCAGGACTTCAAGGTGGGCCACTGGTGCATGTTATCGCTGCTAAAGCTGTAGGATTTAAGTATAACTTATCTGATAAATGGAAAGATTATGCAAAACAGGTAAAAGCAAACACAAAAGTATTGGCTGATGTGCTTATCAAAAGAGGATTTAACTTGGTAAGTAATGGTACAGATAACCACTTAGTATTGGTCTCATTCTTGGACAAAGAGTTTTCAGGAAAAGATGCCGATGCTGCACTGGGAGCTGCAGGTATCACGGTTAATAAAAATACTGTTCCTGGTGAAACTAGAAGCCCATTTGTAACTTCTGGAATTAGGGTTGGGGCAGCAGCATTGACAAGCCGTGGTATGAAAGAGGCTGAATTTGAAATTATTGCAAACAAGATGGCTGATGTACTTGAAAATATAGAGAATACAGCACTTCATGCAAAAATTAAAGATGAGATGAAAGAGTTGGCTTCTAATTTTATTATCTATAAAAAAGCTATTTTTTAACCTTGAAAATAACAATATTTGACCTACATTTTGATGTAGACTCCTATTATATTAAAAGAGATTCGATTGTTGATAAAATTACTTTCAACAATCGTACCCTCTACAGTAAATATGAAAAAATTGCTATTTTCCCCACCCAACTGCTTATTAATCAACACTTAAATGGAGAACTAATTGTTGCTGTTCCTCTTATCTCCAATAAGACTACTAACTATATCGTCATTGAGTATGAAAAAGAGAGCAGTAACCGATTTTACTACCTTTTAAAACAGATTTTAAAATCACTCTATATTGAGACATTTTATACCTACGAAAGCTCTAAAAAAAACCACGTTCAAATTTTTATACCTTTTGAGAACTTTACACTCGAACAAGCTTATGAGATAATTGAGAAAATAGAATACACCATAGAGTTTAAGGCAAATAAAAGATGTAAAATACTTCCCCATAAACATTTTCCTGAAATATACAACAAAATAACACTTCCCATAAAAAAAATGTAATCCAACACTATCAAATAGTAATATTTATGTTATACTTTCAGTAAAAAACAGGAGACCCTGAAAATTATGGAAAACAAAAACTTAAACGACATCATCATCGAAGATGCCGAAACATCCAAAGGTAATCAGCTTAAAAACATACTGACACTTTTAGCACTATTATTTATTATTTTGGTGATATCAATTGTAATTACAAAGCTTATCTTAGGTGGAGATGATAATGATGAAACATCACATCTCAGAGCTGATGGAACGGTTCAAGAAATAGGAGAAAATAATTTAACAGGTATGGCTTCAAATGAATTAGCCTCAGCAAATAATGGCACAGGAAACAGTGTCGCTGTAGCGGGAGCTGCACTTGTTGGTGCGGCTGCAACCGTTGCATTAACATCTAAAAATAGTGATGACAAAGATACAACAAGCAGTAGTGCTTTAACTGCTACAGATAATAAAATGCCTCTACTTGCTGAACGAAATACAACATCACGAACAAAAGTACCGTTAAGAACAGAGGAATCAACCAAAGGTAACACAAAATCTGCCTCTAGACAAAGTGATACTCCAAAGAAAACTGTATCTACATCGGGTCACAGTAAAGGACATTCTACTTATACAAGACCTAAGTATGTGAAAAAGAGAACTACTACTACAACAAGAACAAGAACAAAACATGTTGCAACTAAAAAAATCACACGTGGTTATTACATTAAAGTTGGTACATTTGCCAACCCAAGTACTGCTATTAGAAATATTAAAGCGATTAAACTCAACTACAAAACAACCAAAATAAAAAGTGGATTAACACGGGTACTTATTGGTCCCTTCTATAGTCAAAGAGATGCACAAAATCACTTAGCAAAAGCAAAAGCGAACGTTGCTTCTGATGCCTATATCTCAAAGATTAAATAGAAAATGATTAAGCAAGTACTCTTTGACCAATTAACCCCTGTAGCAATGTACGGGGAGATTAAAAAGCTCTTTAAAGATGACATAACCATGCTCTTTGAGAGTGTGGTCAACAGTAGCGATGGGAATTTCTCTTTTATTACCATCGGTGCAAAAGAGCGTATTAGCTATAAAGACAATCAAACCTTTTATACCAATAGGGACAAGAAACAGAGTAAACTTGATATTGACCCTTTTAATTTCTTACAAGATTACTACAAAAATCTTCACCAAGAGAAGTATAAAACACGTGCCGCAGAGCTTGGATTTGCCTTTACCGATGGATTTATTGGCTTTATTGGTTATGACATGGTTAAAGTCTTTGAGCCAACACTCAAAAAAAGTATGGATGAGCTTCATGATCCACTACAAACACCTGATTTAGATTTGGTTCGTCCATCTATTATTTTAGCCTTTTCCCATAAAACTGCCATTCTCACTATTATTCAAAATGATGAGAATTGTGATAAAGAGATTCAACTTTTAGAAAATATGCTAAATAAAAGCAATCAAGCACAAAAGTTAAAACCTGCTACTTTAGAGGGTGAAGGAACTTTTTCAATAGATGAGGAGCAATTTAAATCACTTGTAACAGAATCAAAAGAGATGATACGTTCAGGTGATATTTTTCAGATACTTCTAGCCAATAGATATACCCAAAAAGGTCAGATAGACCCTCTAAGCTTCTATCGTCTTTTACGTTCAAAAAACCCCTCTCCTTATCTATTTTTATTGGATTATGAGGAGTTCTCTATTTGTGGTTCATCACCTGAGGTGATGGTGCGTCTATCTGACAGCAAAATACTACTTCGTCCTATTGCAGGAACACGAAAACGTGGTAAAAATGCAACAAGAGATAGAGAGCTTGAGCTTGAGATGCTAAATGACCCAAAAGAGTGTGCAGAGCATCTTATGCTTATTGATTTAGGTAGAAATGATGTGGGGCGTGTTGCCAAAACAGGTACTGTGGAGGTGACAGATATGATGCGTGTAGAGAAATACTCTCATGTTATGCACATGGTTACCGATGTGGAAGCAACCATCGCAGAAGATAAAGATATGTTTGACCTCTTTCGTGCTACCTTTACAGCAGGAACAATGACAGGTGCTCCAAAAATTCGAGCAATGGAGCTTATTGCTCATTATGAAGGTCTTAAACGTGGTTTCTATTCAGGCTCTGTTGGCTACTTCGCATTTAATGGCGAAATGGATAGCTCAATTGCCATAAGAACCTCACTTATTAAACCCGACTCTATCACCCTACAAGCAGGTGCAGGGGTGGTTGCTGATTCTATTCCAAAACTTGAGTACCTAGAGGTTAAAAATAAACTTGGTGCATTACTTGCAACCATTAAAGATATGGAAAAACTTTAAACTTTTACCATTTTTCAAGGTGTAGTCAGGGACTACACCCCACTTGAATGTTATAATTCCTAAAAAATAGGTACATTCATAATGCAACTCTTTACCATCTTTGGCAACCCCGTCTCTCACTCAAAATCACCACTTATGCACAATCTCTCATTTCAGGGATTAGACTACCATGGCATCTATACACGCTATAAATTAGAAGATGGCACACAACTACGACAGAAGTTTTTTGATTTGAGTATATCAGGAGCAAATATCACTGTACCTCATAAAGAGGAGGCTTTTAACGCGTGTGATGAACTTGACGAATTTGCTCAAAAGGTGGGTGCAGTCAACACCATTATAAATAGAAAAGGAAAGCTCTATGGCTACAACACTGATGCCCCTGGGTTTTTAAAGGCTATAGAGGAGTTTAAAGATAGTAAAAGCGTACTTTTTTTGGGAGCAGGAGGCACAGCCCAGTCTACCTCTGTGGTGCTAAGAGATGCAGGATATGAAGTAACTCTACTCAATAGAAGCAAAGCCCGTTTACAACGTTTTAAAAAGGATAGTTTTGAAACCTATACTTTTGAAACATTTGATAAAAATCATAATAGATATGACTTAATTGTAAATATGACCTCAGCAGGATTAGAAGATGAAAGTTTACCTTGTCCACAAGAGATACTAGATGCTGTTATCCCAAATGCCAAAGCCTGTATTGATGTTATCTATGGAAAAGATACCCCATTTTTAAAACTTGCAAAAAAATATTATAAACCAACAAAAGATGGAAGTGATATGTTACTCTATCAAGGCGTTATTGCCTTTGAGTATTTTACCAATCATAAGTTTACATTTGATGAGATAGAGAAATACATGAAAAGAGCTTTTTAAGCTTTTTTTATCAAGAAATTACTTTTTTATCAAAAAATTATTTACAGAAATAACATTTTTAAATTGAATATTTTTTGATTTAAATTTGAAAGAAAGAGATATGGCGCGGTGGACGAGACTCGAACTCGCGACCCCCTGCGTGACAGGCAGGTATTCTAACCAACTGAACTACCACCGCACCTATAAAAAGAAGTTGAATTATACAAAAAGTTACTTTACATAACCTTTAAATTCATGGTGGTCGCTACAAGACTCGAACTTGTGACATCTACCTTGTAAGGGTAGCGCTCTACCAACTGAGCTAAGCGACCTTATAATCGTCTATCGGAATAAAACTTTGGCGACCCCTAAAGGATTTGAACCTTTGTTTTTGCGATGAAAACGCAATATCCTTGGCCACTAGATGAAAGGGTCATCTCGACCGTAAACAACATTGTAAAAATGGTGGTCGCTACAAGACTCGAACTTGTGACATCTACCTTGTAAGGGTAGCGCTCTACCAACTGAGCTAAGCGACCAAATATGGTGGTGACCCGTTTAGGATTCGAACCTAAGGCCCATTCCTTAAAAGGGAATTGCTCTACCAACTGAGCTAACGGGTCACATAAAATATAATGGCGCGGTGGACGAGACTCGAACTCGCGACCCCCTGCGTGACAGGCAGGTATTCTAACCAACTGAACTACCACCGCACCTATAATTGTAAAAATCTAACATGGTGACCCTTCATGGATTCGAACCATGGGCCCACTCCTTAAAAGGGAGTTGCTCTACCAACTGAGCTAAAAGGTCACGTTTTTACTTATCGTTGTTAATAAGTGGACGGAATTATAGCCTATGAGAAGATATATGTCAAGGGTTTTTTGATAAATTACATTTTATTTTTAAAAAGAGTGATAGCATGGTCTGTAGCTTGTTCCTGAATCGAACCTCTATCCCCTCTAAAACAACAATGTTCAACAGTAATACTACCATTTATAATCACCCCAATAAAGACCGTACCTACTGGTTTCTCTGCTGTCCCACCTGTAGGTCCTGCAATCCCACTCACAGCTATGCCATGCTCTGCTTTTGCCATCTTTACCACTCCCCTTAGCATCTCTTCTACACACTCCAAGCTCACCGCCCCATACTCCATAAGTGTCTGAGAATCTACTCCGAGCCACTTAGACTTTATCTCATTGGCATAGCTCACTACCGAACCATTAAAAACCAAAGATGCACCCGATATTGCCGTAAATACTGAAGCAATACGTCCCCCTGTACAACTCTCTGCAAAGGTTATGGTTTGCTCTCTTTTTTTTAACATCTCTATTATCTCTATTGTGTTTTGTCTTATATTATTTTTCATAACTTATTATAACTCAATTAAAATTTTAATCTCCAATCACTCCACATCAAAATCAAAATATCTCTTAAAAGGCTCTCTTTCAAGCGTAAAATGCCACCACTCCTGAGAATAGGATTTAAATCCATGCTTTATCATCACAGTATGAAGTAACATACGGTTCGCTCTCTGTTGTGTGGTAATCTTCTCATAACCTACCCACGATTCTCTACCAAAAAAGTCAAAAAAAGACCCCATATCAAGCTCCTCCTTTGTCACCAAATCAATTATACTCAAATCAACCGTACTCCCCCTACTATGCCCTGAGTGTTTGGCAATGTAGCCCTCTTTAAAGAGATTTTTTTTCTCAACAGTTGGATAGTAAAACGCTTTCATATGTATCTCTGCCAAATTCCTACCCCAACGCACAAAATGGTCAACAGCTTTTTGAGGTCGATAAGCATCAAAAATTTTGAGACCTAAACCAAAACCTTTTAGCTCCTCTTGAACTCTTTTTAACAACATAGTAGCCTTAATACTCAAAATCGCCCGAGGAGAGAGATATCCATCAATAGGCTTTCCAATAAAGTTATTGCTCTCATAGTATCTCATATCCAATTCAACCGTGGGTATCTGCTCTTTTAAATAGGTAAACCCTTTGGGTAACTCTTTTGCACTGCCATTTATTATCAAAAACACGCCTAATAAAAATAGTTTTTTCATATATTCTCCAATATCGCTATTTTATCATTTTTTAGATAAAATACTCTTATCCAACTATCAAAGCAGGAACATTAAAATCCATGTGAAATGAGTGATAAGAAGGTGATTGATTTTGTGTTAAATGCAATTTTAAAACAGTACTAAATTTTGGAACAATAAGGAAAAATATGTTTAAAATTATTATGGCACTAGGGGTGGTTACCATATCACTCTATTCAAATACAAACGATGAAAAACTACCTGAATTAAAACCACCTAAATTAAAAATGTATGCGTGTGGGATTACCCGAGTTGCCTTTATCAAAGAGTTGACACAATCATTTGAACAAGAGCGAAACATCTCAATTACCTTAAATAAAAAGGGTGGTGTTGGATTTGTTCTCAAAGGACTTCACGATAAAAAAATAGAGATTGGGGCAGAATGCAGGCTTCCTCTTAAAAAGAATAATATTGAAAAAGATATTTGGGGAACACAGGTTGCGTGGGGTGCATTAGCATTTATTGTAAATGAAAAGAATTCAATAGATAATCTTTCACTTGATAATATCAAAAAAATTCTCTTAGGTAAAATCAACAACTGGAAAGAGCTTGGAGGCGATGATGCACCCATCACACTCTATCTTAGAAAAGGTAAACAGTCAGGAGTGGGTTCAACGGCTAGAAAACTTATATTTAATGATGCCAATATCTCTTTTTCTCCAAATGCCATTCGTGTCAAAAGTTCTGGTCCAATTAGAAAAGGAGTCATCTCAAACAAGTATGCCTTTGCCATAGATGATGTGACTAGCTCGTCAAGAACCAAAGGGGTAAAAATGCTCAACGTAGATAACATTGCCCCAACCAAAGAGAATATCTCTCACAATAAATACAAACTAAGAAGACCTTTTTTTATCTATTTGGCTAAAAAACCAACCAAATGGGCAAGACAGTTTTTAAACTTTTCACTCACAGAAAAAGGTCAAGAAATTATA
>CAYVNI010000069.1:0-6291 GCA_964452815.1 uncultured Sulfurovum sp.
TTCATACCTTTTCCATCAGGACCATGACATGAAGCACACGCACCAAACTCAGCAGGTTGTTCACCCTTCATACCAGCAGAAATCCAAGTTGCAATTTTATCTGCACCTTCACCACTTGCCATCATTGGAGGCATAGCACCCATTGAATAACCAAGTTTTCCACTTGAACCATTTTTGATAATATCAAGAATCTGCTCTTTTGACATTCTCGCTGTCAAGTCTTGGGCTTTATTGTCCATACCATCTGCTTCTGCACCGTGACATGGAGCACACTGTACAAAGAAGATAGATTGACCCATTTTAGCCATCTGTCCTTCGTCAATATTATTCCACTTATTTGCAAACTTCTTATTGTACTCATTTACCTCTTCATTGTATTGACCAATTTGCGAAAACTGATTGGTTGGGTATCCTATAAAGAAGTACCACATCATCCATACAATTGTACCGATAAAAATAATTGCCCATCCCATTGGAACAGGATTGGTATACTCACCAATTCCATCCCAATTTTCTGCTGCTAACTCACCTGTTGCCGTATCATTCTTAATCTGATTGATATATTTTAATGATACAAATACTGTAATACCAATAATGGCTACAGCACCCAACATCGTAAGGTCATTTATATAGTCATCGCCCAATGTAAATGCATCACCTGCCATAAAGTAGGTTGCCATCATTAGTGCAACGACCAGTAAAATACCACCTTTTACCATAGAATTCATATTTTTCCTCCTAATCGTTCTTTTCTATTTAATTGTCTCTTTTTTCAAGAGGAGCAGAATCAATAGAGTCATCATGAACCAAGCTAGTATACTTCTCAAAGTCTCTCTCTCCTGTTCGCTGTCTCTTATAAATAGAGTAGGCGTAGCTATAAAAAACCACAAATATAAAAAGAAGAATAAAAAACTTTCCATATCCTGCCAGTGTCATTAATGTCTCTTGACTCATATTTTTCTCCTCTTACTTTAGAGAGTTTAAGTATGCGATTAACGCTACTATCTCTGGAACTTCACCCTTAGCAACCATATCTTTAACTGATTGATTTTTCATATCAGCCGCGATTAATTTTGCTTCCTCTTTGGCGGCTGCTTCTGCATCTGCCCAAGCACCAAGTTTTGGCATACCATCTGTATCGTAAGGAACACCAAAGACTTGTTTTTGAGTATTTGCATTAGCATACGCTGTTGCAATATCTGCCATATTAGTAAACATATGTGGATACTTAGGCATAATAGAACCAGGGACAACATCAGCAGGAGCCATCATATGATTCTCATGCCAATCTGTAGTTCGATAGTTACCAATTCTATGTAAATCTGGACCTGTTCTTTTAGAACCCCAAAGGAATGGTCTGTCATATGCATACTCACCACTTAATGAATACATACCATATCTGTCTGTCTCAGACTTAAATGGACGAATCAACTGTGAATGACACGCATTACAACTATCTTTAATATATACTTGTTTACCTGCTAATTGTAATACCGTAAACGGTTTTTTGCCAACTAGTGGTTGTGATGCTTTCGCAAAATCTGGTAAAATCTCAATAACCCCTGCAAATGCGATTGTTAAGAAAAGCATTACAGCAAAGAAAAATGGTCTCTGTTCTAACCAATGAAACATAATCTCTCCTTTCTCTTAAGACGCCATAGGCGATGCGTTTGCTGGTTCTTTGTCTAGTGTTCTACCAGAAGTAGCTGTTTTAAACATATTATAAGCAAAAATCAAGAACCCAACTAGATAGAATAATCCACCAACAGCTCTAAGTGTATAGTACGGTTGAAGTACTGTTACTGTATCAATAAATGAGTAAAGCAATGAACCATAATCATCATACGCTCTCCACATCATACCTTGAGTAATACCTGCAATCCACATAGAGGTAAAGTAAAGAACAATACCTACTGTTTGAAGCCAGAATTGTGTCTCCATCAAAGATTTAGAGTAAAGCTCTCTTTTAAATATTCTTGGTGCCATGTGGAAAAGTGAAGCCATAATCATGAATCCAACCCAACCAAGTACACCATCATGAACGTGTCCAGGAATCCAATCGGTAAAGTGAGCAATAGCATTTACTGACTTAATAGCCTGAATAGGACCTTCAATTGTTGATAACATATAAAATGTAGAAGCCATAATCATAAACTTAATCAATGGAGATGATTGAAGCTGTTGCCACTCACCTTTCATGGTAAGAAGCATATTAATCGCTGAACCCCATGATGGTAAAATAAGAACTATTGACATAGCTGAACCCATAGTCTGCATCCAATCTGGAACAGTAGAGTAAATCAAGTGGTGACCACCAGCCCAAAGGTAAACAAACATTAATCCCCAAAACGCAAGAACTGACAACTTATATGAGAATACATTTTGTCCAGACTCTTTTGGTAAAAAGTAGTAAATCATACCAATGATTGGTGTTGTAAATACAAATGCAACTGCATTATGTCCATACCACCATTGTACTAAAGCATCATTTGTACCAGCATACATTGAAATAGAGTGCATTGCGGAACTAGGAGCATCTCCTGCGAAGAACATTGTAGGAACTTCCATGTTATTAAACAAGAAAAGCATTGCAACGGCTAAGAATGAAGACATGTAGTACCAAGTAGAAACATAAATGGTTCTCTCACGTCTCATACCAATCATTCCAAACATTGCTACACCCCAAAGAACCCACCATATAACAACAAGAATATCCAGTGGCCACTCTAATTCAGCATACTCTTTAGAAGTTGTAATACCCATAAGAAGTGTTACTACTGCTAAAAGTATCGTAATAAAATAGAGTGCAAAATGAAGTTTTGCTACTGTCATTAAAAATTTTGACTCTTTGAGAGACATTTTTAATGTTCTTTGCCCAACATAATACCATGTTGCAAAAATACCACTAAGGGTAAAACCAAATGCTACGCCGTTAGTATGTATTGGTCTTAACCTTCCAAATGTACCGTACTCTCCTGCCAAGTTACTTAGCTCTGGAAATGCGAGTTGAAAAGCTAGGATTACACCTACCGTCATACCTATGATACCAAACAAAATTGTCGTAAAAGTAAACGCTTTTACTATTGAGTAGTCATACTCAAGTTGTGCATTGCTTTGCATCAATACCTCCTCTTAAAAATTTTGATAGAATAGTGACATAATGTGACTATACTCTTAAATCTTATAACTATAGGGATTAATTTTTACTTAAATTACTAATAAAGATTTGTTATACTAATAGGAGTGTTTACTTTATTTTAAACCCATAATAACATTACTATATAAAATGTTCTTTTATGTTTTTAATAGTAATAAATATAAAATTTTTCTTAAAAAATAAATTCAATTGTAGAAAGGCTAATAATGTCATCAAAACAATATATTAAAGCGATTGAAGAGAGTAATATTGTGTCAAAAACAGACATTCATGGCATTATTACTTTTGTGAATGATGAGTTCTGTAATATCTCACAATTCTCAAGGGATGAACTTCTTGGTAGGACACACAATATTGTAAGACATCCCGATGTAACTGAGATAAAATTTAAACTTCTATGGGATACCATTAATAATAAACAGACCTATAAAGATACTGTAAAAAATCGAGCAAAAGATGGAACAGATTTCTACCTAAACACAACAATTATTCCCATACTTGATAATCATGATAACATAAAAGAGTTCATTGCAATTCGTTATGATGTTACTAACGAATTCAGACTTAAATTGGCACTTGATAAAAAACAAAAAATACTCTTTATGCAGTCAAGATTTGCCAGTTTAGGACAGATGATTGCCAATATATCTCATCAGTGGAGACAGCCTCTATCTGAGCTTCAATTTGCTCTATTTAATCTAAAAAAAGCCTCAGACAAACAGGACAATACTCAGGTTACCACTTACTATAAAAAGAGTAAAAAGCTTATACAAAGTATGTCTCAAACCATTGAGGATTTTTCAAACTTTTTTAACCCCAATAAAGAGACGGTCAATTTCTGTCTCACTGATGCTATTGATGATGCAATACAGATACTCTCCAACGACATAAAAAATGAGAAGATTATTCTCAAAAGAAATTTTGAGAAAATAGAGGTTAATGGCATACCAAATGAACTAACACAAGTGATAGTAAATCTAATATTAAATGCAAAAGATGCTTTTATCTCAAACTCCATAAAAGAGCAAAAAATACACAAGAGAAAACTAAAAATCAGAATCTCAAAATCTTATTTTAACACTGAGATTTTTGCTCTTATTATTATCGAAGATAATGCAGGTGGTATCCCAAATGAGAACCTAGAGAAGATATTTGAACCCTACTTCACCACCAAACACTCCTCTGTGGGTACAGGCATTGGTCTATTTATGTCCAGCATGATAATCCAAAAGAGCCTACACGGTACCATTGAGGCTGTTAATACTAAAAGTGGTGCAAAATTTACAATAACCATACCCATATTAAAGGAGATATAACACGTGTATCCATTATTTAAAAACATATCTGTACTGTTAGCCGAAGATGAGAGAGACCTCGCCACACTTATGCAAGATGCGATTGGAGAATACTTCAAAGAGTTCATTATCGTTTATGATGGAAAAGAGGCACTAAAAGCCTATCATGACTATCATCCCAATATCATTATTACGGATATTCTCATGCCAAATCTCACAGGTTTGGAACTGCTTCAAAAAATCAGAGAGATAGATGAGCATCTACCTGTTATCATTTTATCTGCTCATAGTGATTCTGATAAACTACTAAAGGCTATCGACCATGGTGTGACCAAATACTTTATCAAACCATTTGACCCAGATGATTTATTGGAGTATTTAGATAAAGTTGTAGATAAACTACATCTAAATAGTATTAAAAGATTGGGAGAGAACTTCTCATTTAATCTACAAAAACAGAGGCTATTTCACAGCAATAGGCTTATAGAGTTAACAAAAAGAGAACTCTCGTTTATCACCCTTCTTCTGCGACAAAAAGAGCAAACTTGTAGAAATAAAATTATAAAAATAAAACTATGGAATGATGCAAATATCTCAGATGAGCGACTAAGAACTTTTATCAGAAGATTACGTGCCAAAACCTCAAAAAAACTCATTATCAATAGTTCAGGTTTTGGCTATACGATTGCTACTCCTTCGTAGCATCCTTCTCTTTTAGCTCTCTATATTGAGCTTTTTTCTCTCTTAACGCTTTAACTTTTTGTTCTTTTTCATAGGCACTTTGCAAATCCTCTTCGCTGTCAAAAAGCAGACCATCCATCATCTTTTTACTATCATCAAACTGCCCACCTTTAGCCGCCCAGATAAAAATACCCAAAAGTGTAAAACTTACAATAATTCCTACAGTTAATTCTAATATTAATATACTATTCATGGTCTATTCCAATCTCTTATTATCTTTCTTATCATTATATCTTAATCTTTTTAAGCACTCTATTAACTTATAATTATTATAATGATTTAAACCACACATAGATAAAGGATTTCAAATGAAAAAATTTTTATTAATCATAGGGCTAATAGCTACAACACTAACAACCTCTTCAGCAAGTTGGGGGTTTTCTGATATGTTTACAGATATGAGTGACGCAATGACTGATATGACAGACAGTATAAAAGATGATGACGATGATAAAGATGGTAAAAAATCAACAAAATTCCCTATGGGTGACATCATGACGGATATGACTGATGCAATGAGTGATATGATGACTGAGATGACCGATGCCATGACCGACATGACGGACAATATGAGAGATGCTGTAGATGACGATGATGATGATACAAAAAAATAAGCATTAAAAAAGGGTGCAACCTTAAAAAAGATATAAATCTTTATGTTGCATCATAAGCTTAGAAAAATTTCTAAGCTTATGACTCCCTCTCTATTTCACCAAAACCTCATAAGTTTCAAGCAACGCCATAATCTTATCAGGCATCAAGTAACCCTCAACCCGTCCAACCTCTTTCCCATCTGCATCCAAAAAGACAGACAAAGGCAAAACTATAACATTATATTTAATCATCCCTACAACATCCAAATCGGTATTGACATAATATATCGGAGTTTTAGGATACTCTGCCTTTATATCCTTAAAATAAGGAGCCATATGTTCACACCAAACACACTCTGTTTTTCCAAACTGAATCATGGTAGGCTTTCCAAGAGGGATATCTGCCACACTTACTTTAGGCACTGCCCCAAAATCATAGGCAAAAGAAGCCACACTTAATAGTAAAATCAAAAATAGTTTTTTAAACATGATAAATCCTTTTTAT
>CAYVNI010000070.1:0-1984 GCA_964452815.1 uncultured Sulfurovum sp.
TTGGTTCTGATATTATAATACTCTAAGATATTGGAGTGTACAAAGTTGATGTCTCGCAGATAGGGGATGATATAGAGGTCTATTTTTTGGTTTAAATACTTTTCTATCTCCTTGTCAAGTATCTCTTTTTTTATCCCTTTGGAGATAATAATCACAGCGTGATATTTTGTACGAGATGCTATCTGTCCCAAATAGAAATTTTCTTTAAACTCATTTTTTAATATCTCTACCTCTTGCTCCTCTCCCAAAATTAAAATAGGATTTTTAAAAAAATCAAAAGAGTAGAGTATCTTTTTTATGGTGCGTTTACTAAGTGGCAAAAGAAGCATCGCCGAGACAAAATAGATGGTCAAAAAAAGCCTAGAGTAGTCAAAATTTGTCTTCATTAGAGCAAGTAAGGTCAATGCCATTAGATAGGAGAGAAATATAGATTTTAAGATTTTTTTGGTCTCTTGCCAAAAGTCATATCTAAAGTGATATATCTTCTCATTGTGCATAAAAAAGAGGATAATAAAGATGATAAAAATAAAATTACTAAGTGCAATGGTGTTAAAAACAGGTATCTCTTCACCCGATATGGATGCTCTAATAGAGGTGGCTAGATAAAAAAGAGCAATAAGCAAAATGGCATCAATAATAAAAAGGATAAAGTTGTGAAGGATGTTTCTATTGGGCATTGTTCTCTTTTCTCTTTTTTATTGTATTATATCAAAAAATATTAATAGCGCTTAGGCTATAATTTTTGCTATTATTAAAAGAAGGTTAACAGATGATAACAACACGTTTCGCCCCATCACCAACAGGATATCTACACATTGGAGGGCTACGAACAGCTCTTTTTTCATGGCTTTGGGCTAGAAAAAATGAGGGTGAGTTTCTCCTTCGTATCGAAGATACGGATTTGGCTCGTAATTCGCAAGATGCTGTAACAGCTATTTTAAAAGCATTTGATTGGGTAGGGATGTCCTATGATGGAGAGGCTATTTTTCAGTCAAAACGGTTTGAACTCTATGGCAAATATGTAGAGCAACTCCTAGCAGAGGGAAAAGCCTACAAGTGTTACATGAGCAAAGATGAGTTGGGTGCGTTGCGTGAAGAGCAGATGGCAAAAGGGGAGCGAACCCGTTACGATGGACGATATCGTGATTTCACAGGCACACCACCAGAGGGTGTAGAGCCTGTTATTCGTATCAAAGCCCCAACCGAGGGGAATATTATCTTCAATGATGGGGTAAAGGGTGAGATTGTTATCGCCTCAACGGAAGTGGATGATTTTGTTATCGCCAGAGCAGGGGGTGTGCCAACCTATAACTTTGTGGTCGCCATTGATGATGCTCTGATGGGACTCACCGATGTTATCCGTGGAGATGACCATCTCTATAACACCCCAAAGCAGATAGTGGTCTATGAGGCTTTGGGGTTCAAGATGCCAAACTTCTACCATGTGGCAATGATAAACAATGAACAGGGTAAAAAACTCTCAAAAAGAGACGGTGCAACCGATGTGATGGAGTATCAAACATTGGGGTATCTCCCTGAAGCACTTCTAAACTTCCTCATCCGTTTGGGTTGGAGTCATGGTGACCAAGAGATATTTAGCATCGAGGAGATGATAGAGTTATTTGACCCAACAAATATCAATAAGAGTTCCTCTAACTATAACTTAGATAAGCTTCTTTGGCTCAATGCACATTACATTAAAAATAAACCACACCATGAACTGGCAATACTGTTAAAAGAGTATGGCGTAGATATTACCACCCATGAGAAACTAGACCTAATCTTAAACGCCACCAAAGAGCGAGGTAAGACCTTGGTAGAGTTGGCAGAGCAGATAAATATCATCTTAGATGCCCCCACCAAGTACAATGCCAAAAATGTAAAAAAAGCGTTCAAAGGTGAAGCCAAAGAGATATTGGCAGATTTTGCCACAGCGTTAAAGTCATCAGAAAGTAGCCTAAATAGCCCTGCTGACTATCACGCC
>CAYVNI010000071.1:0-11799 GCA_964452815.1 uncultured Sulfurovum sp.
GTAGTTCATTTAAGAAAGTGGTGCTCGATACTGGATTCGAACCAGTGACTCCCACCTTGTCGAGGTGATACTCTACCACTGAGTTAATCGAGCTTTACTGTTTTTATTTTGAAGTTAATAAGGATGAAATTATAATAAAAGTTTACTTAAGATAAAATTAAATAATGATAAGAATGTGAAGAAATACCTACAATTCAACTTTCTATAACATATTTTTCACTAAACTGCGTCAATTTTATTGAAAGTTGTGAAAATGAATACTATAAAAAACTTACTTGTTTCCTTTCTACTCATTGAGTTGATGGTGTTGCTTGGTGTGATATCGCTTAAGTCTTATGATGTTTTTGATGTCATGAATAGTAATCTTAGAACCATTACTGCAAAAAATCATTATAGAGACAAAGAGAGTACTCTTTTGAGCATTGTCCAAGAAGTTGATGCGATAAAAGGATTACTCGATATGCAGTTTGGTAATCAGCTCTATACCGTACACTCTAAAAAAGTTACTAAAAAACTGGCATTTAGAGATAGAGTTTATCTTCAGAGTCGTTATGTCTCCTCTTCTATCAATAAGATAGAAGAGGAGGTGAAGGTCATGGCAAAGAAAGAGATAGAGACCACGGCTAAAAAAGAGCTTGGAAAACGATATGTTTGGGGGGCTACGGGTCCTAAGACATTTGATTGCTCTGGCTTTACCATGAAGGTGTTTCGAAAAGCAGGAATCAATCTTCCTCGTGTCTCTCGAAGTCAAGCCAAGGTTGGGGCAAAAGTGGCTTTTAATGAGCTTCAACGTGGAGATATGGTCTTTTTTGATACGGAGAAACACCGAACAGGTAGGGTGAATCATGTGGGAATATACCTCGAAGATGGTAAGTTTATTCATGCAAGTTCAGGAAATAAAAAAGTGGTTATTACTAGTTTTGATAAGAAAAAATTCTATAAAAACCGTTTTCTTTGGGGGCGACGTGTGATTAAAGAGAAGATGAATTATGCATTTGATTCTCTCTCTTCTATGGATATTCATACACTTATTGATGGTCAATCTGCGATGAATATTCTATCTAATAAAATCTCAATTGAGACACTCTTGGGTCTTAAAGATTTCTCCTTTGATGATATGAAGAAGAGAGTGATGGCATCACTTTAAATAAATATCTAAAAATCAAGTAAAAAGAAAGATTTTTTCTGCTAAAATTCGCGAATTAATAGACTTTGGGTAATTCTCAAAGTATCAAACGAGCTAAAACAAAGGACATACTACATGGCACATCATCAGTCAACGATTAAAAGAATCAGACAGACAGTTAAGAGAACAGAGAGAAACAGATACTACAGAACACGATACAAAAACATCGTAAAAGCAGTGGTAGTTGCAGCAGAATCAAATGATAAAGTAGCAGCGATGGATGCGTTTAAAGTTGCAAACAGACAAATCCATAAATTAGTAAGCAAAGGTTTTATTAAAAAGACCACGGCTGCTCGAAAAGTAAGTAGACTTAACAAACTTGTTAATAGCATCGAAGCTGCTTAATTTTCTCCTCTTCTACTTTTGTTTCACCTTTTTAAGGTGAAGCACGATATTAAATCAACAAATAATTCACTACTAGGTTCCCTTCATGTTTAAAGAAAAACTCCAACCCTTTATAGACCGATATAATGAAATCAATAGACTTCTATCTGCTCCTGATATCGCCAGTGATATTAAACGTATGACCGAGCTTGGAAAAGAGCAATCAGGACTCTCTACATTGGTTGAGAAGGCAAAAGAGTATATCGAGACTTCAGATGCTATTATTGAAAATAAAGAGCTTTTGGGTGATGATGAGTTAGGGGAGTTAGCAAAAGAGGAGCTGTCTGAACTAGAACCTCTTTTACCAAAGCTCGAAGATGAGATAAAGGTACTCATGATTCCTACTGACCCCAATGATGATAAAAATATCTATTTGGAGCTACGGGCAGGAGCAGGTGGTGATGAAGCATCTCTATTTGTCGCAGACCTATTTAAAATGTATGTACGGTATGCTGACCTTGTGGGATGGAAAGTAGAAATAGTAAGCTCCTCAGATGGTACAGCAGGTGGGTATAAAGAGCTAATAGTCCTTATAAAAGGTGATGCCGTTTACTCACAACTTAAATATGAAGCAGGGGTTCACCGTGTACAGAGAGTACCTGATACAGAGACCCAAGGGCGTGTGCATACTTCGGCAATTACGGTGGCGATTATCCCTGAGGTGGATGATGTTGAGGTTGACATCAAAGAGAGTGATGTGAAAATGGATGTGTTTCGTGCGAGTGGTTGTGGTGGACAGTCAGTCAATACCACGGACTCTGCTGTTCGCCTGACACACGTTCCTACAGGGGTTGTGGTCTCAATTCAAGATGAGAAGTCACAACATAAAAACAGAGCTAAAGCAATGAAGGTCTTAAAGTCTAGGGTGTATGATGCAGAGATGCAAGCACAACTTGACGAAACCTCAGCTGCAAGAAAACTTCAAGTAGGCTCTGGTGCGAGGTCTGAGAAGATTCGAACTTATAACTACCCTCAAAATCGTCTAACTGACCATAGAATTGATTTGACACTCTACTCATTGGACAGAATTATGAATGATGGCTCTTTAAAATTGGTACTCGATCCACTTAATGCACATGCACAAGCAGAAGCGATAAAAGAGGCAGGTCTATAGAGGGGATGGTGCAAGAAGTTGCACCATTATCTATTTTAAATGACAAATATTTTAATTAGGAGAATATGGACTTAAAGGTAGAAAGTACTTTTCCTACAAGTCCTTTAGGTTTAATTAACTCTCCTAAAAACTGATCATAACTCATCTCTTGCTCTTCAAGAAAAGCTTCAAAGTAAGAGAGAGAGCCTTCTAAACCCCTTTTATTTTCTATTTTTCTCATCGTCTCATAAAGCTCTTCTATGGTATCAATAACCTGATTAGGAGCAGCACGTCTAAAGGCTGTAAATGATTGAATATTGCCCATCTCATCTCGTTTAACATCAAAATCAGCAATTACCCAATAATACTCACCACTTTTTGCCAAGTTTTTTACAACACCCGATACAGCTTCTCCACGTAAGAGACTGTTCCATATCAAATAGAAAATTGCTCTTGGCATATCAGAATGCCTTAGGATATTATGTTGTTTTCCAATAAGCTCATCTTCACTATATCCTGATATTTCACAAAAGTTTTTATTGATAAATGTGATGTTTCCTTTGGTATCAGTTTTACTGACAATAAATTTCTTTTTAGAAAACACTATCTCCTTATCTATGGCAATTGGCCTATATATCATTTTTTTACCTTAATTATATTTTATCTGTGTAAGTATAGAAGATTGTAGCTTTATTATCCCTATAGAGACTTTAAAATATAAACCTTAAATAATATAAAATAATATATTATGTTTATAATATGATACTTGAATACTATTTATTAATATATTATTTTTAATATTATTTAATGATATCTTTTTTTTACGGGTTTAAAATACTCTATAAGAGCCACAGTTACAGAGTTTAGTAGGCAGTAATCTCTATTAATTTTCTTTTTTTTAATAAAAAATAACAAAATCTAAGTATAGATTTTTTTTACTGGATATGCTAGACTCAACGTAAAATAGATTCAAAAGGGTTGATAAGATGTTGAAAAAAATTATCTATATAGTGCCACTTCTTTTACTGATGTTGGGGTGTTCTTCGCAACCTAAGTTGCCAAAAGATAAAGTAGCCATTAGTGGAACACTAACATTTGATCGTATTCCTGCGACGTTTGGTTATGGTTTGGCAAGTTTGGATTATACTCGAACGCTGAAATCACCTGCAAAAGGGGTGATGGTAAGAGCTGTGAATAAGTCAGGAAAAGTGTTGGCTTCCACACAGAGTGATAATAAGGGGAGATACTCTTTCTTTGTAGAGAAGAATGAAGAGGTTAAAATCCGTGTTTATGCCCGTCTCTATAAAAAAGATTTTTGGGATGTCTCTGTTGCAGACAATACCAACTCCAAAGCGATGTATGTAATGGAGGGGGAGTTCCACAACAGTGGAGAGAAACACAATATCCGAAATCTTCATGCCACTTCGGGTTGGGATGGCAATGGATATACAGGGGATAGGGTAGCTGCACCTTTTGCTATTTTGGATAGCGTAAACAGTGCTATGGAGAAGGTAAGAGAGGCTGATAGTAGTGCAGTTTTTCCTCAATTAACAGTAAATTGGTCTACCAATAACATCGCCGCAGGTGGGGATTTGGCAAGTGGGCAGATTATTACCTCTCATTATGATGGGGAGAGAGGACTTTGGATTTTGGGTGATGCCAACTCGGATACGGATGAGTATGATGACCACATTATTGTTCATGAGTGGGGACATTACTTTGAGGATGTCTTCTCTCGTTCTGATAGCATAGGAGGACCACACTCTCCTGGTGAGGTTTTGGATATTCGTTTAGCATTTGGAGAGGGGTGGGGCAATGCTCTCTCAGGTATTGTCACCGATAATCCTTACTATTTTGATACCTCTGGTGCAAGACAGGCAAATGGTTGGTACATGGATTTAGAGGCCGGACCACAAAAGAATCCTGGATGGTACTCAGAGGGGTCAGTACAGAGAATTATCTATGATCTTTATGACAGTACCAATGAGGGGCATGATTATACCAATTTGGGCTTTGCTCCTATCTATAGGGTGATGATTGATAAGGAGAGAAATACAAAAGCCTTTACCAGTATCTTCTCGTTTATAGATGGATTGAAAAAAGAGAATGCGAGTAAGGCCTCGAATATTGACTCCACAGTGGGATATGAGAATATTAGTACCATCTATGATGCATATGGAACAAGCCGATTGAATACGGCAGGTAGTCGATATGTGACTCCTGTCTATCGGGATTTAGTGGTAGGAAATAGTGTCGAGATTTGTAATCAAAATAATTATGGTGTCTATAATAAACTGGGGAACCGTACTTATGTTAAAGTAAAGATTAATCAGTCGGGTTCTTATAGTTTTAATGCTAAACCAAATGGAAGGATTTCAGCTAATCAAGACCCAGATATTCTGATATATGCAACGAAATATCCTCATGAGAATATCGGAATATCCTCTCAAGAGGGTTCGGCATATGATAATTTATCAATGCACCTCGACAAAGGAGAGTATCTTTTGGATGTTTTTGATGTCTCTTTTGATAATAGCTGTTATTTGGTCTCATTGGATAGAGGTTCAGTCTCCTATAATAAAATAGGAAAAGAGCAAAAAATAGAGATGAAAAGTTCTGGTAAACAACGAAAATTACCAAAGCGTCACTACTATTAAGGATAGTGTGAAACAATTTATATACAATTATATGTGAGAATGTATACAAATAGGGCATAGCTTAAACAATAAGGACTCTTTTTGAAAAATAGATTAATGATAATATATGTTGTGCTGTTAGCCTTTGTCCTGTCTGCGTGTGGAGAGGTTAATACCGTAGAGGAGAATATCCCAACTACACCGCCTATTGTTAATGATGGAAGCCTGAGTATTACAGGAAAAATCACCTTTGATAAGATAGGGGGAAATGCAAATAGGGTAGGGTTAGATTACGATAATATCAGACATGAACCTGCTAAACAAGTGGTACTCAAAGCGATAGGTCGTCAGGGTGAAGTGGTAACAGAAACAACAACTGATGATAATGGTGAGTATAGATTGAATAATTTACCTAAAAATGTCGAGCTAAAAATTCGTGTCTATGCCAAATTAAAAAAGAGTCAAGGTGATGTTAGATGGGATGTTGCCGTACTTGATAATACTAATGGAGATTCTCAGTATGTGATAGAGGGAAGTTTTGCCTCAACAAGAACGGTGAATTCTGTACGAAATCTTAATGCCTCATTGGGTTGGAGTTCACGTAGACGTGTTTACAGTGGTGTAAGAGAGGCTGCTCCTTTTGCCATTTTAGATTCGGTCTATACGGCGATGAAAAAAGTTATCTCTGCTGATAGTAAGATTGATTTTCCAAAACTAAAAGTGCATTGGTCTGTCAATAATGTCTCTGCAGGTGATGGAACCGAAAGAGAGCTTCAAGATGGTCAGATTGTTACCTCGCACTATGATGGAGAGGATGGTCTCTATATCTTAGGAGATGAGGGGGGGGATACAGATGAGTTTGATAACCATATTATTATCCATGAGTGGGGACATTATTTTGAGTCTAAATTTTCCAGAGCCGATAATATTGGTGGTCCACACAGTGAAGGGGATATGCTAGATATGCGTGTGGCCTTTGGTGAAGGGTTTGGAAATGCTTTTTCTGCCATTGCTACCGATGACCCTATCTATTATGATACTTCAGGTCAGCAACAGGCACTTGGTTGGGCAATGGATATTGAACGTGCTAGACCAAACCGTCCAGGGTGGTTCTCTGAGTCCTCTATTCAGCGAATATTGTATGATTTGTATGACCGTCATGATGATGGAGAAGATCATTTGTCTATGGGGTTTATACCTCTGTATGATGTGTTGGTTGGGGCTCAAAAAAATACACCTGCATTTACCTCTATTTTCTCATTTATATCAGCACTACAACAAGAGAACAGTGAGTATTTAAGTGAGATAAATGATATTTTACAGAGTGAAGATATTAGTCCTATTACTGATGCTTATGGAAGTACCCATCATCAACTCTATTTGAAGTTGAATACTCAAACAGGCTCAAATATTTGTGTTACCACAACCTATGGTATTACCAATAAGGTTGATACGCATAAGTATGTACTCTTTTCACTGAATCAAACAGGTAGGTATACTGTGAGTCTGTCTCAAACCAATGGAAGAGGGGCTGACCCTGATTTTGGTCTCTATCAAACTTTACCATTTGAGCCAGTTGGAAAAGCTGAAGAGGTAAGGTTACAATTTGAGCAGGGGCGATATCAACTTCGTTCGGGGGATTATATTTTGGACATTTCTGACTATAATGACTTAAAAGAGGCGTGTTTTAATGTTGATATTGTTAAAAATTAAAAAAGTTACAATCACAAAAAAGGAAAAAAGATGAAAAAAATAGCATTAATATCTGCACTACTATTGGCAGGATTAACCACAGAAATGGCATTGGCAGATGAGAGTAGAACTCTATCATCGGTGAGTAAAGAAGTTAAAAAAATTATTACAACAGAAGGAAAATATAGAAAGCCTGGGGCTCCTATAGATATGAGACATACCGAGGCACGAGTGGCAGTGGGGGAGGTAGCAGTGATAGATGTTACATTTATTACGAGTCTACGTTCAGGAAATTTTGACATAGAGGTGACACTTGATGAGGGGCTAAAGAGCAGTAAAACACTCTCTACTATTACAAGTTTTCAGTTGAGTCCAGATAAAAAAGATTATGCCATGAAATTTAATGTATCGGCACAAAAAGATGGACTTTATTATATTCGGCTACTGGGTAAAGCAGGGGAGGGAGAGGGTATTAGAATGCGTTCTTTTGCCATTCCTGTCTATGTGGGAGAGGGCAAACTCAAGAAAAAAGGTCAACAGTTAATTATGAAAGCCAAAGGGGGAGAAAACCTCTCTATCTCAAAAGCCCAAGAGACCATTGAGTATACAGAATAATTAGATATTAAAATAATCTTGTTATAATACGCAACCTCATTCTCTATGAGCAATTCTAATCGAAAGGAACACATATGCCAAAAATGAAAAGCGTTAAAGGTGCTGTAAAGCGTTTTAAAGTTAAAAAATCTGGTAAAATCAAAAGAGGGACTGCCTTTAGAAGTCACATTTTGACAAAAGTTGATGGTGCTCATCACCGATCAAACAGAGCTGCTAAATATGTATCAGATGCTGATGCAAAGAAGATTAAAGAGATGATTAACTAGTTTTAGTTTATTCACTTAATTAATTAAAAAAAGCTACAACTCCTAATAAACTTAGGATAAGTTCATTTTTTATTAAAAAATGACACCTATTAGTCATGAAAAATTGACACACATGGTAAAGGACAACTATGAGAGTAAGAACAGGTACGGTTAGAACCCGTCGTCACAAGAAACTTTTAAAACAAGCCAGAGGTTTCTACAGTGGAAGAAGAAAACATTTTAGAAAAGCCAAAGAGCAGTTAGAGCGTTCATTAGTATATGCTTATAGAGACAGAAGACAGAAAAAGAGAGATTTTAGAAGACTTTGGATTGTAAGAATCAATGCTGCTGCTAGATTAAATGATATGAACTACTCAACATTCATGCATGGTCTTAAGGTTGCAAATATCGAACTTGACAGAAAAATCTTAGCTGATATGGCGATGAATGCTCCTGAGGCATTTACAAAAGTTGCAGAGGCTTCAAAATCTGCGTTGGCTGCGTAACGTAGTTTGACAAAATCAGAGTGTTTTACACTCTGAACTCTTTTTAATCCTTTTTTAAAATGTAATAAAAAAAATTACTTTTGCTGTTTTATGCTACCTTATGTAACGCTATTTATCCATTCTTGTTGATGCTTTAATCTAATCAATTTCAGTTTTTTTAGATGTGCTATTATCTTTAATAGTTTACTTAAAGGAAGAAGAATGCAAAAAATAATACTACTGTTGCTCTTAAGTTTTTATGTTATAGCAAAAGATGTGGCACGTGTAAAATCTATTAATGGTAAAGTGGTTGCCAAAAGAGAGAAAAATATTATTGTGTTACAAATTGGCTCTAAACTCTATGAGTCGGATTTAATTATGACTAAAAAAGGCAGTTCTATTGGTATCATGTTTAATGATGGTACACGAATCTCTTTGGGTGCGAAGAGCATCTTTTCCATTAAAAAATTTGTGGTTAATCCCAGTAAAAAAGAGTATGATGTAGATTTGAGTTTAATCAAAGGGAAAGCTTCTTTCTCTTCGGGTAAAATAGGAGAATTATCCCCCTCTTCTGTCAAGTTTCGAATGCCTACAGGGGTGATAGGTATACGTGGAACAAAATTTATGGTAGAGGTCGAGTAGATAAAATTAAATTAACTTAATGAGATGATAAAAGAAAGAAGCCCTTGTATGTTGTATGGTAGATGTTATAGGAGATACTGATACAATTGGAATGGATTATAATGTGAAAGAACTTTAAAACAGACATGTGGAAATTTTTATTAAATGATAAAATAAGATATGTAAGATATATTGTTGCTACGATTTTTTCATTGTTTTTACACTATTTCTTTTATGGTTCAGAGATAACCAAAGCAGTTGATTATAAGTTTTATGATATGAGTAGACTATTACTTGAAAATGATGTTACAGATGAAAATAGTTCGTGTAACACTGTTATTGTAAATATTGATGAGAAGAGTCTACAGAAGATTGGACAGTGGCCTTGGTCACGAGATATCAATGCACAACTGATTCATAAGATAAACAGTATGAATCCTGCTACCATTGCTATCGATATGGTTTTTCCAGAACTTGATAGAAACTCTCTACAAAATCGTACAAAAAAAGATGAAGATTGGGATGAACTCTCTATTCAGCCAAAAGATAATGATGAGTTGTTAATCGATGCTATTGTTGAGTCAAATTCTATACTTTCTGTATATCTGCATGAAAATCAGAATATGCCTACCTGTAAAGAGTCACTTTTTGTAAATTTAAGATTTCAATACTTAGTAGACAGATTAGAAAGAAAACCCTCTATTTTATGTAATCATCAAGCTTTACAGAGAAGTACCAAGCGTTTTGGATTTATTAATCTAGAGGCTGATGACGATGCGTTGTTGCGTAGAGTATCCTTTTTTATGACTTATGAAGAGATTGTTATTCCCTCATTTGCGTTGGCAACACTTTTAAGTTTAGATAAAGATATCTCCATAGATGATGCCAATAGGTTACATTTTTTAACCCATTATATTAAAATAGATGAAGAGATGGAGGTATTACTCAATTTTCATAGAAGTACACCAAAACTTGTATCTGCAATTGATGTTTTGGAGAGCAAAGTTGACCCTAATATTTTTAAGGGAAAAATTATATTGATAGGACTCTCTATTGTAGGGTTAAATAACGTCTATTCTCTCTCAGAAAATATTAGAAAAAGTAATATTGAAATACAGGCCACATTTATAGAGAATGTCTTGGACGAAGTGTTACTTTTACAGCCAATAGTATATCAAAAATCCAATCTATTATTATCTTTTTTATTTTCACTTTTTCTTCTATTTCTTTTAGCAAAACGTCGATATTTTTCTATTTTGGGTGTTTTCTTTTTATTAATATTAGGAGAGTTTTTATATCTTTTACTCTTTTATTATCAGGGTATCTATATCTCTCTTGGTTATTTTTGGGTTCCTTTTTTACACTATTTCTTTTTTATATCATTGCTGTTTATCGCAATTAATATTGTTGAAAAAAAGAGATTTTATCAAGAGTTACAACAGTCTCATGCTGCAACAGTAGAGAGTATATCTCTTGTTATTGCAATGAGAGATGGAGAGACAGGAGAGCATATTCAACGTACCAAAAACTATGTGAAAAGATTGGCTCAACACCTCCATAAAACCAACCACTATAGAGATATTTTAACATCAAATTTTATACTCTATCTCTATGAGGCTGCCCCCCTTCATGATATTGGGAAGATAGGAATTCCTGATATTATACTTAAGAAAGAGGGAAGTTTTACTCCAGAGGAGTATGAAGTCATGCAAAAACACCCTCTTCTTGCTAAAGCTGTTATTGAAAAAGCAATGAAGTTTTATGATAAAAATGTATTTTTAGAGATGGCATACAATATCTCTTACTATCATCATGAACGTTGGGATGGGCAGGGTTATCCTTTGGGTCTAAAAGGTGACAATATCCCTCTTGAAGCACAGTTGATGGCATTAGCTGATGTCTATGATGCCTTGGTTTCAAAACGCTCCTATAAAGAGGAGTATGGTTATGAAAAGGTGGAGGAGATTATTCTTAAAGATAGAGGGACAGCATTTAATCCCATATTGGTGGATGCTTTTATTGAAATCAAAGACGAGTTTAGAGAGATTCATAGGGTTTGGAAAGACAATGACTAAAGAGTATTATAGCAGATTGTAGAATGCTGTTTACTCGCCCAATACTAATACAATATCAAGAAAAATCTGCTAAAATCTGCTAAAAAAAGAAGAAAGAAGGCAATATAAAAATGAAAATAGATTTTGCCAAACTACAATTATTTGAGAGATCATGAGATTAGTTATATCTGTTCTGCTTTGTAGCCTTTTCCTCTTTGCAGAAAAACCAAAACTTCTGCTACTAAAGAGTTATAAAGACCAAAATATTACAGGTTGGGTAATGAGTGAAAAACTTGATGGCATTAGAGCCTATTGGGATGGTAAAAACCTCATCAGCCGTGGAGGTAATATTATTCATGCCCCAAAGTGGTTTACCAAAAACTATCCACCCTTTGAGGTAGATGGTGAGCTGTGGACTAAAAGGCATGATTTTGAAAATATCTCCTCTATCGTTCGAGACAAAATCCCCTCAAAAAAGTGGAGAGAGATAACCCACCATATATTTGAAGTCCCCCATGCAAAAGGGGGGCTTTTTGAGCGACTTACTAAAGTTAAAGGGTATGAGAGTAATACGCTTAAAATTATTCCACAAATAGAGATAAAAGATAAAAATCATCTCAACCAATATCTAAAAGAGATAGAGGAAAAAGCTGGAGAGGGTGTTGTTGTTCGTGACCCTACAGCTCCATATATAGACAAGCGAACCAATAAAGCTTTAAAAGTTAAAACTTTTTTGGATAAAGAGTGTAAAGTTATGGCTTATAATGAAGGTCGTGGAAAATTTAAAG
>CAYVNI010000072.1:0-15672 GCA_964452815.1 uncultured Sulfurovum sp.
TTAGAGATTGGACATCAAGCTGGGGAGGTTAGTAGGTTTTATATATAGATATTAGATGTGGTGCAGGTAAATTATTTGGTGTTGGAGAGAAGACCTAGAATATGGCTTTTTGAAATTTTGGATGATGAAGTTGGGTTAATAAAAATTATATTTTAACATTTTTTGTTAAAATATATTATATATTAACATTACTTTTATCTTTTTAGTGCTAAAATTCACTATAGAGAATCAATATTAAAGGGGTACTAATAGTATGATTATAGATAAAATTATTGTCTCAAAAGAGAGTTGTTTCAGTGAAAATAAGTACGATATCGTCTACTCTAATAAGGAGTATATAGAAAAGCTATTTGCCCAAGGGGTTACTCCTGACAACATCTCGGAGTCAGAACTAAAAAGCTACTATGTTCACATCTACTTTATTGAAACAACTGAGGGTGGATTCTTTCAACTTGATAAAAAAATAGAGAAAAAGAACATTATATTGCACTACATATGTGATGGATTAAAGGCTATTAAAGCAACTAGAAATATAAATTTATTTAACCAATATCTAATTGAAAAAAAGAAACAAGATACTCAGAATTATATTATTTTTGATAAGCTATTTAACTATATAAATAGACAAGAGGATATTTTAAAACTTAATGCCAATTGGCTTGAAGAAAATACAAAGCTATCAATTACAGAAAATAAGTATATAACCCATAGCCATATTAATAGTTTAGAAAATTTTAAAGAAAATCAGAAAAAAGTCAATATTAAAATATTAAAGAAACTCTGTAAAATAGCCAATGAAGAGTATCTTCGTATTACCTCATATGACCAAAATAACCTCTATATGAACTCTTGTCATTTCAAAACCCTACACTCCTACTTTTATATGATAAAAGAGAAAAATAGATATGTTATGTATAACAGTTTTACAAAAAAAGAGGTATCAAGTGTTCTAATAAAGGGAGAAAAAACAGAGAAAAAGAAGTTTTTCTCTGTTTTTTGGTGTAAAATGGGAGGCTAGTTGAGGATTATCCCTCAATATAATTTTTAAGTTTACGCCCTACTCTTGGGTGTTTTAGCTTTTTAATGGCAGATGACTCTATCTGTCGTACACGCTCACGCGTAACAGATAGCTCTTTTCCAATCTCTTCAAGTGTTCGGTCACTCTCATCATTAAGCAGACCAAAACGCATTCTAATAACAGCTTTTTCTCGCTCGTTGAGTTGGTCAAGCACCTCATCAATTTGGTTGTTTAGGTCATCTCTTAACACAGCCTCAGATGGACTCATGGTAGTCTTATCTTCGATAAAGTCACCAAATCTTCCATCATCTTCATCCCCCACAGGGGTCTCTAGGCTCACTGGCTCTTTGGTGATTTTAATAACATTTTTAACCTTATCTACCGTTAACCCAACCTCTCTAGCAATGGTATCCAAATCAGGCTCTTTTCCTGTCTCTTGAAGATTTTTACGAATAATTTTATTAATTCGATTAATCGTCTCAATCATATGGATAGGAATTCTAATGGTACGTGCTTGGTCAGCAATGGCTCTTGAGATGGCTTGACGTATCCACCATGTGGCATAGGTAGAGAACTTATACCCTTTTTGATACTCAAACTTATCCACAGCTTTCATAAGACCAATATTTCCCTCTTGGATAAGGTCAAGAAATGGCAATCCACGGTTGGTATAACGCTTGGCAATAGAGACCACCAAACGCAAGTTTGATTTTGCCATTCGCGTTTTGGCTTTTTCGCTCTTCTTCTTACCACGGCGTATCTGATTTAAAATCTGAGCCAACTTTTCAGGGTCAAGATCAAAGCTATCTTTACTTGCTTCTCGTGTCTCGTAGAGTTTTTTTATCTCCACATAGGTACTCACCATTGTGGTTTCAGGAACAGAGTCGGTGATATCCTCTTTGTCCATCTCCAAGATGTTATCCAAAATTTTATGGTGATTATCTTTTAACGCATCGTTAAAGAGTGGAAGTTTGTACTCCAATCTTTTTAGCTCTTTATCAAATCCATCATCACTTTTTAGTGCTGTCTCCATCGCTTTAACCAACTCATTGATAAGCTTTGACGTGGGTCCTAAATCTACCAATGCAAGTTTAAGCAGTTCCTTTTTAAATGCAACTTTCATATGCTCATGCAGAATTTTCTCTTTGTCACTCTCTGAAGAGTTTAACAATATATCTAACTCATCTTGAGCTTTTAACCAATCTTTTTTTGATTTTTCAAGTGCTTTAAAACTATCAACAACCTGTTTTACACGCTTATCAACACCCTTTTTATGGGCTTTGACTACTACCTCTTTTTTACTCTCTTCAGCAGTATCATCAACCTCTGCTGACTTATCATCCTTGGTGTCATCTTCTGTTTCTTTTTCATCTTCAAAACTCTTAAAAAGCTCTTTTACTCTTCTCTCACGGTTCAAAAGAGGCTCTTTATAGTTCAAAATATACTCAATAAGATAGGGAACAGAACAGATAGCATCCAAAATGATATCCTCTCCTCCCTCTATCTCACGGCTTAAAAAAATCTCCTCCTCTTTGGTTAGAAGTGGTATTTTTCCCATCTCACGAAGATACATACGAACAGGACTATCCGAGCGACTCCACTCCAAAAGCTCTTTCTCTTTGAGATAGTCAAACTCCTCTCCATCCCCTTGAGCACCTTGTCTCTGTATCGCTTCAATTCTTTTTTTCTCTAATTCAAAAAGGTGTTTTGAGTATTCGGAGGAAGTTAAAAGGGCGATTTTATGTTTTTCTGATAGTTTTAAGATTTTTCTTGTCTGTACAAGTGTTGGTTGCTTTTCAAACTCTTTTGCAAGATTTTCATAGGTAACAACATCACCTTTTTTACATGATGTAAAAATTTCTTCTAAGTTTTTATTGATATCTTTGGTAGCCAAAAGGACGACTCCTTGTTAAGTTATGTTGTTGGGTGATTTCTAAGGGTGGATTATACCGAAATATCTATTTTATTTAGATTAATTCTTATAAAAATAGATATTTCATGAAACTTTATGTAACAATTAGCTCTTCTTGATTTTGAAGCAATAGCACTAAATCATTGGGTTGACGTAGTTTTAATGTTTTTTTATGTTCAAGATTAAAATAGAGACCACGCAATGCACGATTAATCATCTCATGAGCTATCAAAATAACTATTTTTTTATCTTTAACTTCATTTAACCACAATTTAAGACGTTGGGTTACTATCTTATAGGACTCTCCATTCTCTATTTGGTAGTCCCATTTATCTGCCTCTCGTGCATTAAATTCTATTGCATATTTTGTTTGACAAAATGATTTTAGTTGCCCCTCAAAAATCCCATAATCAAACTCCTCTATACGCTTATCAAAAATGATTTTTTCTCTCTTAATATTCAGCTCATCACAGATAATAAAAGCTGTCTCTCTTGCCCGACCCAAAGGAGAAGCATAAATCTTAACCTCATCAAAATTGATGATATTATGACGTAGTTTTATCGCATTGGCTTTGGCTTGTGATTCTCCCTTTAATGTTAGTGGAGAGTTTTTTCTCCCTTGATAACGCCCCTCAAGATTCCACACTGTCTCTCCATGTCGTACCAAAAATATCGTGGGGTAACTCATCTCTCTCTCTTTGTAAAGTGATCCATAGCATACCACATCATACCTATAATAGAAAAAAGAACCAAAAATGGCACCCAAGGATAAGCTTTAAAATACTCAAACAGAGCCTTGATGGTCTCCCCAGCATAAAAGGCACTTAACATGATAACTGTTACAAAAAATGGAGAGGCAAAAAGGTTATAAAATCCAAACTTTTTAAAATCATAACGAGAGAGTGCCATCGAGATAGGAATTAATGTTTTGATTCCATAGAGAAATTTCTGTATAAAAATGGCCAATACTCCATATTTTCGCAAAATAAGTGTGGAGAGTGCAATTTTTCGTTTATGCTTCTCAAAATAGGGCTTGATATCCTCTTTGTGATATCGTCCTATATAAAAGAGAAACATATCTCCTATATAGTTAAAAAATGTTGCTATTCCCAATGAGACAATCAGGTTCATCTCACCCATGTATGAAAGCACCCCAGCGGCGGCCACCACCACCAGTGAACCACCAAAAGAGAAAAATGCCAAAGCGACATATCCCCATGTACTTAAATTTGTTAATGTATCTTCCAAAAGTTTCCTTTTTTTAATTAAATAACTATTTTAATAATAAATAATTTTAAAGGATTATAGTATTATTTCTTTAAAAATTAGGATTTTTATCATGATTGAAACGCTACTCTCTATCACCTTTGTCTATGTTTTTATCCTTTTAGGATATATCGCCAAACGCATCTTTAAAGAGGAGATGGACAGCAAGACCCTCACACTCTTCTCTGTCTATTTTCTACAAGCTTTTGTTACCGTATGGGGATTCTCCACTGCCAAACTCTCCACTGAGCATCTCTTTGTACCCATTTACTATATTGGAATTATCTCTGTTATCTTTTTTCCCATGCTTTTAGTGGCTAAAAAGCTATTTCCTGACCCAAAAGAGAGAGCCATCTTCTCCATAGCAGGGTTTGTAGGAAATACAGGAAACATTGGTATCCCTCTAGGTATTGCTCTGTTTGGGATGAACTCTGTTATCTACACCACCCTTATCAATATTGCCAATGTTTTTGTGGTCTATGTCTTAGGAGTATATATCTACTCACGAGGCTCTTTTTCTATTAAAAAATCACTTTTAAATATTATTAAAATTCCTATTATTCCTGCCTCTATTATTGCCATTACTTTAAACCTAAATGAGGTAGTCATTCATCCTCAAATTCAAGAGTTTTTTAAAATGGGTGCCTATGCAGGAATCGTTTTACAACTCTTTTTACTGGGAACTTTTCTCTATGGAATAAAACTAGCAAATATCAAAAAATCTCTTTTTATCGGAGTAATATCTCAAAAGTTTATTATTATTCCAATGGCTACAGCCATCATCTTAAGCTTTAGTCATTTCTCTTTATACGTTCAAGGTATTATTTTTATGGAGATGATTGTTCCTCTTGCCGTTGCCAATATTAACCTCGCTTCACTCTATAATTGCCGACCACAAAATGTAACATCACTTATACTGTTAAGTACTGTTTTTTTTATACCAATAATGTTTATACTAATCCAAATAGTGAGTAAATTCTACCTGTAATTATATTTTTTACCCACTTTTTACTTTTATATTTGCTCACAAATGATATAATTCGCAACTCACTCACAATTTAAAGTACAAAAATGAACTATTTAAAAGATTTAGAAAAGATTATTAATATAAACTCGTTTACCAAAAACCAAAATGGAGTCAATAGGGTCTCCAAACATATGAGCCTATGGCTAGAAGAACTAGGCTTTAACAACCACTGTTATGAGCGTTCTCATATCGGAAATCATCACCTCTATACCTCTCCAAAAACAGAGGGAATTAAAATTTTACTTTTGGGTCATAACGACACTGTATTTCCCCAAGGAAAGTTTGAACACTATAGAGAGGACAGTGAATGGATTTATGGTCCAGGAGTCTGTGATATGAAAGGCGGAAACATCGTTGCACTTCAAGCTCTTCGCAATATCCATGCCCAAAATAACAAAATAGAGAATATCGATTTTTTACTGGTTTCAGACGAGGAGACGGGAAGTGATGATAGTAAACTTCTCTCCTCCTCTCTTGCCAAAGATTATGACATATGTTTTGTTTTTGAAGCAGCAGGAGAAAATCTTGAGGTAGTAACGGGACGGAAAGGGGTTGGTACATTTACCGTTGATATCGAGGGGAAAGCTTCTCATGCAGGGGTTCGATATACAGCAGGTATTAATGCCAATCTTGAAGCAGCTCATAAACTTATAGAACTCACAAAGCTCACCAATTTAGAGATAGGAACAACCGTTAATGTTGGTAAGATAGAGGGGGGAATTGGTGCCAACACCATCTCTCCAAATGCCAAGCTTCTTTTGGAGCTTCGTTACACACAAAATAGTGAAAGAGATAGGCTTTTGAAAGCATTGGAGGAGATTACCAACACCTCTTATGTAAAAGAGACAAAATCCACCCTTTCAGGACTGATTCAACGCGATGTAATGGAACCAAATAAAGCACAATCCGAACTAATCAAAAAAATAGAAACATTATTGAACATAAAATTTTTAACAGAACAGCGTGGTGGTGTGAGTGATGCCAATATCATCGCTTCACAAGGGGTTACAACACTTGATGGATTTGGCCCTTTTGGAGATGGTGACCACACTGTAAAAGAGAGAGCATTAAAAAGCTCTTTTAGACAACGAATAGACCTAATGACAGCAATTTTAGACCATCATCAAACATTAAAAAAATTTTAATTTAAAGGAGAGAAGAGAATGTCGGACAAGCGAACAATAGGAATGTGGCTCTATAAAAATGGCGGGGGATATGCCATTGGTGAAAAGATAATTTCAAAACTACAAGAGCGTAATATTGAGACTATTGATGATATCGACCTACGTAAAGCAATTGCCCAAAATAAAAATATCATACACAACGGTGTAAAACTAAATAAACTTGACCTCTTCTTCTCTTATAACGCAGGGGAGCAGACCGTCTATCAAACCTATCTTTACCAAGCACTTAACCGTATGATTCCAATGATTAATTCATATGACGCTTTTCAACTAACGGAGGATAAATTTCAGACCTCTTTTGTATTAAGAAATGCAGGAGTCAATACCTCTGACTATAAACTTTTTCACCGTGATGACTCATATCAAGGTCTTAAAAAAGTACTTAAAAAATGGGGTGGCATGGTCTATAAACCAACCAATGGTTGGGGAGGTTCAGGGCTGACTAAAATAGAAGATAAAGAGAGTCTTCAAGCATTAGTACCTACCCTTAACCAAAGCAATACACGTGAAGTTTTTGTTGAGAGATTTATCACTTATGATAACACTGACTTTAGAGTGGATGTGGTTGATGGTCAATTTGTTGGCTGTTATGGACGTAAGGCAGGTGGTAATGATTGGAGAACCAATGTCACCTCAGGTGGTTCAGTATTTATGCGTGAACCCAATGATGATGTAGTAGAGATTGCCCTTAGTGCCGCGGCTGCGTGTGGTACTGATATTGCAGGAGTTGATATTATTTTTGATCAAGAGAAAGAGAAGTATGTGGTACTAGAGGTCAATGGAATTCCTGCTTTTGCCACACCATCACAAGAGAAAATGGGACTTGATTTTAATGATAAAAAGATAGAACTCATCGTAGATATGATAGACCGAAAAACCCAAAAGTAACACATAAATAAGACAACAAAATAATTAACAAAATAATTAAGGAAGATATTATGATATTAAAAAACGAAGAACTACCAACACTTGGATTTTTATACATGGATTATGTATTAAGATTTTTTGACTACTCAAACTTTAAGGGATGGCCAAACAAGATTGAAGAGGTTACCTATCACTGGGGAAATGACAAAGATAGATTTGTCGCAGAGGTTAAAAGAAAAAAAATTGATGTGCTTATTGGAAATGTTCCTGCTACGGCATATGAGACATTTAGAGAGATAGCACGTGCCTTACCAAATGTAAGATTTGTACCCTCTTTGGACACACAGTTTTCAAATAAATCAAAAGAGAATGTAACCCGTTTTGCATGGAAGTATAATCTGCCAATTCCAAAAACATACATCTACTACCACAGAAATAATGCTGATACATTCTTAAAAAAGACAAACTATCCAAAAATTGTTAAAAAATCATATGGACCATCTAACTACGGTGGATATTTTGTGCATAAAGTTGACTCTTACCAAGAGGCAAAAGAGCTATATGCCAGTAAAAAATACCACCCAATGTATTTCCAAGATTTTATACCAATGGAAGCTGATATCCGTGTCATGCTTATTGGTCACAAACCTGTCTGTGCCTTTTGGCGAAGAGCCCCTAAAGGTGAGTGGTTGACCAATACCAGTCAAGGTGGAGAGATGGATTATATGGATGTGCCTAAAAATGTTCTTGAACTCGCCGTTAAAACTTCAAAAGCTGCCAAAGCTGAGTACTGGGCGTGTGATGTTGCCTATGGCAAAGATGGAAAAGTAAGAATCCTAGAGTGTGCCACTGCGTTTGCAGCGTTCCCATATATTAGAGATTGGATTGGTCAATACATCATGTGGAATCTAAGTGAAGGAAGATTTAGAAAACCACATATGCCAATGTTCAACTGGGAAGAGCTTGGTAAAATTTCTCCCAACTTACTACGAACAATGAGACATATCACCTTTGGTAAATACTCAGCCTCTTATGATGGTTCATACTTTGGTAATAAGAAAAAATCATATGGTGAAGGAACGGTCTATATGCACGACCTTGATGAAAGCTATCCTGTCTATCGTGTTGCAGAGAGAACCTCTGAAGAGTGGCCTAGTGAAAAGTGGAACTATCAAGATAAATTTAAACTAAAAAGTATTAAATCAATGAAAGTACCTGCTCTAAAAGAGGAAGAAGCACCTGAAGTTTCAGGAGACGAATCAGCTATTTCAGAGCTAGATGAAGAGCTAAAAACAGCCTCATCAAACTAGTCTTTTAACCTCTTTTGAGGTTAATTTTTGTTAAAATTCCCTTGAAATTATCATTAGGGGATTATAACGTGAAACAACAATATCGTTCATACCAAGAGAGCTGTGACTTTCTTATAGAGTGTACCAAAAAATATCCAGACATTATCTCGGTTAGCACCATTGGCAAAAGTTGGGAAGACAGAGATATATTACTAGCAACTATCTCTTTAAATGTGGCATTTGCTAATATTAAACCTGCTCTACTTTTTACAGGAACAGTTCATGCTCGTGAGTGGATTGGTAATGAGTTGGGCATTGAGTTTATTGACTATATTCTGAACAACTATAAAAACAATCCTGAAATTTTGACGACCCTAACAAACAATACACTATATTTGGTTCCCTGTCTAAATCCTGATGGATTTGAATACAGCAGACAACATTTCTCTTTTTGGAGAAAAAACAGACGGGATAATGGGGATGGAACATTTGGGGTTGACCTCAATCGTAACTTCTCCATAGGCTATAGAAAATCAACACAGACAAACTCAAATGTCTATGGTGGACCTGAGCCTTTTTCAGAGCCTGAGACCCAAGCGATTAAAAAGTTTGTGGATTCCCATACCAATATCACCATTGCCCTTGATTATCATTCACAAGGAAATGTATTTTTTCCTGCCCATAAGTTTAACCATGAAATGGAGCTAGAGGGAACTGACCTCAACTCTCTTTGTGCCAATATGAACTACCATATCCAAAAAGTAACAGGAAGACGATACGGAATAAACAGAGGAAAACCACCTACTAAACTTATCTCAGGTTCGGGCAGAGAGTACTACTACTCAAAAGGCATCTTGCCTGTTGTGGTAGAGGTAGGGACACGAAATATCCCTGATTATATGCAAAATATGTCCGAGTCCATCAACGAAAATATCCCTGCTCTACTCTATGCTCTAAGTGAAGCAAAAAACTACAGTAAAAATGCACCCAAAAGAGTGGAAAATTTTCATATAAAATCATTCTCTTCTGACGAGTGTCACCTTGCATGGGAGTATGAAGACAACCGAGATATCTATTTTGAAATTTATAGAAATTTAAACAATAAAATGGCGTGTAACGACTCTTCACTTATCGGTATTACCTGTAACAATAACTTCATAGACAAAAACCTAAAAAGTGGTACCATGTACCTCTACTATATAAGAGCTATTGATAAACTTTCACATACAAAATCCCCCTATGCACCCAAAGCAAAATTAAAAACACTGCTTGAGGACAATGAGTTTGCAAGAACCATATTTCCAAATAAATCAAAAGTAGGCTATGTTGCAGAAAAAACACTCGAAGCCAATATTAGTCACTTTGGGAGAAACTCTCTAAAGGTTGGGGTCAGTAGTGGCAGAGGAATCTCTTATGGTATAATGGAGTTCGACTTGGCTGGAATCCCAGAAAATGCAATTATTTTAGATGCCAAAATCTCTTTGTATCCACTAAACAGGGTCTCTGCCAAAATAGAAAAATATGGAGAGTGGTCTCTCTCTATTATCAATCAAAAAACCATTGCTGATATCCAAGACTACCATCAAGTCCATGAGGCAAAACACGTAAAAACAGTCGGTAAAAGTGTCCCCTCTGAGCAGTTAACTCAGGGTATTTGGAGCCATTGGGACTTCAATGAGTTTGAGAGAAAAAAACTCCAAGAGGAGCTTTCCAAAGGAAAAGTAATTTTTAAACTTGAAGGGCCAAAAGAGCTTCCTATCGGAAGAGATTCTCAAATCATGGTATTTGATTTAGGCTATGGAAACCAAGGTGGAGGGCTTCACTACCGTCCTGCTATCGACATCAAATACACCATCCCATCAAAGCAACTCTCTATTGAACTCTCCAATGCCATCACAATCTCAGAAGATAAAGTAATCGCCAATAAACTGGCTTGTGGATTTGATAAAAACAGAAACAAAGTCTACGCCTATATGTCCTTTGACCTCTCTTCACTTCCTGACAATAAAGAGACCGTCATCACCGAAGCGTGGATAGAGATTCACAACACTTCCACTGTCAAAAAAGAGGTAGACATCCGTTATGATGTGGAGTTTGTTGATTTTGATGAACTCTCCTACAATGATATCAAAGAGAGAGAACGCATCGAATATATTGGCTATGAGGTAAGTTCCCACGAACTGGGACGCAAGAAATGTCACAACTTCGCTTTTGACCACTACTCAAAACTCGCCCTAGAAGAGATGCACGAACAAGACAAAGAGGCAAAATTCATCATCCGTCCCACCTCTGTTCTTAGCCGTGAACACCTCATTAACTGGGCACATGAGGGAGAGAACTCAGCCAAACTGGTAGTCAACTACATTGTAAAGAGAAAGCACCCTCTACCAAACCCCAAAAACCTAAAAGCACATGTGGACAAAGGAACAGTAAAAATAAGTTGGGACAAGATACAAAATGATGCCTGTGTGGGCTACTATGTCGTCAGAAACCGATGGCATCAACCCAGAAACCCGTTTGATGGGGTAAAACTCTATGCAGGTTCAGACACCTTTACCTATGATACCTTTGGCTCAACAAAAGTAGATAAGTTCTATACCGTATTCTCTTATGATGATGTACCTAACTATAGCAGTGGAGCTGTGATTGAGTATAAGAGGTAAAATCAAAAACATCTCTAATACAAAAATCCAAACAGCCAAAGAGGAATCTTTTTGTCAAACCCTATCTCAATATCATCAGCCACCACATAACCATTTGGGTTTCCATCTAGTTGGGCATTGCTTTTTGATGCTCCACCAATCTCAAACACATGATGGTCATCTACGATAAAATCCCCTTTATCATGGTAGTGGATTTGATGCTTTAAGCCCACTTGTGAGACAAAAAAGCTCTCACGAATTGAGCCGATATTGGAGGAGGTACAAAGTACTGTAAATAGATTTGGATTGTCCAAGAGAAGTTTGTCTGGTCGATTTACTACCCTCATTCCTTTTCCTTGACGGACGATATGGATAAGACTCCCTGCATCCATCCGTTGGAGGTATTTGGCGAGGGTTTGCCATGAGGTCTCTACTGCAGAGCTTAGTTTTTTGATGTTCAAATCATATGGTTTGGTAACACAGAGCATATAGATGATTTTTTTGAGTATCTCTAGTTTAGAAGAGTCTATATTGTAAATAGCAGATAGGTCAGAATCTATGGTGAGATTGATAACCTCTAAGAGCTTTTGAGGATAATCCGTTAGGGATTCATGATAAAATGGATAACAGCCATACTCCAAGTAGTTATTAAACTGTTCAAGGGGTCTTATTGTTGTCATAATCTCAGAAGCAATGTCAAAATGGTTCTCTATTATCTCCTCCATAGCGTAAGCCTTGAATCTCTCACCTGTTTGAAGCTCAACAAACTCTCTAAGCGACAACACTCCCAAATCATGCACCACAGCCCTTCTGCTCAAATCCCCTGATGCGTGTTCTATCTCCAAAGCAGACGAGCCTGAAAAGACAACCTGCAAATCAAAAATATCATAGATGGCTTTTAGCTCTTGTGAGAAATTTTTGCTTTTGTGAATCTCATCTATAAAAAGTAACTCTCCCCCTCGTGCATAGAAATACTCAGCCACATCATAGAGCGAAGTAGCCGACATAGCAGGGTGGTCACAGTTAAGAAACAATATTTTAGAGGCAGGAAGATTTTTACTTTTGGCATACTGTAACAGCATGGTACTCTTGCCTGAACCTCTAGGTCCTTTGATACCGATGAGCCTACTGTTAAAATCTATCTTTTCAAAAAGCCATCTTCTATAGGGTGGTAGCTTTTTGGCTAAAATTTGGGCTGAAATTTTTTGTAATATAGGCAGATTCATTAGACGCTCCTCTGTATTAAGTTGATTAAACAACTATAGCATAGTTTGTATTAACTCAACTTTAGACAAAACAGGGGAAAATCAAAAACCTTTTAATACATCTTATTGATAATTTAGAAATTAAACCTAAAGTATTATTTGGCTACACTTCCTAAATTAAACAAGGAGAAGTCATGAATAACCATCATAACAATTTTACAAAATCAACAAGAAAATCTTCTCTTCTCCTGCTCTCTCTTTAACCTCTAAACAGATTTTTATAGACAACAGATATAACGTATAGCGAGGCTAAAGGCATTGTTTCCTTATGTCTAAACTACTTTACCCATAAAAACCATAATATAATAAAAGGAATAAACCGTGAAATATACCCAATTTAAAACCATACCCATAGAGAATCGAACATGGGTGGATAAACGCATAGACAAAGCACCCATTTGGTGTTCTGTTGATTTACGAGATGGAAATCAGTCATTGATAAAGCCGATGAGCTTGGATAAAAAAGTGAAATTTTTTAAGCTTTTGGTGGAGATGGGATTTAAAGAGATAGAGATAGGATTTCCAAGTGCGAGTGAAGTGGAGTTTGAGTTTACTCGTTACTTAATAGAGAACAACTTGATACCTGATGATGTGACCATTCAGATTTTGACCCAAGCTAGAGAGCATTTGATAGTGCGTAGTGCTGAGGCGTTGCGAGGGGCTAAAAATGTAATTGTGCATATGTATAACCCTACCTCAACCATGCAACGTGAAGTCGTCTACCACAAGAGTCAAGAGGAGATTATTGCATTGGCATTGAGGGGGATTGGGTGGATAAAAGAGCAGTTTGATGATTTTGAAGGCTCGGTGCGTTTGGAGTATTCACCTGAAAGTTTTACCCAAACAGAGTTGGCGTTCTCGGCTGAGATATGCAATGCTGTGGTGGAGGAGTGGTACAAGGAGAACAGCAAAAAGGGGAACAGTAAAAAAGGGAACAGCAAACAAAGAAACAGTAAAAAAGAGAAAGTTATCTTGAACTTGCCCTCTACCGTGGAAGCATCAACCCCCAATATCTATGCCGACCAGATAGAGTGGATGTGTCGTAATATCACCCAACGGGAACAAGTGGAGATAAGCGTTCACGCACACAATGACAGAGGGTGTGCCGTGGCATCAACAGAGTTGGCTTTGATGGCAGGGGCAGATAGGGTTGAGGGAACGTTGTTGGGCAATGGTGAGAGGACAGGAAATGTCGATATTGTCACCGTGGGGTTAAATATGTATACCCAAGGGGTTGACCCCAAATTGGACTTTAGCGAGGTGGATAAAATCGTCAAAATAGTTGAAGATAGTAACGAGATAAAAACCCATGTGCGTCACCCCTATGTAGGCGAATTGGTCTATACAGCATTTTCAGGCTCACACCAAGATGCCATAAAAAAGGGAATGGCACAACAGAAAAAGGATGCGTTGTGGTATGTTCCCTATTTGCCAATTGATCCCAAAGATGTGGGGCGAGACTATGATGCCATTATCCGTATCAATTCCCAATCAGGAAAAGGGGGTATGGCGTATATTCTAAATACCCTATACGGCTATGCCATCCCCAAACGAATGGAGCCACATGTGGGGAAAATCATTCAAGCCCAAAGCGACAAAATCGAAGGAGTGATGAGTGAGAGGATGATAAGAGAGGAGTTTGAGAAGGTATTTTTAAACCGTCAAGAGCATATTTCGATTGCCAATATCAAGATAGATATCCAAGGACATGAAGTACACGTGGAGGGAGATTTCACCATTGAAGGGAAGACCCATCACCATGCCATCACCTCATCAGGAATTATCTCGGCTATCTCAAAGATATTTAAAGAGCATAATATCGAATTTGAGGTGGTAGAGTACTCCGAACACTCCAAGAGCCTTGGCGAAGATGCCAAAGCGTTGGCCTATTTTGGTGTACAGATGGAGGGAAAAGTCTATTATGGGGTGGGGGAAGACATCAATATCTCTTACGCTTCCATGTCGGCATTGGTCTCGGCTCTAAATGTGGGAGTTAACGCTTCAACATCTCTTTAGCCTTTGCAATACACGAATCAATCAAAGGAACATCTGCCACCTCATACGCACACCCCTCAGGCAGATGCTCTTTGGTCGCATGACCAATAAGCACAGCACGGTAGCTACCATCCCACTCAAAGTTTTTAAAAAAGCAGTGAATGGTGGAGGGAGAGGTGAAGATAATAATGGAATTTTTAGGGGGCTTTTTCTCCTCTGTGTAGCCCACACATGAGGTCTGATAGATAATCTGCTCATTTAGTACAATTCCACTCTTTGCCAAGTAGCCTTTGCTGTCAAATGAGACCTCTTTGGGTCTTAGATAGAGTAGATTTTTATCGGTAAAAAAGCTTTTAATATCCTCAGCTAAACTCTTTCCATAGAACGCTTTGGGGTGATAAACAACCTCACCACCCAGCTCCTCTATCTTTTTTTTGGTCGCTCCACCAATGGCGATAGAGGGAAATTTTCTCCAACCCTTATCAAGCATATCAGCCGTCACCACAGCCTGTTTAGAGGTAAACATTAATGTATCTATGCTAGAGAAATCTATGCTCTTTGCTACGGTCTCAAATGATATCATCGGCAGAGAGTATGTTCCCTCTTTTTTTAGGGGAGAGAGCAGGTATATCATTGCACTACTTGACCCAGTTTTTTACCCTCTGATACAGCGTTGTTTATCTCCTCATCATCATAAGGGTCGTAGTGGGGGGTGATAATCCATCGCTTTTTCTCATCCAAAAGGGCTATCTTGTCCTCTATTTGGTCGGAGATTCTATGTGCCTCTATCAGATACATATTGGGTTGAAGTACCAAGTGAAACTCTACAAAATTAATTGTTCCATCGGTTCTGGTTTTAAGCCAATGGTAGCCGTTGACCTCAGGGTGTTCTTCTATTAGCCCTCGAATCTCATCCACCATCTCTTTCTCCAACGCACGGTCAAGTAAAATGGCAATCCCCTCCTCTATAATCTCATAGGCAGAGTAGATAATATAAATTCCTATCCCAAAACCAAAAAGAGCATCCACCCACTCCCAACCTGTGACATAAACAATCCCCAAAGCCAAGAGAATAACCCCATTGCTCCACAAGTCGGTCTGATAGTGTAACGCATCTGATTTAATCACAAGATTATCCGTCTCTTTTGCCACCTTCAAGAGATACTGAACAAGCACAAACGTCACCACAATAGAGATAACCATCACC
>CAYVNI010000073.1:0-2307 GCA_964452815.1 uncultured Sulfurovum sp.
AATATCCTCTTTTATCTTCTCAATCGCATCCACAGGCAACAACCCATCATACAATTTAGCCAAATCAACCATACCCAATGCCAAAGAACCCTCAACATCAAATCTATTTCTCTCCAACTTCTCGCCACTCACCACAGAGAAATAGTCACGAATCAACGCTTCTGCATCTTCCAAGGTTTTACCTGATTGAACCAACTGATACTTTAACTCCGTGATAGGATTGGCATTGATAACCGTATCGGCTGAAAATTTGAAGATACTGTGAAGCGTAATGTTTCTATCACCTAATTTACCTTTGCTCTCTAAAGTATAAGTTTTACCATTAACAAAATTGGCTGATAGAGTGTATTTACCATTGGCATCTGCTGTGGTTTCTACTACTAAATTATCAGACGCATCTGTTACCCGTATCTTTGCATTTGGCATTGGGTCATCTTCGGCGTAGCCTGTGATGGTTGTTTTTTGATTTTGTGTTCCACCACCACTAACCGCAGGTTGTCCTTGAGTTGGAACACTCTCTAAACCCAATGTATTGGTTACAAATGTTTCAAAGTTCTGTTGCGTTCCTGTTACACTATTAACTCTGTTTGCACCAACATCAAAAGTGAATTTATCTGCTCCACGGATATTGACAGATGCTCCATTACCTAAATGGAGTACCAACTCATTGGATACCACTACACTGGAAGTAATGGTGAGTCCTTCGACCAATTCAATAGTATTATTTCCACCTTGATCAATAATAACAATACTCTCACCAGCACCTATAAGGAAAGGGTTTAATGAATATGTCTGATCTAGCTCATTTCCCATATAGGTATCCCCTGCAGTTTGAACAATAACATACCCCTCTGTTACCTTCTGTATAGAAGCATTCAAACTCAATAAACTAAGTAATGTTACCAATAGTATTTTTAACATCTCCTTCTCCTTAATAATTATTTTTAATAAAATAAAATATCTAAGCTAGATATTTAACCAAATCAATTAGAGAACTATACTAAATCTATTGAAGTATGTCAAGAGGTTCTTAGGGTTTATAAAAGGATTTATAAGTTTAAATACATTATAAATAGGGCTATCTCTAAGGGATTTATAATATAATAAAAAATATCTCAATACGATAAAACAAGTAAAAATACTTTCTAATTCTAAGGACAAAGCATAATGAAGCGAAATGAATATCTATTTTATGATAAAATTAAATGTATTTATAGGAGTATAAGCAAAGAAGTTTTAAATGATTTTACTAAACTCTTTTATATTGAACATCCTACAAAAACTTTTGAAAACAGGAAAAGTTATCTACGTAAAAATTGGCTAAAGAGACAAGAGAAACCTATGACCCCTAGAATGTTCAAGAGTGAATATTTTAAATATCCTTTTAGTAAACTCACGGTTGATGGCAGACGGATTTTTGATAGTGCCAGTGAGTTTTTGGAGATGGATATAGAGCCTTTTTGTAAACGTATCGAGAGTTATAGTAATCTGCAAGTTGAACTCACGATTGATAGGGATACCAATTATAGATATATGTATGTTTTTAATATCAATGGAGTAGAGGATAATCCCAATATTGATTATTATGAGATAAAGTACCTTGGTATTGATATTCCCAATGAGATAAATATTCGTATCGAACCACCCAAACATAAATCGTCATTAGATATACACTCCTATCGTGGGACACTCAAATATCAAGGCAATAAAATCATCTTGACATTTGAGAATAGAGATGACTATATATCAGCAATCTTCAATACCGACCTTATCCATAATCATACCAAACATCTAATAGGCGTAGGGATAGGAATAGCCGATATTAACCAAAAAATCCCTGTTGCCAAAAAGGTACTCTTGAGAAAAGAGAAGATAGAGGATAGTGAAGAACTCTATCTGATACTCAATGAGACAGAGATGGTATCAGCAGAGGAGAATACCTATAAGTTTAAACATAATGACAAAGATTTTAACCCAAGCCATTTGGAGAAATATATTACAAAAATAGAGAGACTCGATAAACTCTTTGAAAAGCTATCAAAACAGCAGAAATATAGCTCTTTTTATGAACAGTTGGCGTTTAAAGAGTTTTCGGCTACAAGTAATATTTTTCAAAAGATAAAAGAGAACCACCCCTACTATATCAACTATCGAAAAAGAGTACTCGATATACTCCTCAAATCTTATGAGCATGAAGAGTATAAAAAGCTCTATATCGTAATGCCTATCTCAGATGATGATGATAATATATTTGCCAACCAATCCTCAAAAGCCCTCCTCCTTCAAGAGCAGTTTAAACAGATAAGC
>CAYVNI010000074.1:0-6280 GCA_964452815.1 uncultured Sulfurovum sp.
GGCAATAAAAACCTTGCGTTCTTTTCTCCCCAAAGTTGAGCTTGTAACCCCCAACATTCCCGAAGCAGAGATACTGCTCGGACACCCTGTCTCTTTTGAGAACCTAGAAGCCTCAGCCAAAGAGTTAAGCGATACCTTTCATGTGTCGGTACTACTAAAAGGGGGTCATCTGCCCTTTAAAGATGAAATGATAGATGTACTCTTTTTAAAAGAAGAGCAGAAAATCATCACCATCAAAAACAGAGCCATCAAAACCCATCACACCCACGGAACAGGATGCAGTCTCTCCTCAGCCATCGCAACACATCTTAGCTTGGGTCGCTCTTTGGAAGAGTCGGTCATTAAGGGGTGCAACTATGTCAACCAAGCTATATTTGATGGAAAAAACAGGATTTTAGGAGAGGGAAATGGTCCTATTAACCATTTTGGGATTTGATGTTTTTGATTTTTATATAGTTCAAGAATCATAGTTAAGAAACTTTTCAATGGGTGCAACCTTAGTTTCACTAAAAAGAGATTTAAGCTTTTTAGGATAAAGCAAAAAGACTCTTTTACTTAGAAATACTCAAGTGTCCCTCACTACTCTTATCTGAAAAGCGACCTCGGCTTATGTGACCGTGGTCTCTGTGACTATTTTGTCGGTAGTTATCTCTTCTATGGTTATCTCTTCGTGAATTGCTTCGGTACTCGCCTTGGCGTGAATGAGAGTAGTTGTCTCTATGGTCATTTCTAAAATCCTCTCTTCTTCTCTCTACTTCTCGGTATGCTCTTCTGCTGTTATGGTCTGAAAATCTTCCATGTGTGACTCTGCCGTGGTCCATCTCGTAATATTTTGTATCATTGTAATGAGAAGAACCACCGTAATAGATAGGAGAGTCATAGTAATAGCCCTCTACGATTACATTTGGTTCTCGATAGCAGTGTACACGGTTCCAGTTGTTGACATTATGATATCGGTAGACTCTTCGGTGGTGATGGTGAGGTTGAAAATATCCTCTTATATAGAGACGGTCATAGTAGGAGTATTGAGCATTATATTCAAAAAATATGTTATTAAAAAAATAGCCTGTATTATCATAATATCCATAGAAGTACCCCTCTTCATCATAATAAGAGTTCCTATCATAATCAAAATTACGATAGCGTTTGTCATAACGATGATGATCACGTTTAAATGTTCGCTTTGAAGATTTTCTACTCCGTGAAGCTTTTGGATTGTTTTTTTGGATGTCAATATTTTTGTTAAAGGAGTGTCTCTTTTGAAATGTGGGTCTCTCATCACTAATAATAACAGAGTCTGAAAATAGTGAGGTAAGGGCAAATATTGTGGAGATGAGTAAAATTTTCTTCATAACTGTTCCTTTATGTTTATTTTTAATGATAGTTAAAATTTGTGTAGAATTTGTGTGTACTGTTAAATTTATGAGTCGAATCCACCTATTACCCTTAACCAAAATAAAAAAATTATAAGCTATAATCGCAAGAAATAACCCATAATTAAGAACTAAGGAGCGAATATAATGCAATTTAAAGAGTTTAAAATAGATAATTTAGAGCAATTTCCAAAAGAGTTAGAGACCATGTTGGTACGACATTTAGAGATGATAGAGTATATTACAAAGAGTGATGACTTTAGCTATGAGGGAGTACTGAAACCGATGCAAGACCTTGATGAGGAGCTTGAAAACTTTTTTACACCTCTTTCTCATTTGAACTCAGTAGAAAACTCGGAAGAGACAAGAAAAGCGTATGAGACCTCTCTCCCCTTGCTTTCAAAATTTAGCAGTCAAGTGGCACAAAATGAGGCGTTATTTGAGAAGATAAAAAAGATTTCATCGGATGAATTAGAGCCAAAAAGGGTAATAGAGAATAATATCAAAGGGTTTGTCTTAGCAGGTGCAGAGCTTCCGATGGAGCAGAAAAAAGAGCTAGAGGAGATAAATCTTCAACTTAGTGAGTTAGGAAACAGTTTTTCTCAAAATCTTTTGGATGCCACCAATGCGTATGAGCTTATTATTAAAGATGAGAGAGATGTAGAGGGGATACCTGAGAGTGATTTGGAACTGTCAAAAACAGAGATAGAGGGAAAAATAGTATATAAGTTTACACTACAAGCCCCTAGTCTGATGGCATATCTTACTTATGGGGTAAATCGTGGGTATAGAGAGGAGTTGTCTCGTGCTTATGCCACACGAGCCCCTAAAAATGCAGAGGTGATAGACCAGATACTCTCTTTGCGAAATCAACAAGCCAAGCTTTTAGGGTTTGAGAGCTATTCAGAGTATTCATTGGCAGAAAAAGATGCCTCAAGTACTTCTGATGTGACACACTTTTTAGAGGAGTTAGGACGACTGGCACGACCTCAAGCGATAGAGGAGATAGAGGAGTTAAAAGTCTATGCCAAAAGAGTAGACAACATAGAAGAGCTTAGAGGGTTTGATGTGGTGTACTACAGTGAGAAGCTTCAAAAAGAGAAATTTAATTTTGATAACAGTATGACCAAACCCTATTTTGAACAATCAAAAGTTTTAAGAGGGATGCTCGATGTGGTTTCAGAGCTTTTTTCAGTAGAGTTTAAAGTGGTGGATATACCTGTTTGGAACGAAAAAGTAAAACCTTTTGATATCTATAGGGCAAGGGAGTTGGCAGGGCGTATCTATTTTGATTTGGAGTCACGAAAAGAGAAGCGTGGTGGTGCATGGATGCATAATTGGGAGACACACTTTATAGATTCAAAGGGAGATAGACATCTTCCCTCTGCGTTTATTGTTTGTAACTTCTCTCCCTCAACTGATGAGAACCCAAGTCTGCTTCGTCATGATGATGTGGTAACACTCTTTCATGAGATGGGTCATGCGATTCATCATCTCTTTGGACAATGTAGTGAACACTCCGTTTCAGGTATCAATGGGGTAGCATGGGATGTGGTAGAGTTTCCATCACAGTTCTTAGAGGCATTTGCCTATGAAAAGCCTATTTTAAAACGTTTTGCTTTTCATTACGAGAGTGGTGAACCTATGAGTGAGGAGCTTTTAGATAAGATTAAAGATACTAAAAATTACCAAGCAGGATTGGGAATTTTACGTCAAGTTGAGTTTTCACTATTTGATTTTAATTTACATAAAGCATTGTATCAAGGTGATGAGATTCAAGCTCTTCTTGATGGTATCAGAGAGACCACCGCACTTTTGGAAGTACCCGAGTATAATAAATTTCAAAATGGTTTTGCCCATATCTTTGCAGGAGGGTATGCCGCTGGTTACTATAGTTATAAATGGGCAGAGGTATTGAGTGCAGATGCATTTTATGCTTGTATTGATGAGAATGGGTTTAATCAAGAAAAAGCCGATGGGTATCAGAAGTATATTTTAAGTAGAGGTGGCTCTGAGGATATGAGTTCTCTTTATAATCAGTGGTTAGGAAGAGACCCTGAGGTAAAGAGTCTCTTGAATCTTTATGGGATAGAGAAGTAGGGGAGTCTCCCCTATGCTCTATTGTGGTACTTCAAATTTAACAGAAGCTTTGATAATAGTTTGTGTTTTAAAAGGTTTTCCACTTCGACTTGCTTCTACATTTTCTAGTTTGGTAACCGTTTCATTCCCTTCCATTACTTCTCCAAAAATAGTATGTTTATTATTGAGCCAAGTGGTTGGTACTACAGTAATAAAAAATTGACTGCCATTAGTTGTTGGACCAGAGTTTGCCATTGCTAAGAGGAATGGTCTATCAAAGGTAACACTACTGTCAAATTCATCTTCAAATGGCTCTCCCCAAATGGACTCTCCACCCGTTCCATTTCCTTTCGGGTCTCCTCCTTGAATCATAAAATCTTTGATGATTCTATGAAAGGTTAGACCATCATAATAACCATTTTTACTATGGGTTACAAAGTTCTCAACAGCTTTTGGAGCAATATCACTTTTCATTTTAAGTTCAATATCTCCTTGTGTGGTCTTTAGTAGCACAATGGTATCTGAATAAGTGAGTATCTTTATGCTATCTGTACTGACTTCACCTTTGTCATCGGTAACATTAAGATCTATAGTATATGTCCCCTCTTGAGGAAAATTTTCTAAAATAATACTGCTCTTAGTCGTAAATACCTTGCCTCTATTTATCCATTCATATTTGACAATGGTTCCATCATCGGTACTTCCTGATGCATCCAAAATAACCTGATGACCAAAGGTTATATTTTGATCCACCCCTGCATTTGCAATAGGCTTTTGGTTGACTTTAAGAGGAGTTGGTGTTGGAGTTGGAGTTGGAGTTGGTACTTCATTTGATGCAAGTGCAGAGCTAGACTGAGTGCCATTGTCATCATCTGAAGATGAACTTCCACCCCCACAGGCGATAAATATAGCTGTCATTAAACCCAATAGTAGTAGTTTTATATATTTCATAATTTTTCCTTTTATTTATATTTGTTTAAAGATTAAACATTAAACCTAAAGTGCATTACATCGCCATCTTGGACGATATACTCTTTACCTTCAAGACGGTTTTTTCCTGCATCTTTTGCTCCATTGTCTCCACCAAATTCGATAAAGTCGTTGTAGGCGATAACCTCAGCACGGATAAATCCTTTCTCAAAGTCATTATGGATAACAGCAGCAGCCTTAGGAGCTGTAGTATTTTGGCGAATTGTCCATGCTCTCACCTCTTTTACCCCTGCTGTGAAGTAGGACATGAGACCAAGCTTATGGAATCCTTTATGGATAATTTGCTCCAGTCCACTCTCTTTGATTCCAAGGTCATGAAGCATCTCTTCACGCTCTTCATCATCAAAATCAACCATCTCCTCTTCCATCTTGGCACAGAGTTTAATAACCTCTGAGTTTCGTTCTTTGGCATAGGCTTTTAGTTTTTGGACAAACTCATTGTCCTCCTCTAGGCTATCTTCATCTACATTTGCTCCGTACATAATCTCTTTTGAGGTTAAGAGGCGTAAATCTTTGTTCATATCTCTAAACTCATCAGTGTCGATATCAGCAAAATTAGAGACAGGGTTTCCCTCAGCAATATGCTCTAGTAGGGCTTCGACTATTAGTAGTTGAGCTTTGGCATCTTTGTCATTTCCACGGGCTTTTTTTGAGAGGGTCATGATACGTTTTTCAACAGCATCCAAGTCAGCAAAGAGAAGCTCTTGTTCGATAATCTCAACATCACGAATGGGGTCAATTGAACCCTCTACGTGTACCACGTTCTCATCTTCAAAACATCTTACAATATGTAAAATAACCTCAGTCTCTCGAATATTTGAGAGAAATTTGTTCCCCAGCCCTTCACCTTTACTCGCACCCTTTACAAGCCCTGCGATGTCCACAAAATCAAGTGTGGAGTATTGAATCTTTTCAGGATTAACGATTTTGGCTAACTCCTCTAGTCGTGTGTCAGGTACAGGTACAACTGCTTTGTTTGGTTCGATGGTACAGAAAGGGTAGTTGGCACTCTCTGCGTTTTGTGCTTTGGTTAGGGCGTTAAATGTAGTTGATTTCCCAACATTTGGTAATCCTACAAGTCCGATACTAAGTCCCATGATATTCCTTGTGTGTGTCTATTTAAAATTTATTGAGATTTTATCCAAATTTTTGTGAAGGGGGGGTTATGGATATTTTGTTGTTGTTATATGTTGCCGATACTTCAAAAAAGAGTAACTGAGTTGAAAGAGTAAAATCCCTACTAAATCAGCAAAAATATCAGCAATTGAAGCATCTCTGTAGCCTGTAAATGATTGTGCAATCTCTATAAAAACTCCAAAGCCTAAGAGTGCAAGGATGTTTCTAATACGTTTGTGTATGTTTGATGAGGAGCGATTGAGAAGAAATGAGAGTACAAAAAAAGCAGAAGCGTGTAGTACCTTGTCCATATTTTTAAAATAGAAGAGAGGCTCTCCAAAACTAGGGGTGAGCGCTTTGTAGAGGATAACAGCCACGGTGATAAAAAATATCACCTTGAACTGTTTTTTACTCAATAGATAGAGGTATTTTAGCATTACTGTCGTGCTAGATTTTCGATTAATCTTAGTAGCATACGAACACCAACGCCACTTGCACCATGTGGGTTTTCTCCCCAACCATGTTCTACAAATGCAGGTCCTGCAATGTCAATGTGTGCCCATTTATCTTTGTGGTCATCATCAATAAACTCTTCTAAAAACTGTCCAGCCGTTATTGCTCCACCGTAACGGGTATTTGAGATGTTACAGATATCAGCTATTTCGCTTTTAAGTGATTTTTTGAGATAACGGTTAAAATCCAGTTTGGTAGCAAACTCACCT
>CAYVNI010000075.1:0-3670 GCA_964452815.1 uncultured Sulfurovum sp.
AAGTATCCTCTTTTTTACAAGGTAAAGATTTTAAGTATGTGGGATGTTTTTTGGGTGGGGTGGTTTTTGGGGTGTCAAATAATTTACTTTTCCTTGTTAAAAAGGCAATCCAAATAGAAGTCCAAGCCCACAAAAAGCCAAGCCTGTTTTGGTATTCTACCCCAAAATCTTATAATATTCAAGTTAACGTTTTTGGGTGTCGGTTAAGTGGCTATAGATATATAACAGATAATGAAAAGAAGGATACAATAGGTTATGATGAAAAGAATTAATAAAAGAACGCTTATTTTACATGGTTGGGGAGGAAGTGATGCTCCTCATTGGCAAAGTGAATTGGCAAGTGAAATAGCTAAAAATTATGGAACAGTCTCTTTTCCTCTTTTGGATAACTGTCACTTTCCAAGCAAAAATAGATGGAGTAAACAAGTTAAAAAGTTATTAGAAGAGTTCAATCCTCAAATTGTGGTCTGTCACTCACTAGCTAACATCTTATGGTTTTGGCTCTGTCAAGAGGAGATGGTGGAGATGGAGCATTTGATTATGGTCTCTCCTCCAAGTTTACAGACAACTGAATCAACCATTAAGAGTTTTTTCCCTTGTGAGATACCCCAAAAAATTTACGCTAAAAAAGTGGACTTAATTGTCTCTGACAATGACCCTTGGATTAAGCTTGATGAAGCCAAAATAATATCAGAGTCAATTGGAGCAAACTATATGGTTATTAAAAATGGAGGACATTTCAATGTAGATAGTGGTTATGGAAAATGGGAATTGGTTGAGGAATTGATATCTACCCCTTCATGCACCCCTGACAGAGGTGGTTTCTCGCTATAATATTGATAAAAAAGGGATTGCTATTTATGAAGAAGTTATTGTCCACTTTTATTTTCACAATTATGATTTTTTTGACACTTCTTAGCTCTGTATTTGCATTTTTGTATTTGATTGACCCAAAGACTAGCGAGAAAGTTTACACCCCCACCTTCTTAACAGGCGAGAGTCTTACCTTTTTACTCATAAATATTTTTATCTATCTGCTTCTCTTTAATGTCTGGTCGCTATATTTGAAGGGAAAAGAGAGGGGAAAAGAGACCTTGACCATAAATTTAGAAGAGGACAATGAGCAGAAAAGAAGAGATACCAAAGAATTATATAAAGAAAGATGGCAGAACATTACAGAGATTTTAGAAGATAAATCCCATCACTCCTTGCTTAATGAGTTTAAAATACATGAACTACGTGCTTCACCATATATGAAAAAGTCTCTAAATATTACTTTGAAGTCCTCTTTTAAACTAAACAGAATTATTAATATTTATCATAAAATTTATAATACAATTATGCCTTTAAAAGATAGAGAGGGCAAATCCAATACCAATGAACTAATGCTATTTTTAAAAGGTCTGATTAAAAATTTACAAACAGTTAATTTAAAAATTATTCTCTTCATTATTAAAAGAGCTTGGAAATACTACTTTTATTTTATGATTAGTGCTTTAGGTACATTTGCTGTCTTCTCTTATTGGATTGGAAATTTTGAACTTTTCTCTATGAATCTTTTTATTCTTTTGAGTCTCTTTACTCTTTTAAGCGTGAGCTATGCCTATTTTGAGATAAAAAGTAGAATCTATAGCAATTTTATTTTTCATACAAGCTACTTTTCTCATTACCTTAATAAATTTACCTTTGTGAGTATGGCTTTTTTAGTTAGTATCTCCTCTTTATTGGCTATAAAATTTACTATTTTCACCACTGGAAATTTTAACCATTATAATGATTTAACCTACACCTTTGGTAAGCTTCTCCTTCCTTCTAGTTTTAAAAAAATTTTAGAGTCATCATCCTCCTATACTCCTTTTGAAATTCTTCTCTACAAACTTATTTTTATCTTTGTTTTAGGTTATATTGTTTTTAATAGTATCAATTTTGCCATTAAAAAGTATGACTCTATCTACTTCTCTAACACAAAAAAGACGCTGATGCCCCCCGAGTTGGCAACGCTTTCTATAAATTTTTTATTGGTGATTCTCTTTTTAAGTCTTTTGTATGGAACGTTTTTTAACTATATACATATTATGGATTATACAGCTGTTTTGGTAGATACTCAAGGGGGTGTTGAGCAGAATATCACACAAGTGCTTGGTACAAGTAACACCACGGGAGAGATGACCGACTATATCCCTTTTAGTATCTTTATTGCTATTGTAGGAGGTCTACTGACCATGGCAACCAAAGACCTTTTAGAGAACTACTTTGCTGGACTCTCTTTGCAAATGGATTCCCCTTATGAAGAGCATGACCGAGTCACCATTGATGGTTCTGAAATGTTAGAAGTAAGACATATTGGAATTAGAGCCGATAAGTTTTATGGCATTAAATCCAATGCTGAAATTATTATTCCCCATCAACAGATAATCAAAGAGACCATTATAAACTACACCTTACCAACATTAGACTATAGAGAAGAGATTTCTATCCATATTCCACAAGTAAACAACAATATGAGTGAGGAGTATCGTTCTATCCCTAAACGTGCCGAGATGCTTCTGCTTTTGTCTATATATGTCAATACAGGGGTTAAAATCCCTTTTTTACAGATTAGTGAGACAGTTGAGAAAGAGGATAGCTTAAATGGTCTTCATATCAGAGCAGAGTTAGAGGCATTTAGAGCCATTGCCAATATGCATAAAGATAAACAGCTTGTAGCAGAAAATAAAACAGGCAATACAAATATGATTACCTATGGTGAGTATGAAGCGATGATAGAGACAGAGAGTAACTGTATTGAAAAACTCTGGGGAAAGCTAAAAGAGGAGAATAAAAATTACGAAACCAAAAAGTTTGACCACCCTCTGTCTAAACTCTTTATACAGCATCTTATAGAGACAGTTGAGACTGCAATTATAGACAAAGATCAAAATAACGAACCAAAAGAGAAGAAAATTATCTTTAAAATCAAGTCCATAGTAGCTTCTGTTTTGCTCTCTATTGATGACTACCAAAAAAAATCATCTGTACTTTATCATCATATAGATAAAAATTTTGCAAGACGTAAATACAGAATGTTCCGAGAAACAGATGGCAAAGGTTACGATAAAGATAGTATCCAAAATATGGCAAATGAGTTGGTACACATCAACTACTACTATTTTATCTTGGCAGACAGCCTATGGAAACTTAAAAATCTACAAAATTCACTCTACAGAAAGCGTGAAGTCGATGCAACAAGCATAGAGTTACTAGACGTTCCAAGAGTGACTACCGAACATATATATAGTGGAGAGGGAAAAATAAACTACTGGAAAGTAACAGCCAACATTACCCTTGAATTGGCAGAGCAATCAAATGAAATTATTCATCATATCCATATGTATGTTGACAACTTGTGGAACGATTTTAATCTGCCTAAATATTATGAGGTTAGGGTGGAGTAGTATAATATTTAGAAGAACTATTTAGAGAGACACTAGAATTAAACGATTGTAAGCTTATGGAATTTAATGGAGAGTTAGACCATGTTCATCTAATGATTTCGTATGAACCTAAACATTCGCTATCTTCTATTATTAATAATTTAAAAGGGAAAAGTAGCAGATTGCTAAAAAGAGATTTTAAAGATACGGCATTCAATTTAGGAGGTAAAAGTTCACTATGGACACGTTCATATTTT